>NZ_CP120717.1:5462500-5762500 GCF_032883915.1 Endozoicomonas sp. 8E | reverse complement strand
ACGGGCTCTTTCATTTCTTTGGAATAGTGAGCCATAACAGCCTCTTGCTAAATGCTCTCAGTTATTGAGAGTCATGAATCAAAAGAGGCAACATCTACCTTGACACAGGGGGCTATCCTGTCGGGCTAATGCGGATCTCGGTTAATGAGTGACAGCAAAGACTCATTCATTCATCTTTAGTTCAGTAATTTTCACCATTCCATCGGGATGGATGGTCAACACCAGACCATCGGCGCTGAAGGCGGCTGACAGGATCCCGGCATTATGGGAAATGATGGCTTTTTCTTGCCATGATCCATCGCTTGTCTGGCCATAAATTTTCGCAGTGCCATCTACACTGGCGGTGATCACATGGCGGCCATCGATGCTAAAAGTTGCTGATATAATATCCATATCATGGGAAACGGTGGTTTTTTCTTCCCAGGATCCATTGAGCTTCTGGCCATAGATTTTCACCGTGTCATCTTCATCGCGGGTGACCACATAGCGGCTATCGGGGCTGAATTTGGCTGAGTAGACCTTATTCTCATGGGAAAGGATGGCTTTTTCTTCCCATGATCCATCGTCCTTCAAGTCATAGATTTTCGCCGTGAAATCTTGACTGCAGGTCACCACCTGGCGGTTGTCGGGGCTGTAGAGGGCTGAGTAGACCCAACCATCATGAGAAATGGTGGTTTTTTCTGTCCATGATCCGTCTTTATTCAGGCCATAGATGACTGCCCTGCCATCATCACCGGCGGTCGCCAAATAGCGGCTATCGGAGCTGAATGTGGCTGAGTTGACCTCTCCATTGTGGGTAATGATAGCTTTTTCTTCCCATGATCCATCGGCCTCCAGGCCATAGATTTTTACCTTGCGATCGTCACTGGTCGTCACCACATAGCGACCATCGGCACTGAAGGTGGCTGATTCAACAGAGTCTTCGTGGGTAATAATGGCTTTTTCTTCCCAAGAACCATCATTTTTGATGCCGTAGATTTTCGCTTTGTTGTCCTGGTCGGCGGTCACTACATAGCGACCATCAGCGCTGAAGGTGGCCGTATTGACTAAATAATCGTGGCGAATGATGGCTTTTTCTGTCCATGTCTCATCGTCCTCCTGGCCATAAATTTTCGCCCTGCCATCTGCGCTGGCGGTCACCACATAGCGGCCATCGGTACTGAAGGTGGCTGATGTGACCCACTCATCATGGGAAATAGTGGCTTTTTCTTCCCATGATCGTTCGTCCTTCCTGCCATAGATTTTCGTCTCGCCCTCATAGGTGGCAGTCAGCACATAACGACTATCGGCACTGAAGGTGACTGACATGACTTGGCCATAGTGGCAGATAGTGCCTTTTGCTTCCCAGGATCCATCGCTCTCCCGGCCATAGATTTCCACCGTTTTATACCCGGTGTTCACCAGATAGCAGCCATCGGCACTGAAGGTAGCGGAATCGGCCCCGCCATTACAGGGGAGGGTGGCTTTTGTCTCTAATTTAAATGTTTTACATTCAGACATCAGTTTGGTGAGAGTGGAAAAGAACAAAGCAGGAAAGTGAATACTGGCCTGGCGATCCATGATTGACTTGACTAAAGCCCCATCCTTTGTAAAACGCTGCAACCATTTCTGTAGTTCCTCTTTATCTTTTGTAGTAACGATTGTCTTTAATAGAGCCTGGTGTGTTGAAGCAAACTGGCGATACCATGCCCTTGCCATTGCATCATCATTTTTGAGTCTGTTGTTGATGCGTGAATTTACCCGCGATAATTGAGCAATATCATGAGCCCGCAAACAGGTAAAAATTCTGGATTGTTCTCCCGGTGGCAAATGGAGTAATAATGAAAACTCATTCTTGTCACATTCAATGACGTCTCTGCTCGCAGAGGTACCACTTGGCGTTCCTGGTCGAGATTCATCTGTTGTTGATGAAAGTGGACCACCAGTACGGGCATCGCTATTTATGCAATCCATAGTTTGTTTTTCCGCTGCTATTATTTATCCCCGGTTGGCAAGGATATTCAAAATTGATTCTGCAGCTTAGAGTCGGTTTTAGTGTGAAAGTTCACAAGATTGATCTAATCGTAACCAACCAAGAAAACGAGGCTTTGATCCGGGGAAATGATCAATCAGTAGAAAGCGGGTTTCTGTCTTTCAGCACATTTCAGTGGAGTCTGGTAAGAAGTTTTGTCGAAGTCCTTGCCAGTGTTCTGGTGCGCTCGTACCGTGCCGGGCAGGCGTTGCAGAAGAAAAATGTAGATCTGGGCTAATGAGTGGCAGCAAACAATCAGTTATTCACAACTCGATCCCGCGCTCTGAGGGTGTCGCAAAACTCTCTCCAGCGTGTGAACGAGTTGACTCCCGTCATTCTCGATTTTATTCCCGTCATTCCCGACTTCATTCTCGTCATTCCCGACTTCATTCTCGTCATTCCCGCGAAGGCGGGAATCCACACTGACTCACCACCAGAACCATACTGCCCGGTGTCCCCCTGGCCTTGTCATCCCCGAGAAGGCAGAGATCCACCGTTGGCGCTGGATTCCCGCCTTCGCGGGAATGACGACCTCTGAGCATGGGAACAAGCTGTTGGAGTTTTGCGACACCCGCCTTCGCGGGAATGACGACCTCAGAGCATGGGAACGAGTTGTTGGAGTTTTGCGACAGCCTCTAAGGGAGGAGGCTGGAAAGCGACCAACAAAGATATTGCAGAGCGTCATTCAGACGGGAATCGGGTCGGGGTTCTTTATCGAACAGTTCCGGCTACAAACGCTAAAAGCGATGGAATTCAACATGACGAATCTCAGTTAATTAACTAGTCTGCCTGAACGGTCTGGTTCAGGAGGGTTTATGCTCAGAGCGGGTTTGAGTGCGCTGTTGTTTGCATTTTTTTTGCCTGCAGCCTTCCACAGTCATGGATCTAACGGCTACGGGAAAGATAAAATAGTAACGGATGAATCGGGTCGTCAAAGGTGTAAGCAGTGTAACCGTAATCTTGTTGACTGCAATTGTCGATGTTATCGATGTCACAGGCCGTTCAGGGAAAAAAGGGAAATCGCCCAGGCAAGAATAAGAAAAAGAGGGCAGTCGGCTAATACCCCAAGTTCCAGAGGTAAAGACCCCAAGCCCAAAGTGGTGTATTTATCCACAGAGAATACTTGCCAGTGTGAAGAGCTAGCACCAGCTTCCAGTCTGAAGCTGGGTCCCAGGATAAAGGCTGTTGCTTTTGATGGACCTTCAACAAGCAAAATGGCTTTGTTAGAGTCGTCCGCGAGTGGTTTTTTCAATGAAGTGCTTATTGCTTCTGCTCCAGACGCGGGAAATCAGTTTGATTGTGAATGGGTTAATCAGCAGTATGATTTTAGCCTTGTCCAGCAGCAGACTTTATTGGTTGATGAACCTGCCGACGAGCAACCAGACACAACAACTTCATCCTTCAATGACTGTTATTTGGAAAGCAACATGGAAGCGTTCGTCTTCGACGATCCAGATAGCAAGGTAAATAAATTTCGGCAGCTATTAACTCAGGTACAGTCTGTCATTCGACAGAATGTCCCGTTAGGGTTGATCCTTTTTGGCTGGATGAGCGAGTACACTTGGCCCCGGCGCTATATCCGGACTTTGGAAGAGGATGAGTACGTTCTGACGCTTCCTAATCCTCAGGGAGGCTGTTTCCTTGCTGTTCTTATCAAAGAAGACAATATGGTCTTTGTTTTTCTTCTGAATCAAGATGACGAAGTGATGGCCTATGCCAGTAATCAGGAAAGTCAGGTTATTTCTGCGATCAACTGCTACCTGAATGAGGAGAGAGGTAAGCTTTATCCAGTTGATTTGCCCGACAATGATTTGTTCAAACATATGGTGAAGGCCACCTTTAAAGCTTTTCGTTGCGTGGATGAAAAAGCAGGAGAAGTCTCAGAGGGAGTCAAAGGCGACTCAGAGCCCGGAGTTGTCTCGGCTTCTGATAACTCAACGGGGCTAATACCAATCGAACTTTCTAACCCCCTGGTGCGCTGAAAATTTGAGCCTTAATCCTGCGTTGGCAATTGTCGTCTTGTCTTAAGGCTCAAATCTCCATGTTCACCACGGGAGTTAGAAAGCTCGACTGCTAAGTATTCAACCATACGAAATCATATTTTCTGACTCATTGTTCAGGCACTCGCGGCAACTGCTCCTGCGTTGCTCTAGCTCCTGCATCCATGCAGTCGTGCTGCGTTGCAACTCTGGTCACATAGCTTGCTATGTTCCCGTCGTTGCGCCTTGCAGAGCACCTGCCCAATAAGGCAGAAATATTCGATTCCGTATGGCTGAGTACTTAAGGTGCCGGGCAGGCGTTGCAGAAGAAAAATGTGGATCAGGGTTAATGAGTGACAACAAACAATCAGTCAGTCAGTCATTAACTCATTCATCCGCAGTTCAGTTATTTTTGCCGTGTTATCTTCATGGACGGTCAATACATGGCCATCGGCACTGAAGATGACGAGATTGATTGCGTTGAATTGCTCGGAAATGATGGTGGCTTTCTCTTTCCATGTTCCATGGCTTGTCTGGCCATAAATTTTCGCCGTGCCATCGGTACTGGCGGTAACCAAATGGCGGCTATCGGGGCTAATGTCTATTGAATTAATTGCTAGTTCGTGGGAAAAACTGGCTTTTTCTTCCCAGCTTCCATTAGCCTTCTGGCCACATATTTTCACCGTGTAATTTCCGCTGTCGATGAACACATGGCGGCTATCATGGCTGAATTGGGCTGAGAAGAACCTTTCTAATCGGGAAATGACAGCTTCTACTTTCCATGATCCATTGACTTCTTGGCTAAAGATTTTCAACTTGTCATCGTCACCGCAGGTCAACACACGACGGCTATCGGGACTGAAGGTGGCTGAGAAGACTCTATCCTCATGGTAAATGATGATTTCTATCCGCCATGATCCATCGTCCTGCTTGCCGTAGATTGTCGCGGTGCCATCGTTACTGCAGGTTACCAAATGGCGGCTATCGTTGCTAAATTTGGCTGAGTTGAGCTTATGAAAATGGGGAATGATGTTTGTTTGTTCCCATGATCCATCGGCCTTGAGGCCATTGATTTTTACCATGTGATCGTCACTGACGGTCACCAAATGGCGGCTATCGGCGCTGAATTTAGCTGACCTGACAGGTTTGTAATGGGAAATAATAGCTTTTTTTACCCATGACCCATCGTCCTGCTTGCCATAGATTATTGCTCTGCGATGTTCAATGGCCATCATATAGAGGCCATCGGCGCTGAATATGGCTGAGTTGACACAGTCGTCATGGGAAATGATGGCTTTTTCTACCCATGACCCATCGTCCTGCTTGCCATAAATTTTCGCCTTGCCATCTATACTGGCAGTCACGACATAGCAGTCATCGGGGCTGAAGGTGCCTTTAAAGACAGATTTAACATGGGAAATAGTGGCTTTTTCTACCCATGATCCATCGGTACTCAGGTCATAAATTTTTGCGGTTTTATCGTCACTTGTGGTCACCACATGGCGGCTATTGGCGCTGAAAGTGACCGACCTGACCCAGTCATCATGAGAGATAGTGATTTTTTCTTCCCATGATCCACCGTCCTTCTTGCCGTAGATTTTCACTGTTTCTTTGTCAATAGGGATTATCACATGGTGGCCATCGGGGCTGAACTTAAAGAAGTTCGATTTACCAAAAGCGGGGAATGTGGCTTTTGTCTCTAATTTAAATGTTTCACATTCAGACATCAGTTTAGTGACAGTGGAAAGGAACAAAACAGGAAAATACTTGCTCTCTTGGCGATCCATGATTGATTTGATTAATGCCTCATTTTTTGTAAAGCGCCTCAACCAACCCTCGAGTTGATTTTTGTCCTTTGAAGTGAGGGTTGTCTTCAGTAGCGTCTGGTACGATAAAGCAAACCGGCGACACCATGCCTTTGCTATTAAATCACCCTTTTTGATAGTGTTGTTAATATGTGAATTTACCTGCGCTAATTTGGCAATATCATGAGCCTGCAAATAAGTAAAAATTTTGGATTGAAGTTCCTCGGGCAATCTGAGCAATGGCGAAGGCTTTTTCCTTTTATGTATAAAGACGTTCCTATGCATAGCGGTACCACTTCTTCTTTCTGATCGAGATTGATCCGCTGTTGATGAAAGTGAGCCACCAAAACAGGAAAGGCTTTTTATAAAATGCATGGCTTGTTTCCCCATAGTTATTATTTAAATTGGGTTAGTATTTAAAATTGACTGTGCAATTTAGAGTCGGTTTTATTACGAGAGTTCAAGACATTGATGTAAGCCTGACTAACAAATAAGTGACTCCCCAAGCGTTTGAGATGTATCGTGATTGGGTCTGGAAAGAGGTTCTGTTGAAGTCGTACCGGCAGGTGTTCCAGAAGAATATGAGAGTTTGGGTTAATGAGTGACAGTAAACGATCGGTCAATCATCCATAGTTCGGTGATCATCGCCCTGTTACCGCCATGGATGATCAACACATGGCCATCGGCGCTGAAGGTGGCTGACCTGATCCCTTCGGGATGGGAAATGAAGGCTCTTTCTTTCCATGATCCATCGCTCGCCAGGCCATAAATTTTCACCCTGCCAGTGACATTGGAGGTGACCATGTGGTTGCCATCGACGCTAAAGGCTGCTGATATGATACCCCCAAAAGGAATGATAGTTTTTTCTACCCAGGATCCATTGTCCTTACGGCCATAGATTTTCACCTTGTCATCTTCACCGAAGGTGATCGCATGGCGGCTATCGACGCTAAAGGTTGTAGAATAAATGTACAAATCATGGGAAATGGTTATTTTTTCTTCCCATGAGCCATCGTCCTCCTGTCCATAGATTTTCGCCGTTTTGTCACTACTGCTGGTGATCACACAGCGGCTATCGGAGCTGAAGGCGGCTGAGTTGACGCATCTTCCATGGGAAATAGTGGCTTTTTCTTGCCATGGTCCATCGTCTTTCTTGCCGTAGATGATCGCCCTGCCATCATCACTGGAGGTCAACACATGGCGGCTATCGTCGCTGAAGGTGGCTGAATTGACATAAAGGTCGTGGCGAATGATGGCTTTTTCTTCCCACGAACCATCGGCCTCCAGGTCATGGATTTTTACCTCGTAATCGCCATTGACGGTCAACAAATGGCGACCATCGGCGCTGAAGTTGGCTGGATGGACCCATTTATCATGGGGAATAATGGCTTTTTCTATCCATGACCCATCATCTTTCCTGCTATAGATTTTCGCTTTGCCATCAAGACTGGCGGTCACCACATAGCGGTCATCGCTCCTGAAGGTTGCCGATAAGACAAAACGATCGTGGCTAATGATGGCTTCTTCTGCCCATGATCCATCGTCCATCTGGCCATAAATTTTCGCTTTGCCATCTTCACTGGCGGTCACCAGATAGCGAACATCGCCGCTGAAGGTGGCTGATATAACAAAGTCATCATGGAAAATAGTGGCTTTTTCTTCCCATGATCGTTCGTCTTTCTTGCCATAAATTTTCGCCTTGCCATCTGCACTGGCTGTCGCCACATAGCGACCATCGGCACTGAAGGTGATTGATCTGACACGGTCATCATGGGAGATAGTGCCTTTGGCTTCCCATGATCCATCGCTCTGCTGGCCATAGATTTTCCATGTTTTAGAGTTACAGGCGATCACCAGGTGGCTGCCATCGTCGCTAAATTTAGCTGAGTTTTCTGAACTACTACAGCGGATGCTGACTTTAGTCTCTAATTTAAACGTTTTACATTGAGACATCAGTTTAGTGAGAGTGGAAAAGAACAGCGCAGGAAAATAAATACTCGCCTGGCGATCTGTGATTGACTTGATTAATGCCTCATCCTTTGTAAAACGCTGCAACCATTTCTGAAGTTCATCTTTATCTTTTTTAGCGACGATTGCCTTTAGTAGAGTCTGGTGTGATGAAGCAAGCTGCCGATACCATGCCTTTGCTATTGAGTCATCATTTTTGAGGCTGTTGTTAATCTGTGAATTTGCCCGTGTTAATTGGGCAATATCACGAGCCCGCAAATAGGTGCAAATTTTGGATTGTATTCCCGGGGGCAAATCGAGCATTAATGAAAACTCATTGTTGTCACGTACAATGACTTTCTTACCCTCGATTGTGCCACTTGGCGCCCCTGATTCAGGTTGATCTGGTGTTGATAAAAGTCGATCACCTATACCAGATTTGCTATTTGTGCAGTCCATAGTTCGTTTTACCGTTGTTCTTATTTAGCTCTGATTGGCAAAGATATTTAAAATTGATTCTGCAGCTTAGAGTCGGTTTTAGTATGAAAGTTCTCATGCTCTCAGGACAGTTTCTAAGTACTCAGCCATATGGAATCGAATATTTCTGGCTTATTGGGCAGGTGCTCTGCAAGGCGCAACGACGGGAACATAGCAAGCTATGTGACCAGAGTTGCAACGCAGTCAGAGTGCCTGAACAATGAGTCAGAAAATATGATTTCGTATGGTTGAGTACTTAATCACAGGATTGACGGCAAACAATCAGTCATTCATCTGTAGCTCAGTGATTTTCACTGTGTTAAAGCCATGGATGGTGAACACATGGCCATCGATGCTGTAGGTGGCTGATCCGATCGGAATATTGAGGGAAATGGTGGCTTTTTCTTCCCAGGATCCATCACTCTGCTGGCCAAAAATTTTTGTCGTTCCATCGTCACTGCCGGTGATCACAAGGCGGCTATCGATGCTAAAGGTTGCTGATCCGACCTCCATAAGATGGGAAATGGTAGCTTTTTCTACCCAGGAACCATTGATCCTCTGGTCATAGATTTTCACCGTGTTATCTTGACTGCGGGTAATCACATGGCGACTATCGGGGCTGAACGTGGCTGAGTAGACAAATTTGTTATGGGAAATGATGGCTTTTTCTTCCCATGATCCATCGTCCTTCAGGCCGTAGATTTTCGCCGTGCAATCCCAACTGGCGGTCACCACATGGCGGCTATCGGGGCTGAAGGTGGCAGAATCGACACGATGACCATGGGAAATGATAGTTTTTCTTCTCCATGATCCATCGTCTTTCTTGCCGTAGATTATCGCCCTGCCATTGTAACTGGAGGTCACCAAATGGCGACTATCGTTGCTGAATATGGCTGATATGACCCAATACATATCGGATAAGATGGCTTTTTGTTCCCATGCTCCATCGGCCTCAAGGCCATGGATTTTTACACCGAGATCGAGAATGGTCGTCACCAAATAGCAGCCATCGGGGCTGAAGCTGATAGATTGGACTGAATCATCGTGGTTAACGGCTTTTTCTGTCCATGATCCATCGTTCTGTTGGCTATAGATTTTCCACTTGCCGAATAAACTGGTGGTCACCACATGGCAGTTATTGTTGCTGAAGGTGGCTGATCTGACTGGTTCATCGTAGCGAATAATGGCTTTTTCTGACCATGATCCATCGTCCTTGTGGCTATAAATTTTTGCCTTGTTATCACAACTGGCGGTCACCAGATGGCGACCATCGGTGCTGATGATAGCTGAGAAAACAAAATCGTCATGGGAAACACTGGCTTTTTCTAACCATGAACCATCGTTCGTCTGACCATAAATTTTCACTTCACCACCAAAACTGGCAGTCACCACATGGCAACTATCGGGGCTGAAAGTGACTTTGTTGACATCGTTATTATGGGAGACAGTGCTTTTATCTTTCCATGATCCATCGTCTTTCTGGCCATAGATTTTCAGCGTTTTATTGTCAATGGCGGTCACCAGATGGCGGCCATCAGGGCTGATAGCAGCCGTGTCCGCCCTGTTATTACCGGGGAGGATGGTTGTCTCTGATTTAAATGTTTTACATTGAGACATCAGTTTAGTGAGAGTAAAAAAGAACAGCGCAGGAAAATAGATACTCGCCTGACGATCCGTGACTGACTTGACTAATGCCTCATCCTTTGTAAAGCGCTGCAACCATTTCTGGAGTTCATCTTTATCTTTTTTAGCGACGGTTGTCTTTAGTAGAGTCTGGTGTGATGAAGCAAGCTGACGATACCATGCCCTTGCCATTGCAGCATCATTTTTGAGCCTGTTGTTAATGTGTGAATTTGCCCGTGTTAATTGGGTAATATCATGAGCCCGCAAATAGGTGAAAATTTTGGACTGTATTCCCGGGGGCAAATGGAGCAATAATGAAAACTCATTCTTGTCACGTACAATGACTACCCTACCCGCAGTGGTACCACTTGGCGTCTCTGGTTGATCTGGTTTTGATGGAAGTTTATCACCAATACCGGAATTGTTATTTATGCAATCCATCGTTCGTTTTTCGTGGTTGTTATTTATCACTGGTTGGCAAGGATATTCAAAATTAATTCTGCAGCTTAGAGTCGGTTTTAGTGTGAAAGTTCAAGACATTGATGTAAGCCTGACTAACAAGAATCGGTTGAACGTTAAGTGGCTCCCCAGGCGTCTGAGAAGTATTGTCAGTGGCGTCTGGAAAGAGGTTTTGTCGAAGTCCTGGCCGGTGTTCTGGTGCGCTCAAACTATCGTGCTGAGCAAGGTGTTGCAGCAAATAATGTGGGCCTTAATGAGTGTCCACAAACATTAAGCTACTCATCCTTAATTCAGTGATTTGTACTTTGTCACTTGTGGTCAACACATGGTCATCGACGCTGAAGGTGGCTGCCCGGATCGGATTACGACGGTAAATGATGCCTTTTTCTTCCCATGATCCAGAGTTCCCCTGGCTATAAATCTTCGCCGTTCCATCGTTACTGACAGTGGCCAGGTGGCGGCCATTGACGCTAAAGCTTGCTGATGTGACAAGACCAACATGGGAAATGGTGGTTTTTTCTTTCCACGATCCATTGACCTTTCGGCCATAGATTTTCACCGTGTTATCTCCACTGCGGGCGATTACATGACGGCTATCGGCGCTGAATGTGGCTGAGAAGAAAGTATCTTTATCGCGAATGATGGCTTTTTTTTCCCAGGATCCATTGTCCTTCTGGCCATAAATCTTCGCCTTACCATCTTTACAGTAGGTCAGCAAATGTCGGCTATCGGGGCTGAAGGTGACTGAATTGACATGTTTATGGGCAATGAGGGCTTTTCGTTCCCATGATCCATCGTCCTTATGGCCATAGATTATCGCCCTGCCATTGTGACAGGTGATCACCAAATGGCGATTGTCTGCGCTCAGTGTGGCTGATTTGACGTATTTATTACGGATGATGACTTTTTTTTTCCAGGAACCATCGGCCGCCAGGCCATGGATTTTCACCCTGTCATCGATACCAGCAGTCACCAAATAGCGGCCATCGGCACTAAAGGTGGCTGAGAAGACATAGTTGTTGTGGGCAACAGTGAATTTTTCTACCCATGACCCATCATCCTTCTGGTAATAGATTTTCGCTTCCTCATCGGCACTGCGGGTCACCAGGTGGCGGCTATCGGGGCTGAAGCTGGCTGACATGACTGTATCATCGTGTTGAATGATGACTTTTTCTTCCCATGAGCCATCGTCTTTCAGGCCATAAATAATCGCCTTGCAATCATCACTGGCAGTCACCATCTGCCGACTATCGGGGCTGAAGCTGGCTGACCTGACCCTTTCTTCATGGGAAATAGTGACTTTTTCTTCCCATGATCCATCGTCCTTCTGGCTACAGATTTTCACAGTTTTATCGTCACTTCTGGTCAACACATGGTGACTATCGGGGCTGAAGATGGCTGAGTTGACCCTGTCTTCATGGGTAATAGTGACTTTTTTTTCCATTGAACCATCGTCCTTAAGACCATAAACTTTCACCCTGTTATCTCTACTGCAGGTGATTACATGGCTACCATCGGGGCTGAAGCTGGCTGATTTCACATCAGCACTATCGGGGAGGGTGGCTCTTCTCTCTAATTTAAATGTTTCACATTTAGACATCAGTTTACTGAGAGTGGAAAAAAACACAGCAGGAAAATAAATACTCTTCTGGCGATCCATAACTGACTTGATTAATGCCTCGTCTTTTGTAAAGCGCCGCAACCAAACCTCAAGTTGATTTTTATCTTTTGCAGCGATGATTCTCTTCAGCAGAGCCTGATGGGATGAAGGAAACCGGCGATACCATGCCTTTGCCATTGCCGTATCATTTTTGAGTGTGCTGTTAATGTAGGAATGTGTCCGTGTTAATTTGGCAACGTCATAATCCTTCAAATAAGTAGAAATTTCGGATTGTATGTCCGGGGGCAAATCGAGCAAAACTAAAGGCTTTTCCTTCTTACCTGGAATCACGTTCCTACCCGAAGTGGTGCCAGATGGTGTACCTGATCGAGTTTGATCCGCAGTTGATGAGAGTGAGCCACCAAAACAGGAAAGGCTTCTTATAAAATTCATGGCTTGTTTCTCCATTTAACTTTGGTTGGCAGGGATACCCAAAATTGTTTCTGAGAGTTAGAGTCGGTTTTAGCATGAAAGTTCAAGACATTGATGAAAGCCCGACTAACAAGAATCTGTTGAACGTTAAGTGGCTCCCCAGACGTTTATGGAGATATTTTATTGTACTTGCCATTGAACCTTTCTCATTGTCAAGAGTCTAAATGCAAGAGATTACGAACAGATCAACCGAAAAATTATAATTTAATGCTGCACAGCGATACTGCGGGAGACTCAAGTTTACGATCCTCAGATTAAAGTATTGTGTAACAATCAGAAGGAAGATTTTTGAATGAATATTCGCCCGAACCCAGGCCCCCTACCCGTTAATTCAGACACTGAACCCAAAGGGGGCAGTTTATCTAAAAGCTTTAAAAGGCAACTGAATTTTTTGGACTCAGATGATCCGCACCCCGCCAAGCTGCCATCTTTAGCCCCGGTTGCAACATGCTCTCCTGAAGGTAACATTAATGCTCGATCGGTCACCACACTTGAACCCTTTATCTACTCAGATGCTGATAAGCCCTGCAATATGATTCCATGGGGCAATGAATTCGAGTGTATCCATCAATCCCTGATGCAAGAAGAACACCAGGAGATTGAGGCCCAGGTAAATGCTCTCAGTGATGCTCAGATTCAAAGTCTGTTCACTGTTACCCGACCCTCTCAAATCGGGGGAAGACCTGAACCTACGAATTCACTTATTGAATTGGCCGTCCTTTCCGAACAGGCAGGCCGTATTTTTTTCCAGGTTTTATTTGACCGACTCTCTTCGGAAGAGCTACGACATGCACTGTTAGAACCGTTCGATGACAACGAAACGTTTTTACATCTGATATGCCGTGTTATAGATAAGCCATTACTCAAGAAGCTGGAAGAGAAAATAGATAGACAAACCCTTTTCGAGATGCTCACCCAACCCATAAATAACCTTGCTCCTCCCCTTGCATTTGCCTGTCTCTATAATAAAAGTACCCATCTGTTTTACACCGTCTTTGATGAAAAGAGGGAATTGATTGTAAAACTCCTGAAGGGGAGTCCCGACATTGATCAAAGCATACTACAGTTCATGTGCAATGACAGTGCAAGGCCCGGTGGAGCCCTCCAGCTAACGACTGAAAAATACTATCAGCGTATTAAATACCTGTTACATAACCTGACCCCGCAGGACCGCTTTGACGCTATCCAATTTACCGGTAAATCCAATGAGTCTGCTTTACTCTGGGCCTGCACAGGCACACGACTCCATTCTGATGAATTGGTATTGATACTGACTGAAGAATTGGATGATGTTCAAAAAGCCAGGCTTTGTACCCTGCAATCGGAAACGGGCCATTCACTGATACAAAAGTGCCTTGAGCTTAACAAGCTTGATAAAGTTGCCTCTCTCTGCATGACACTCCATGATCAATCACTGAGGTTTAAGGTGCTGTCGATCTGCACATGGGAAGGCCATTCCTTCTTTAAACAGTGGCTTCTTAACTCTAATGATTCTAATGAAGAAAATATAGAGTACATGCTGCGGGGGATGAACGCTTACCACCGGATTCTGATCATTGCTGGTGATCGATCTATTTGGGATCAGGCAATCGACGGTACTGATCATCAGAACATCACACGGCAGCAAGAGCAAACTCCGATTGTAGAGACCATGAACAGCAAAAAAATGGACTTGGCTGAATGTCTCTGGAAGCAGATTGCGGATCCAGAATTAAGGATTAAACTGCTGCTTTACAAAACCAAACATCAGACAACCCTGTTGCAGCATATGCTTGATGTCAGGGGGCAGTGGGATTATTTCAAATACAGGATCATGAACACCAGTAACGAGGCCTTGCAAAATTCATTTGCTGCTGAATTGTACCGCCATGCCTTGGCTGCCGAACGTTTTGTTGATGCAGAATATTATTTCAGCCAAATAAGTGATACAAAATTAAAACACGATCTGTCGAACGATCCCAAATATTTTTTAATGAGTCTCTCCAGGAAAACAGAGGCGGATATTGAACGTTTTTTCAGTCAGGAAACGCCATCCCAATGCACAGAATCTGTAATCTATATACTTGAACAAACTCTCTACAATAAAAAATCCTTGCCGGAAAACCTTCTTCACTTTATTACATTGCAGAAGGATGCAGTCAATAAAGATACTTTTTCCAAATGGGCTACCAGTCCACAGCAAGGTGGACAATGCCCAATAACCATAGCCCTGAGTCGATCCGTCATAGCTTACCGAAAATGGAAATATCCTCAGGAATTCAAGCTCTTTTCTGATAGAGGTGAACACCGGGAAATGCTAGCCTGCTTGAATATGCAGATATTCCAGGGAATAGTAAGGACGATGAGTGAGGAGAAAGTAAAGGAGTTCTTCTTATCTTTACAGGATGATCGTTATAAAGTTTTACATCTGGTTATATATAAAGAAATACTTAAAACCATAGTTTATGTTCTGGGTGATTCGGGCAAAGCCTTTCTTGAACAAATAAATCCTGCGACCGGTGGAAATGTATTGCATATTCTGTTTGAGTCCAGCCTTATTAATTCTGAAGATACAGAACTGAATGATATCATTAATACCGTCAACTGGCTGGATGAAAACTATGGATTAACCCTGTTTTTGCAAGCTCGTTTGAAAAACGATGGCTCAACCCCTTTACATTTACTCTTCCTGGCAACCGCCAATCCAACGCTCCGATCTCAATGCATTAATTCACAAACATTACAAGAGCATATTCTGAATCGGCTATGTCAACCAAATGCAGATGCTCTCCTGCTGGTTGAGTTATTTAAGCTTAAAGACGATAACGGCTGTACACCGCTGCACAATTTCTTTTCCTGTAAATATATCAATAACAAAATCGGTGATCTTTTAATTCAAAAACTTGGTCTTGAAACATTTTTTAAGCTAATGCACATCAAAGACAACCAGGGCAATACTGTTATGGATCATTTTTCAAAGCGCAATAATCATTTGCATGAGAAATACCAAAATTTGTTTGAGACACTGCTTCCCAAAGATCATGATTGATCTGTTGATGAAAGCATTTTTTAGTCATTTTTGCCTTGAGATAAAAAAAGCTTTCTTAATGGCTCTTAGCCTTTTTAAGGCTATAGGCCCGAGTCTTTGATGGGTTCTTTTGTGGGTCATCAGATCTTGGGCGCTTCTAAAGCCACGCCCGCATGGCCTCTGTTGATTATCCGGCCAGACCACTATTACGTCGCAGCAATGTCGGTGGTATCTGCTTTTGTGAATCGACAGGCTCTGGCCATTGGGGAAGGCCTTTGCGCATGGTCTCTGCTGACCATCCTGCCTGACCACTGTTACGTCACAGAATCTTTGCCCGGGGTGGCATCTTCTTTTGTGATCCGTCATGGTTTTAGCATTTTGGAAGACCATCCCGCATCGCCGCAGCTGACCGTTCGGCCCGATCATTGTTTCGTAACAGGTTTTTTGGTGAAATCTTCTTTTGTGATCCGTCAGAATTTGAGTATTTTGGCAGATTGTCCCGCACAGCATCAGACGGCCATTGGGCCCGACCACTATTCTGTGACAGGTTTGTTGCCCGGTGTTGTCTCTGTTTTGGTAAACCGGCATTGCCTGTGCTGTCGCTGCCGGGAGGGAGTTGGGTGGTAACCGGGTAAGCGAAAAGGAGAACCTGACTTTTCTGGAAGCGGCGCTCTGTCCATCGGAACCTTCATTGAGCCTTGACCATTGTTTCGGTCTTGCTCCTGATTGTCGGAATTTACAAACGCCATTACAGTTATCTGCCAAACAATGTAAACCGAAAGTGTGCTGCTGGTGTTCAGGGTCTCCATTACCGTCGCCAGAGTCAGAATGCAGGTGACTGGTGATAGTGCCTCCAAGCCGGGTGGTTGTCACTGAGACTGTCCCTGAGGCTTGTTGGTCGGATGATGCTGGCGGCTGGCCTTGTTGTTGGTCATATTGTTGGTCAGCTCCGGAGCCAGAGGCCATAGTGTTGATCACAAACGGATACTCCCCCTGTGTCAACATCGATGCAGCCTCTTGTTGTCCCATCGGGTTAAACAGGGGGGAATCGGGGTTCCAATAGCTTTTCAGAAGCAGGCCGACAGTGATAAACGCTTCGACAGGTGGCCATGAATAAAGGTTGGAGTTTAGAGGGGTGTCCTGGGTGCGCAGGATCATTTCATAAGCAATCAGCAGCTTCGTGGCGTAAAGCCATTGCCACGAAATTGACTCAATGATGGTTGTTTTTATCCCGTAATCATAAGGGTAGTGTCGTTTGTCATCAGGGGGCAAGTCTGATCCTGCAAAGCGGCTTGCGTCAGCGATATCGGATGGGTTGCCTGACGACGTATGGTGGCGGCCTGGCTTTAAAGAAAAGCTCAGGTATGGAGAATCCGAATCAGATTGAAGCTCAACAACAAAACGTCTTGTCAAAGCCTCGGCCCGGCCGATGACAGACAGCGAAAGCAACAGCAGTGTTATAAAGCATGAATGTTTAATCATCCTATCCTTGCATTCTGATTTACAGAGAGGAAGGATAGACCAGGAAAGCCACCAGAAATGGCGATTTTTGGTTCAAAGGCCTAAGGCATTGTTCCGGTTCACATCAATAAGCTTGCCCTGCCTCCCACTTAAGCCGACTTTTGATATCGTGCCCAACGCCAATCAGACAGGGAATGATGGCCAGGGTGATAAATGTGGCAAAGAGAATACCAAAGCCCAGGGAGATCGCCATGGGGATGAGCATTTGAGCTTCGCGGGACGTTTCGAAAATCATCGGAGCTAGTCCACCAAAAGTGGTCAGTGTCGTCAGGATAATGGGGCGGAATCGTCGGGTTGCAGCCTGATTAATCGCTTCTCTCCAATCTTTTCCATCTTTTCTGTGCTTGTTGTAGGTAGTGAGTAGAATTAGGCTGTCGTTCACAACAACACCACAGAGTGCTATGACGCCCATAAAACTGATCATACTCAGGGTGTAACCCAGTATCATATGACCCAGGAAAGCGCCTACCAGTCCAAAGGGAATAGCTGCCATAACCAGCAGCGGCTGGGTAAAGCTCTGGAAAGGTATAGCCAGTAGAGCGTAGATCAGAAGCATGGCCAGCAGGCTCGACTTCAACAGTGCACTCATGCTTTTTGCCGCACGTTTCTGGTCTCCTCCCAGGTCGATTTGCAGTCCCGGATACTTTGCCAAAAGCTCCTCAAACACATCTTTTTGCAAAGAGCTGATGATCTGAGGTGTAGAGCCTCTGGGGTTCACTTCTGCGGTAATATCAACGGTTCTGTTACCATCCCTGCGGATTACAGTTGATGGTGCAATACTATGGCCAATGGATGCGACACGCGTCAGAGGCATGTAGCTGCCGTCGTCAGTACGAATCATCATATTGAGAAGATCGGCTTCACTCTGCCTCAGTGCTTCGTTCAACATGACTTTTACCGAAACTTCGTTTCTTCCTTCCTGTTGTTTTATAGCAGTGACTCCAAAGAGAGCATTGCGCAATTGCTTTGAAATATCATCAGCAGTGAGTCCCAGTGCCATGCCTTCCTGACTGATACGGATATCCAGCTGAGGATTACCACTGGCAAAACTGCTGGAGATATCCGTGACTCCGCTAAACTGTCGCAGTTGCCGTGAGAGGAATTCACTGGCCTGACGAAGGACCTCGGTGTCGCTGTGGCTCAGTTCAACGGTCAGGGCAGGATCACCTCCCGGTCCATGACCCGTCGTTGTGTAAGTGATACTCAGCAGGTCGGTCATCTCACCATTGGCTTCCCGCCACAGTTTGGCAACTTCAGCCGTATTGATTGGACGTACATCAGGAGCCGTCAGGTTCAAAGAAACTCTAATCACCTCGTTCTCAATGATGGTTGTGAGGCCGCTAACCAGTTTATCGCCGCCATTTTCCAGGGCCAGCTTCTGAGCGCCAGCTTCAATGATTGCCAGAGTTTCCCTGATTTTACTTTCTGGACTACCGTATGGGAGGGTCGCGATGACCCTGACAAAGCTGGCATCGGTTCTGGGCATCAGATAAAAGCCCAGCCTGCCGCTGGCTTGCCATGCTCCAACCAGCACCACAATAGCCAGGGCAACGGAAAGTGACAGGTATTTATGATTAAGAACGCTGTTTAGTGCTGGCTTGTATCTTGTGTCTATAAACGACATTAGACGTTTGTCGGCACTTTGTTGAACGCTATCCAGCCATTGACCTGCTTTACCTTTTGGCCTGTCTTTCGTTTGTCCAAGATGGGCGGGGAGAATAAACAGGGCCTCGATCCATGAAATAGCGAATACGCTGATGACCACCAGCGGAGTGGCCTGCTGTAGCTTACCCAGCATACCGGGCAGGGTCAGAATCGGGAGAAAGGCTACCATATTGGTTAGGATACTGAACGTCAGTGGTACGGCAACGTCTCTGGCGCCAAGAATAGCTGCTCTGGAAAAGCTCATTCCTTCCTGACGACGATGGTAGATGTTTTCACCGGCAATAATGGCATCATCCACCACTATTCCAAGGGCGATGATAAAGGCAAACATGGAAATAATGTTGATGGAAACATCCATTCCGGGCAGTAATAGCATAGCTCCAAGGAAGGATGTCGGAATCCCCATAGTGACCCAGAAGGCCAGGCGGTACTCCAGAAACAGGCTTAGAAGAACCAGCACCAGCAGCAGCCCCAGGAATGCATTTTTCAACAGCAGGTTCATCTGGTTTTTGAAGTTTACCGAGTCATCATCGGTGATATCGATGCTCACTCCGGGAGGTAGTTCCGCCCTTATATCAGGAAGAATATGCCTTACGGTATCCGATACACCGATGGGCGTTTGTTCTCCTACACGGTAAACAGTCAGTCCGGCTGCCAGCTGACCGTTATAACGTGCTTCCATACCGTCATCGTCGAATTCATGGCTGAGTGTGGTAATGTCTCCCAGTTTCAGCGTGCTGCCACTGGTCATTGATTTGATCGGAACATCACGAAAAGTGTCAACCTGTTCACGACGTTCCTGAACCCTTACACTGATGTCGCCCCCGATAGCGTTAATTTCTCCGGAAGTTTGATCGAATGCCTGTTGACTGATAGCTTCGGAGACCTCCCCCAGAGTCAATCCATAACGTTGTAGCTGATCTTGATCGATGCTGATCTGAATCTCATGCCCTGGTTCCATATCCAGCTCAATCTGGGTGAGTCCGGGGTCTTGCAGTAAGCGGTCGCGAACGTTTTCTGTCAGAGTACGCAAAATCCGCTTGTCGACATCACCGTAGATCATGATTTCCATGACTTCTCTTTTACGACTCTTGACGGATATCCGGGGTTTTTCAGATTCTTCCGGTAGCGTGGTGAGCCGGTTTACTGCCTGATCAATTTCCTGAAGCATCTGGTTGGCATCGTACCCTTCCATCACTTTGACGGTGACTGAGGCTGAGCCTGAAACCGAAGTTGAGTTGATCTCATCAATGCCTTCAATGCCTCGGATGGCATTTTCAACAGGCAGCACAATACTCAGATCGATCTCTTCGGGTGTTGCGCCCGAATAACTGACAGCGACCTCGATCCGATCAACATTGAATTCCGGCATAATTTCTTTCTTGATGCCCCAGGTGACAAACAGGCCGCCAATAATCAGAAAGAGCATCAGGAGATTCGGAGTGATCTTGTCACGAGCCATCCACGCGATAGCGCCTTTATTTTCGTTCATGGCTGCTTACCTGCAACAAAAGGCTTTTCAGGTGTTCGCAAGGGCAGGCCATCGACAGGGGTAATCAGCGAGGAGCTGACCAGTTGGTCACCATCTTCAAGACCAGAAAGCAGGATCGCTTTTTCGGAATCACGGTATACAGGTGAGAGATTACGAATCTCAAGGCTGTTATCCCGGGTTAACAGCCAGACCTGATGGCTGTTTCTTATCAGTGCTTCAGGAACGACAAAGGCATTGTCCACTTTTTTGCCCAGGATCTCTGCTCGAAGCAGATCATTTATCATGACCGGAGGTTCACCGTTATTCTCTTCTCGTTGAGCCAGCGGGTCCTCAATTTCAATAATGACTTTTGCCATCAGAGAACCGTCGTTCAGCTCGGGAGATACGGAAATCAGTGTGCCCTGACGGGACTCTGAACCCCACTCCGGGCTGGTGATTTTCACAGCACTACCGGCAGGACTTTCGTTGGCAAAATTCAGCCATTTCAATTGCTCGGCAGGTACTTCCATTTCGATCCAGAAACGGTCAGTAGAGATCAGCGCCATCAAAGCGGTGCTGTTGCTGACCTGACTGCCAGGGTAAATAGTGTTGTTGATGATCTGGCTATCAAACGGAGCTGTTATGTGTGTTCTTTCAAGGTTCAGTTTTGCTTGATCCAGATTCGCCTGAGCCTGACTTAACGCTGCTTTGACGGCTTCCAGTTGAGGTTGCCGAAGGACCAGGGCTTCTTCTTCCGGAGAGAGCTTATTGCCTGTCAGTTCATACTCCTGCCGGGCGATATTCTGCTGTCCCTGCTCCAGCTTCAATTCTGACCATGCCTGAGCGACAACGGCTTCCTGTTCCCGAACAAGAATCTGATATTCATCCTGATCCAGAGCCACAAGCAGCTCACCTTTCCTGACACGGGAGCCGGGCACCAGACCATCAAGGATACTGTCTACCCTGCCACTGACCTCAGGATAAAGAGTGACCCGCTGACTGGGGATAACGGTACCCAGACCGCTGACAGGAATGTTGACGGTTTGCTGTTTAACGGTAACCGTTTCCACCATTTGGGCTTTTTTCCCGGGTTCGGCACGACCGGCTTTGGGGGAGGTTGTCATCAGCAACCATGCTGCTACACCCGAGATAACAAGGATCAATAGAGGAGCAGCAAGTTTTTTCAAGTGTTGGATGGGGGGATTCATTTTCATATCAGTGTGTGACCAGAGCCTTGTCTTGTTGAGTGCTAGCGATGCTTTCATGCCGAACGAGCTTTTCTGTATTCAGATCACCCGCCAGAGCCCTGTAAAGTTGAATTCGCTCGGCCAGAAGATTGCCCTTGCTGATCAATTTCTGTTGTTCCAGATCCAATCTGCTGCTTTGTGCGGTTAACACTTCAAGAAAAGTGCTGTCGCCATTCTGGTATCGGGTGAGTTTGAACTGCTCTGCCTTCAAAGCTAACGACAATTGTTTGTCGATACTCTTTAGTTGCTGTTGCCCGGACTGTTCGCGAGTCAGTGCGGTTTCAACTTCCGTATAGGCTTCGAGAACTGCTTGAGAGTAAGCGTTCAGAGATTCGCTTAAAGCAGCTTCCCGACGATCGACTTCAGCTTTACGCATCCCGCCATCAAAGAGTGGGCCTATGAGTCCGGCCGCCAGATTGGCTGCCCAATCATTCATCAGAGAAGAGAAGTTTGAGCTGGTGGATAACACCGAGGCCGTGAGATTGATCTGAGGTAGCCGGTCGGCTTCGGCCATTATTAATTGCTGGTTTTGACGCTCGACATTAAACCAGGCCTGTTTCAGGTCTGGGCGACGACTCAGTAGGTCAGCTGGCAAGCCGGTAGCAGGAAGGGGTTTCAGCTCTGGAGTTTCCGGAATATCGATTGAGGGCAGAGTGCTTGTCCCAATCAGAACAGCCAACTGTAGTGAGGTCAGCTGCTTCTGGTGCCCGGCGGTGAGTTTTTTGGCCTTGAGATTTTCCAGTAGCTGTTGCTGTTGCAGCAGGTCTTCTGCCTGTGTCTGACCGTATCGGAATCGCAGTTCAATCACTGACAGCTGACGGGTCAGATTTTCAATCTGCTTATGATAGAGTTTGATCAGAGTTTGCTGGGTGACCAGTTCGTACCAATGACGGGCTACTTCAGACGACAATGTTATTGTTGCAATGGCCAGTGCTTCCTGGCTAGCGAGAAGATCGAATTCTGCAGAGGCTTCACTGGCTGTCAGGCGTGACCAGAGATCAATTTCATAACTGGCCATCAATCCAATCTGAAATTGCTCCACATTATTGGAAGACTGACGGGTTTGGCTGCCTCCGAAGGTTGCATCAACATTGGGAAGCGATGCTGCTCCAGATTGTCTGGCAACGGCTTCAGCCTGACGAAGCCTGTCCGTTGCCGCTTTAAGACTGAAATTATCGGTCAATGCTTGTTCAATAAGAGTATTGAGCTGCGGGTCATTGAAGCTTTGCCACCAGAGACTGTTCCGAGCTTCATTGCCGGATTGAGAAAAGGCCGTTGGCAGAGAAACTTCTGGTGACGATAAGGTGTTCTGCGTGGCACAACCTGACATCAGGAGGAGCAAGGTTCCTATTGTCAGGCATCGTGGGTATTTCATGGCTGAAAAACGAGTCATTCTAAACAGCCATTATCCTGAAACCATGATTTTTGATCAAAGGGAATTACCAAACGCTTAGATAATCTATTGATTTATCCACAACCTTGCCAGCATTCCTGCCTTGCTGGTGTAGCCTGTTGTAATGGTTTTGATTTCACCGTTTCGGATGATAAAAATAGAGGGCGTCACACTGACATTCCAGGCTCTGCTGACAGAGCCCTGTGGATCGTTAATGACTGGAAAGTGCAAATCTTTAGCATTGATATATCGGGCTACTCTCTCATTGTTGCCCGAGGCCAGGGCCACGCTAACGACCTGATACTCTTCTGACAAATCACTCACCGCAGGGCTGACCCAATGACAGACCCGGCACCAGCTGGCCCAGAAATAAAGCAGGACGGGCTTTTCTTCAGACAGTGTGTAGAGGTCGACCGCTTCTCCGTTTATGGGTATTGCACGCAGCTCCGGAGCCCTGCCCGAAGGCATGTCTTTTTGCAGATAGACGTTGTACGCCGTCATGACTGCAACCCCGATTAGCAGCGTGAAGAAGGCTTCCCGAATAAACTTGCCAAGACGTATGCTCATTGAAATCCTTTCTAAGTCAGAGCTTTCTGGATCAGGCTCACTGCTTCAGCAGGCAGATCCAGTGCAAGTGCTTCCCGGTGAGCCTGTTCTGACATTTTGGCCCAGGTCTTCTGGACGATCCGAACAACTTTATCTTCCGGGTGTTTCTCGGCAAAGTTCAGAAAGTCGGTTTCAATAAACACCAGACAGGCGCAGTCTTCAAGGGTCTGTGCTTCGGCGTTCCGTTTGATGCCAAGTTTGCGAATGATACTTTCGGTCTGCTTGCAACTCTCTTCACTGTAACCATTCTCCTGCATGACTCCTACTGCTTTTCGGGCGTGCAGCTTGCCCAGTTCGGTCCGCCATTTGAGGTATCCCGGCCGATCCATCGGGAATTCTGAGCGCGGAATTTCCCAACGGCAGAGATGCTGGCTGCGAACGGCAATCTGCAATTCTTCAGAAGCATCCGGGCATAACTTATCGAGCCATGCAGACATATTCTCTGCATAGATCAGTTCTTTGGCTTTGCCTTCGAAGGTTTCAGGGTCTTGTTCATGCAGCTTGTCGATCGCTGCAAGAGTATGTTGAATACGGCTCATGGACTTTTATGTTTTTGTGGGTGGATTTCTATTATCAGGATAGATGGCGTTGCTATCGTAAGAATTCTCATATTCAGGCAGCTCTTTCTGCTCCAGACAGATCGGTGAGAGTGCCGTATTGTTGCCGGGCATAAACCAGTGGCGATGAGCCCCGGTTCAGGCGAACTTCGCGAACATGGCCAATACAAATATGATGGGTACCTGACTTATTGATTTCCTGCAGTTCACAGACGACGCTGGCCAAAGCTCCATCCAGCATAGGTGTTCCGTATTGAGAAGTTGTCCATTCTCCTGCTTCCAGGAATCGTTGCTCGCCTCTGGCACCTGAACTGCCGGCAAATACATCAGATACATTTTGCTGGTCTGCGCTCAGAATATTGATACAGAAATAACCACTGGCTCTGATTTCTGCCAGTGCCTCTACGTCTTCATGAATGCAAGCCAGCATGGAAGCCGGTTCCATGGATAAAGAGCATACGGCTGTGGCAGTAAGACCGTTTCTTGATCCGTCATGCTGTGAAGTAATGACGTTGACGGAGGCTGCCAGTTCCTGCATGGCCTGTTTAAAGTCCGAAACCAGAGACTGATCACTCATAAACTGCACTCACGATTTGAAAAGGATTGAAAATAGATACTTATGCCAGATTGGGTACTATGATACCAATCAAACAGAAGTGCCGATAGAGAGGGAGAGACCTGTTGATTTCCAACAGGTCGAGAGGCCATTAACTCCGGAGAAGGTCATTCGTTGCGAAAAAAGTCGTTGAGCCTGGTAGCCAGCATCATATTGCCTTCAGTTCGAACCCTGCCAGCCATGAAGGCCTGCATGCCGTCCAGTTTACCGGTCATGATACCGACAAAAGATTCAGTGTCTGTGATTAAGGTGACACTGGGGTCATCACTGGCGCCCTTAACCACGCGACAAGTGCCGTCATTAATGGCAATGTGATAGGTATCCCCGTCTGTAATATCAAACTGAAAAATCAGTTTTTGCCCTACTGACGCAATGGCATCAAAACGGTTGGGCATTTGATCAAAGATTTCTTGCACCGTGGCCATTGTTATAACTCCATGAGTATTTTTTCTGTTATATCCTGAGGCTCTTAAGTGGGTCAGGCTTTTATGTGCTGTGAGATATTCGCAGATCATATCTGATTTTTATGAAAAACTCTCCTGGATATTGCCTTGATTGACAGACTCCAACCCATGGCAAAGGTTTTTCATAACTTTTAGACAGGGCTATGCTTCAGTCAATCCGAAAGGCTTCTGGATCATGGTTTTTTTATGGATTACGTACTGGCGCTGCCTGGCTGTTGTGCGACAATTGTTCGCTAAAATCTTTTGTCGCTACGGCATGTGCGTCTCGGGAGGTCTTATGGTTTCTGAAATTTTTAATCCGGAACATTGGCAGGAAGTGGATGGCTTTGAATTTGATGACATTACCTATCACAGAGCCGGACATCAGGGAACCGTGAGAATTGCTTTTAACCGGCCCGAGTGTCGAAATGCTTTTCGACCCCAGACAGTGGATGAACTGTTTCGGGCGCTTGAACATGCCAGAATCTCCAGCGATATAGGTGTTGTGATTCTGACGGGCAACGGTCCATCACCGAAAGATGGAGGTTGGGCTTTCTGCTCCGGAGGCGACCAGCGTATTCGTGGCAAAGACGGCTACAAGTATGAGGGAATACCTCAGGATGCGCTGGATCATGCCCGTCTGGGGCGTTTGCACATTCTTGAAGTTCAGCGACTGATCCGGTTTATGCCCAAGGTGGTGATGGCGGTAGTGCCCGGATGGGCCGCAGGAGGTGGACACAGCCTGCATGTTGTGTGCGACCTGACACTGGCTTCGGCAGAACACGCCGTTTTCAAACAGACTGATCTGGATGTAGCCAGCTTTGATTCCGGCTATGGCTCAGCCTATCTGGCCAAGATGGTCGGACAAAAACGGGCCCGTGAAATCTTCTTCCTGGGGTTGGATTACTCCGCCCAGGAGGCCTTTGAAATGGGTATGGTCAATAAAGTGGTGCCTCACGCAAAGTTGGAAGAAGTGGCGCTGGAATGGGCAGGCATTATCGGCGAGAAATCACCAACAGCTGTTCGCATGATGAAATTTGGCTTAAACATGACTGATGATGGTATGGTTGGCCAGCAGCTGTTTGCCGGTGAAGCGACCCGGCTGGCCTATGGCACGGAAGAAGCCAAAGAAGGTCGTGATGCTTTCCTGGAAAAGCGACCCAAGGACTTTTCTCGTTTTCCCTATCATTATTAGGTTGGGTCGAGGCGTTAGTCTATAGTTTCTCTGGCTCCCATGCTTTTGAACTCTGTGGGCCCATGCATGGGAACCGATTCCTTACCACAGATTTTAGAGCCCGGATTTTCAGGGGGTATGCATTCCCGCACCCGGAGCTTGGGAAAGAATAATTGGGTCGAGATACTTGTCTCAATTTACAGAGACTGATTGCGGTTAATGTCCAGATTAGTGAACTCAGGAAAATAACAAAACAACTCTCAAAGGTGATGAATTTGTCTGAAAATAATGTAGTACTTGAGCAAAATGGTTCGGTCTTGATTGTGACCATGAACAGGCCGGAAAAAAAGAATGCCCTGACCAGTGCCATGTATGCCGATATGGCCAGAGCACTGGCCGACGCAGATAAGAATGATGCTGTTCGTGTTGTTCTGATTCAGGGATACACCGATGCCTTTACGGCAGGCAATGATCTGGGTGACTTTCTGAAACAGGGTCCGGGTCTCGATTCCCCTGTAATGACGTTCCTTCGTCAACTGGTTGCTTTGGAAAAGCCCCTGGTGGCAGCGGTCAGCGGTGTCGCTGTCGGTGTTGGTGTTACCATGCTGTTGCACAGCGACCTGGTTTATATTGCTAAAAACGCCAAGCTGAGATTACCGTTTGTGAACCTGGCCCTGGTCCCGGAGGCGGCTTCCAGCCTTCTGCTGCCCCAGGTGATGGGTCATCAGCGTGCTGCAGAACTGCTGATGCTGGGGGACTTCTTTGATGCAGAAACGGCCCGGGATTACGGTATAGCCAACGAAGCGGTGGATACCGATCATATCTTTGAACATGCCCTGGCCAGGGCTGAAGAGTTGGCCGCCAAGCCTAAAGAAGCACTGAAGTACACCAAGCAGCTCCTTAAGCAGTCCTACCGCAGTGATGTCGAAAAAAGACTGACCGATGAAGGCGCTCTTTTTGCTGAACGACTTCAGTCGGACGAGGCCCGGGAGATTATCGGGGCCTTCATGGGGAAAGCCTGATACTCAGCAGTTATCCGTTATCCCTTGCATATAATGTAATCAAACCAATCCGAAGGGTCTGGCACGTCCTCTTCGGATGAGACAGGTTTTCCTTTTACTGAAAAACCAGCCTTGTGTACTGAGTCCGGATCACCCGTAACCAAAGGGTGCCATTCAGGTAGATCATAGCCCTCATGCAATAACCGGTAGGCACAGCTGTCGGGCAACCATGGGAGATGTTCCTGCATGGTCCCGGGGGTGAGCATAATACAGTCAGGCACAAACTTGTGGCGATGCTTGTAGTGTTGACATCGACCCGTTGTCAGATCCAGTAATTTACAGGAAATTGCGACGCTATGAATCTCGCCGGTGTCGTTATCAATGAGTTTGTTCAGACAACAGCGCCCGCAGCCATCACAAAGAGACTCCCATTCATTTCGGGTCATGTCCTTCAGGCTTTTGGTGCGCCAGAAAGGTTCTTGAGCTCGGGAGGGCATAAGCTGGTAATCGGATGGTATTGAGAGTGCGAAACCTACCGCAAATCTTCGGCTAAAGAAATAGGTGACTTTACACTCTCCGCTGTTTTGCGACCCCGCTCTTTTGGGAGGGTGTCGCAAAACTCCAACAGCTCGTTCCCATGCTCTGAGGTCGTCATTCCCGCGAAGGCGGGAATCCGGCGCCAACGGTGGATCTCTGCCTTCTTGAGGATGACAAGGCCAGGGGGGCACCGGGCAGTATGGTTCTGGTGGTGAGTCAGTGTGGATTCCCGCCTTCGCGGGAATGACGAGAATGAGGAGAGAGTTCCCATGCTCTGAGGTCGTCATTACCGCGAAGGCGGGAATCCAGCGCCAACGGTGGATCTCTGCCTTCTCGGGGGTGACAAGGCCAGGGGGGGCACTGGGTAGTATGGTTCTGGTGGTGAGTCAGTGTGGATTCCCGCCTTCGCGGGAATGACGAGAATTAAGTCGGGAATGACGAGAATTAAGTCGGGAATGACGAGAATTAAGTCGGGAATGACGAGAATGAGGAGAGAGTTCCCATGCTCTGAGGTCGTCATTCCCGCGAAGGCGGGAATCCAGCGCCAACGGTGGTTCTCTGCCTTCTTGAGGATGACAAGGCCAGGGGGGCACCGGGCAGTATGGTTCTGGTGGTGAGTCAGTGTGGATTCCCGCCTTCGCGGGAATGACGAGAATGAAGTCGGGAATGACGAGAATGAAGTCGGGAATGACGGGAGTTAACTCGTTCCCACGCTGGAGAGAGTTTTGCGACACCCCACCCTCTTGGCTACGGAGACAGGAGTCCGGTCCACTGCCACCAGGTCATGGAGAAGAGTACAAAGGTCAACAGACTGGCCAGGGTCAGCAGCAAACCGATCCGGGCAAATGTTTTGGCCTGGAAGGTGCCTGTTGAGTAGGCCACCATGTTCTGGGGTGAGTTCACCGGCAGAATCATGCCAAAGCTCACGGCAAACAGTTGTACGAGCACCAGCCCCATGGCGTTATGTATCATGCTGTCTGGCAGAGTGTCGGTAAAAGCCAGGAATACCGGCAGTAATGCTACGGTCAGGCTCATTGCCGAAGCAAAGCCCAAATGCATGACCACAGTAAACAAGGTCATGACGAACACTAGCAGGGCCAACGACATAGTGTGAATTTCCATGGATGAAAAACAGCGTTCTGCCAGCCAGGCAGCGGCGCCTGTACTCACCAGTTGCTGACCCAGACTGATGCTGATGCCAAACATGACGATGACGCCCCAGGGAATGCGCTTCTCAATATCTTTCCAGCTCTCAAAGACCCCAATTCCGGGCAGCAGCAGACAAACGGACATCAATAACATGGTGGCTGGAACAGTAATGTGGTGAAGCGTGCCCTCGGTCACCCAGAGGCTGATCAGGAGAACGGTAAAAAGCGCCAGCTTTTTCTGTCGGGAGGACCAGGGGTCGGAAGAGGTGTCCAGGCATTGGCTGATGTCGTCTTTTAAAGAGTGTCCCCTGACCTCCGTTTTCAAAATAAAATACAGGATTACCGTCATCAGGGCCGACCAGGGACCGGCATGGATCAACCATTGAATCCAGGTCATGGTGAAGCCACTGTGTTCATGCATCAACTCAAGACCCGCCACATTGTGGCCGGTGGCTGTCATGACACCAACGTTCCATATTGTGCTGACCTGGGCTGCGCCCATAATTAATACCGCTGCCAGACGGCTTTTAGGGTCCAGGCCCAGTGTGGCGATCACCCCTGCCAGAATAGGAACCTGAACGGCTGTACGTCCGGTGGGTGAAGGAATCATAAACGAAAACACCACGCCGACCAGAAGGCAGCCCGCGATAATAGCGCCGGGGCTGGGGCGAATGCGTGACAGAATGGTCAGAGCGATACGTTTGTCCAGCTCAGTGGACTGCATGGCGGCGGCCATGATCAGTGCACCGGCTATAACAATGATGCTGGGCGATGAAAAGCCTTTCATGGCCAGTCCCAGTGCTTTACTGGTACCCAGGACTGCACCGGTTTCACTGTTGGGGACAAGACCTGTCAGCAGGGTAATCAGTGCTGCAATAAGCAGGGCACTGATAGGATAAGCCAAAGCTTCTGTTACCCAGAGAATGACCGCCATAACCAGGATGCCCAGCATAATCTGGCCATAAGCAGTCAAGCCTTCAAGAGGCAAAGAGATTACCAGAAGGAGTGCACAGAACGACAGGGGAACAGCCAGTCTTGCAGTCCATTGTTTCATTGCAGTAGCGTTTTCCAGATGGCTGGACATGATACAACCTCATTCAATTATTAGTGTTCGTAGGAGAGGAACCCTAAAGTCTAATAAAGGATGAAGTTCTTGCAGGATTAATCGTCTTCAAAAACGAATTTTTTCAGTAATAAGTACTTTTGTACCATATCTTCTGCGTCTTCCAGCAGGTTTTCAGCGTCCTTAAGATGACCCTCAGGGGCGTAGTGCTCCGACAACTTTTCAGTGAGCGCCTGACACTGGAAGATATGTTCTCTGGCCGAGGTCTGGTTAGCTTCGGGAGACATTGTGTTTTTCACGGCTGCGGGGCCAATGGCCGTTATGGTGAGCATGCTGTTATCAGCCTCAAGGGTCTCAACGGCGGGATCAAGAGCTGTCTTTTCCGGTGCAAAAGTAGACAGGGAATCCAGTCTCAGTTGTTCCGGTTGGATGTCCCGTTCAGGCAATTCTATTTGCACCGCTACCGCTTCAAACCAGACCGCCAGAATCTGCTGACGAATGGCTGCTGCCTCTTCGGGAGTTGCGTCATTGTGTTGCAGGTAAGCATCGGCAATTTCAAGAAACTGGCACAGTTGGGCAGGTAGTTCCATGTCAATCTGGATGACGTGCCGGTTTTCACTGTGAAAGATTTTCAACGGTACCGGTTCATTCACTATTGAGAGGCAGAGCTTTTCCAATTCGCCCGTGATTGGATATTGGCTGTTGTTGTCGAAATCTTCCTTCCTTTCGATCAGGATGAGTTGGAACCTGTTCAGGATGTTCTCTCTGATACCGGGAGGGACAGGCGCCTTATGACCCAGTCTCTTCTGCATATTCTTGGCCAAAGACTGGCTGAATGACGAGTCGGTAACCATCATCTTGAAAGGGCTCTTTAGCGCAGGTTCATTGCGAGCGGAAGACAGGGGCAGTGAAAATGCACACCGACAGGCTAAACGCTTTGGCGGTCTGGCTTGCCCGTTAGTCCCGGCCTTATGGGCTTTATCATCGACGGTTTCTGTTGCCAGATATTCAGCGCTGGGAGCATTAGGCTCTGACCGGGCATTGATCAGGAGGTCTGCAGGGACTTTGTTCCTGTCGCTGTTCTGTTCGCTCTGATGTTCCAAATGAACAAGATATTTTGCATTTTGCTGATCAGGCGCTTCAATATCGACGACCCGGGCATTGGTGACCGTTTTAAGGGGCGAGGACTCAGGCTGGGCCATCTCAAGGACCTGTTTCCAGAGAGCCTGATGCAGGGTGCCCGCTGAAATTTCACCAAACCCGTCCGGGTGCAGCAGACCTGAGCTGCTGTCATTGTTTTGTGGAGAATGGTGTTCAGAGGCTGGCGGGCTTGTAAACAGCAGGTCAAACTGTCCACCGAGATGAAAGCGTAATGCTTCCATCCATTGCGGGTCGAGCCGGACTGTCTCGTTGGCAGCAAAGATGGGTTCCGGGTTCAATAACAGGGTAACATCGGCGCCTGCTTCAACCTGCGTTAAGGCCGCCAGCAGTCCATGGATGCCGGAACCATCGATGATGACTTGTGGGTGGTATTCTGCTTCCTGATGTTTATCCAGAATCCAGCCATTAAGGGAGGCGTTGATGGCCGGGCTGTCCAGACTGGCAAGATCATAAAGTTTCGATAACGTTTGCCTGGAATACCTGTCTGGCCAGTTACGCCCGTCCAGCAGCAGGGAGTCTCCCCACTTTTTTCCAAGCCGCTGCGCTATTTCCAGTTTCTGCTTTTTGGCTGCGATAATCGCCTGTAATTCTTCCCCGGTGAGTGTTATTCCATCTTCGATTTTCTTTCTGATTGCAGCAGGATCAACCTCTTCCAGCTGGTCAACCAACTGAGCAAAGGACTCATGTTCGGTGCTGTAGGTTAATAATTCGTTCTCTAACTGTGCCCTGACATCCACCAGTTTTGCCCTGGCTTCCAGAGGCTGGTCACTTTCATCGGGATCTTCGATTTCAAAGCCCAGCTCTTCCATTAATTCGTCGGTATCTTTAACCTGCTCGAGAAACTCCAGCTGAAATGCTTCGATTTTTTTAGCCGGATCGCCGTTGGGGTAGGGCACTTTTCGGAAAGCGAGTTGATTGATATCCCTGACCAGATGTTGGGTAAGGTTGAAACGCATGGGGCTGCTGATTTGACTGATCTCATCCGTGCATTCAGTGAACGCTTCGGGCGACAAGTCGGCTTTCAGCATGCGAACCGCCTGCCACATTTGCTCGGTTTGCCGTTTTCTGTATTGATTAGACAGACCAGCAGCGGCAAAGCTTTGCTCCAGCTGCGTTTTTAATTCATCCGAGTCGTCAGATGTGTGTTCTTCGAGAAACACACAGGTGTAGTACAACCAGAGAAACTGATCTGCGTCGGCAAGATTGATTGCAGGCAGCTTTGTCTCCAGCTCTTTTCGAGCCTCTTCGAGCATAATCCGGGGCACTTTCGGAAAAATGACCGGGCGTTCAAGCGAATCCTTTGGGACCAGAGTGATAGGTCCTGATATCACGGAAACCGGAGCCTCAGGTGGGTCTTCCGGCAATTCCACCGGTGTCGGTATGTAGGGGATGTCGCCGGTGATGGGTGGAGAGTCTGTGGTTTCAGACGGCGGCTGAAGCACAGGCGTTGCTTCGAAGTCTATCGGTGTTGATAAACCCGGCTGTTCGGCCTCTTCAGCGGGTGGAGTGACAGTAATGGTCGGTGGCGTAAAGGGAATAGCAGGGATTTCCGGAGGTGTCCTTTTTTTAACCTCTCTGGCAGGGCCACTGCTTTTCATGGCATCGGCAAACCGGTGCCTCTTCGGGTTGCCGGACACCTCTCTGATCCGTCCTTTGAAGTTCATAGCGTCCAGCAGTTTGACTTTTCTTTTTGGCAGAGGTTTGCTGGTAACGGGCTCTTTTTTTTGGTCAGGGTGTAACATCAGTTCAGGGTTTTTTTCTATTACTTTGGCTTCCCTTTCCGAAAAAAAGACGTATCGACCGGCTTTGGCGCCTTCAAAGACCTGTTTTCGCAGAGATAAGCTAGTCTCAGGCTTGCGAATAACGTCGATGATCATTTCCCTGAGCGTTCTTTCAGCCTCTTCGTTCCTCCGGTGTAACAGTTTCCAGGGGCCTTTCTTCAGAAATTCTTTTGGGGAGGTCTCTACAACGGGTCGACCATCCCTGTCCATAGCGACACGACAGGCCCGACCTTCCTGAGTGGCCTGGTCGATGAGCCCCAGATGATGGCTTATGTGTTCTTCTATGCTGGGCATGTCAGTCTCTGATGCTTCCCTGATTGACCGGGAAAGTCTTTTTTCGCTCCCGGGAGTCTGCAGGATGGAATCCATCAATTTAATTAGCGGCACGGAATCAGGTCGGTAAAGAGCAGATTTAAACGACCAGTAATTTTTGGTTACTGGTTTCGGCTATGCAACTGTTTAGCCTTAACCTCTACAGGACAGGCTGGTAGAATCCTCAACCCGTTCATCTGGCAAAACGCTTTATGGTCAGGGTGCCTGAATATGACCCAAACAATCGGACTGGTGCTGGCGGGTGGCCAGTCTACCCGAATGGGGCAGGACAAGGCTCGCTTGCTCTGGCAGAACATTCCCCTGTTTCAGCATATGCAAAATCTGCTGTTTGAGTCGGGTATCGATAAAGTACTGCTCAGTGGTGACCAGTTTGGCAGCAGGGCGCTGGTGGATAAAATCCCTGGCAGGGGACCTCTTGGCGGTGTTCATGCGGCTATTGACACTCTACCCGATGGTGTGAACCTTTTAGTGGTACCGGTGGATATGCCTTTATTACCACCGGAAGCCTGCAGGAAGCTGGTATTATCTATAGCTGAGCTGGGCAGGGCGGTTATGTTTGAAACCTTTTCCCTGCCACTTATTCTGCCTGTCGACAGCCAGCTTCGAAGTGCCGTCGATAATGCGCTGAGCAGTCAGGATCACAAAGACTATTCTCTTGGGCGGCTGTTTGATCGTCTGCAGGGGGTGGCTGTCCCACTTCCTGACCCAATGGCAGTGCATTTCCAGAACACCAATACCCCCGATGAGTGGCATCGCGCCCTGACAGCCATGAACGGGGATAAGCTTGAGTAATGATTAACGGTATCAACGGAGACACGATGGCTCATAAGCAAGTAACTGAATTTGTACCCCTGAATATTGCGGTACTCACTGTTTCTGATACCCGCACAGAGGAAACAGATACCTCCGGCCACCTGTTGGTGGATAATGTGACCGCCAGCGGTCATAAACTGGCTGACAAAGTCATTGTCAAAGACGACATCTACAAGATTCGTGAAGTTGTATCCCACTGGATCGCCTCGGATCATGTTCAGGTCGTTCTGGTGACTGGCGGTACAGGTTTTTCGGGTCGTGACAGTACACCGGAAGCCTTACTCCCCATTTTTGACAAAGAGGTAGACGGTTATGGCGAGCTGTTCCGGCAACTCTCCTATGAACAGGTGGGTACCTCTACCATTCAGTCGAGAACCGTTGCCGGCCTGGCCAATGGCACTATCATTTTTGTGATGCCGGGCTCCAACAATGCCTGCAAGACTGCCTGGGAAGGTATTATCAGAGAGCAGTTGGACCGTCGTCACCGCCCCTGCAACTTTGTGGAGCAACTCAAGAAGGTTGAAGGCTGATGTCGCTGACCCATACCAACGACGAGGGCAAGGCCAGCATGGTGGACGTGGGTGACAAAAATGTCACCCGGCGTGAAGCCAGGGCAGAAGGTTTCGTGGTGATGAAGCCGGAAACACTGGCATTGGTGGCCGACAATGGTCTCAAGAAAGGCGATGTCCTGGCGGTAGCGCGCATTGCCGGTATTCAGGCTGCCAAACAGTGTGGCAACCTGATCCCTCTGTGTCATCCGTTAATGCTTAACTTCATTGGCGTAGAATTTGAACTTGAGCCAGAGCAACACCGCATTCGCATTGAGACCTGCTGTCGTCTGAGCGGTAAAACCGGTGTTGAAATGGAAGCACTGGCAGCAGCTTCTGTGGCAGCTTTGACGATCTACGACATGTGCAAGGCGGTAGATAAGGATATGTGCATCGAAGGTGTGCGGGTGCTTGAGAAAAGCGGTGGCAAGGGTGGTCATTACAAAGCGGGATAAAGGGCTGTGGCAACAGTTGAAGCTGCCACTGGTTTGCGGGTTTTAGTTAACAGGTTGTCGTTGCCGGATTAACAATTCCAGTTGTTCAAAGCGTTCAGTGAACTTGGCATCCATCTGCTCCATGCGTTCGCTGAATTTTGAATCCATCTGGTCCATACGTTCGGTGAATTTTGAGTCCATCTGGTCCATGCGTTTGGTGAATTTTGAGTCCATATGATCCATGCGTTCATTGAGCTCAGTGTTCATTTGATTAATTGTTTTATCCGTTTGATCCATACGCTCGGTGAATCTGGCATCCATTTCATCAAAGCGTTTGTCGGTTCTCATAAAGCCGGCATGGGTTGCAGTGGTTAACGCATTGACATGTTCCTTAACCGACCCAACATCATTTTTAACATCAGCAATGTCGTTGATAACGTCTGCGACATCAAGCTTTAACCCGGTGATATCACTCTGATTGGTCAGGGCGATATTTTTGATTTCTGCACAGACCTTTGCGAGGCTATGCACGTCGGCGTCCAGGTTTTTATGTTGTATTTCCAGTATGTCGAGTCTGGCTTCGATGGGTGACATAGATACAGCCTTGTTTAAGTAGAACATTATTGAGTAGAACTCTCAAAGTAGCAGACTTTTTCCAGAGGAGAGTGAATCCGGTGATTAAGGTTCTTTTTTTTGCCAGCTACCGGGAAAAGCTGGGTACAGACAGACTGGAGCTGGCAGAGATTCCAGAGAATCTTTCTGCACTCCGAAGCCTGCTCTCTGAAAGGGGGCAAGACTGGCAGGAAGTCGTCAATGACTCACGCACCCTGGTGGCTTTGAACCAGACCATGACCCGCAAGGATTTTGCAATAAAAGAAGGCGACGAAATTGCTTTCTTTCCCCCCGTCACCGGAGGGTGATCATGATCTCAATACAGAAAGACGACTTTGATCCGGGCTATGAACAGGATCAGCTCAGTAGCAACACCGGTACCGGGGCGCTGGTGACTTTCACCGGACTGGTGCGGGATGAAAACCTCGGGGATGATGTGGGGGGGCTGTACCTGGAACATTATCCGGGTATGACCGAGAAGGCGCTTCAGGAAATTATTGATGAAGCCGCTGAGCGTTGGCCACTGCAAGCCATAAAAGTAATTCACCGGGTCGGACAGCTGCAGCCGGGTGACAGAATTGTTTTTGTCGGTGTGGCCAGTGCCCACCGCAAAGCGGCCTTTGAGATCTGTGAGTTTGTTATGGATTACCTGAAAACCCGCGCTCCTTTCTGGAAAAAGGAAACCACGCCAGAAGGTGATCGCTGGGTAGATGCGAGAGAGTCCGATGAACAGGCAGCAAAACGCTGGGGACAGGAGTCGTTGTGAAATATTGGCTGGGTATGCTGACACTGTTGTTGAGCATAAGCGCAACCGCCGCCAATCTTCGAGTGGCGGTATCGGCCAATTTTAAACCTGTGCTGGAACATCTGGCTGAACAGTTTATGCGTCAGACGGGCCACAGGGTCAGTATCTCTTCAGCGTCGACCGGCGTGCTCTATCACCAGATTATGCACGGAGCACCTTTTGATCTTTTTTTCTCAGCCGATCAAACCAGACCCCTGAAGCTGGAAAACAATGGCAGGGCGCTGCCAGACAGCCGCAGAACATACGCCTATGGACGTCTGGTGCTTTGGGATCGAACAGAACATAAAAGCCCATTTGCCATTGAGCAGCTCAAAGACTGGCAAGGAAAACTGGCTATTGCCAACCCCGCAACCGCTCCCTACGGACTGGCAGCAAAACAGTCTCTGGAAAAATCGGGTTTATGGCAGAGTTATCAGGGGCGGCTGGTACAGGGCGCTAACATTCAGCAAACCTGGCAGTTTGTTGCCAGCGGTAATGTTGATATGGGACTGGTTGCCTTATCTCAGTTGTCAGGAAATGAGCTGAAGCGAATCACCTATGTGCCAGACAGGCTTTATGATCCGGTTCGTCAGGATATGGTGATACTGAAAAGGACAGAGCATAAAAAGATAGCTCAGGCGTTTTCGACGTTTGTGTTGTCTGTCTCGTCCCAGAAATATATTGCAGAGCATGGCTATTTTCCAGCCATCAAAGATAGGGCGAAATAATGCTGACCACAGCCATCTGGCTGACCATTAAACTGGCTCTGACGACAACACTGCTATTAATGCTGGTGGGTGTGCCTCTGGCCTGGAAACTGGCCAATATGAAAAGTCGTTTTCGGCCTTTCATAGAAGCTTTTGTGGGGTTGCCACTGGTACTTCCGCCGACAGTACTCGGTTTTTATCTGTTAATCGCCTTCTCGCCAGACAATACTCTGGGCCAGTGGTGGGTTGATTTAACCGGTTCTACCCTCGCATTCAGTTTTTCAGGGTTGGTGGTTGCCTCTGTACTGTATTCGTTGCCGTTTGTCGTACAACCTCTGCAAAGAGCGTTTGAGCAGCTGGATTATGGTCTGCTTGAAGCCGCCTCCATGTTAGGGGCTAGTCGGCTCGACCGGTTTATGAATGTGGTTCTGCCTAATTCTCTCAGAGCACTTTTGCTGGCTGCCTGCATGGGGTTTGCTCATACTGTGGGCGAGTTTGGTGTGGTGCTGATGATTGGCGGCAACATTCCCGGAGAAACCCAGGTGTTGTCCATTGCCTTGTACGATGCGGTGGAAACTCAACAGCTGGATCAGGCACACGCTATGGCAGCGGGTTTGTTAACCTTTGCTCTTGTGATGCTGGTCGCCCTCTACAGCATTGATAAGCGACAGGTGTCTGGAGTGAGTAGCCATTGATGTTGAAACTGGATATTCAACTACCCCGGGATCGATTTGATCTTTCCATCAATACCTCTCTGGGGCTGGATGCAGTCTGGGGCATCATGGGGGCTTCGGGCTGTGGTAAAACTTCTCTGCTCAGAGCCATTGCCGGTCTGGAAAAACAGGCGCAGGGTCGGATTCAGTTTAATGAACAGGTCTGGATGGACAGCGCACAGGGTATTTTTGTGCCCCCGGAACAACGTGGGATTGGTTACATCTTTCAGGAAGCGCGTTTATTTCCACACTTGAGCGTTCTGGGTAACCTGCAGTTTTCCATGAAGCGCTCAAACACCGATCGACAGGGATTAACCTTTGCAGAAGTCGTCGATCAATCAGGCATTGGTTACTTGTTAAATCGCGGCGTTGAAACCTTGTCCGGCGGCGAAAAACAGCGTGTAGCCATTGCCCGTAGTTTGTTGAATGCGCCACAGGTGCTGTTAATGGATGAGCCTATGGCATCTCTGGATTGGGATTCCAGGGCAACGATATTGCCTTGCTTAAGAAGTATTCATCGGGATTTTAATATCCCCATCATCATGGTCAGCCATTCAAGAGAAGAGGTGGCTCGCCTGACGGACAAGGTTTTATTACTGCACCGGGGCGCTGTGACCGGCAAAGACCAGAGCCAAAGGTTGCTAAACAGCGCACTGGCCGTAGATGATCAGCATGAGCCACTGTTATCCATGCTGGAAGCAGAAGTGGTTGATCATGATAAAGACTATGGGCTTACCGTTCTGAATGCGGAAGGCCATAAGCTGCATGTTCACGAGTCGGGGTTGGCGTTGGGGGCCAGAGTGCGAATGATTGTCCCTGCCCATGAAGTAAGTATTGTTCTGGAAGATTTTTGCGACACCAGTGTTTTGAATCGTTTGCCGGTGGTGATTGATTCAATACAAACAAGAGACGACTGGCATCAGTTAATTACATTAAGTCTGGGTAAGCAGACATTAATGGCCCTGGTGACACGAAAGTCGGTGGATCGGTTGGCGCTGAAAATTGGCATGAAGGTGTTTGCTCATTTTAAGGCTTCGGGGTTGGAGGTGGTTTGAGGTTAAGACGCACTAAATTCAGAATGAATGACTATAATAGCTACTTTTATTGTTCGCAGCGAGTCAACTCTATCTGTAAATTAACGTCCATACTTTTGTGAAGGATCCTGACGATTGAAACCCCACCCTTTGGTTTAATTCGGTAATAAATAATATGGCTGCCTTGGGGGAATTTCTTGTAATCCGTTCGAACATGGTCGCTTGGGCTGCCAGAGTCAGGATGTTTAGCTAATGTATGGAAGGTTTCATCCAATTGTTGCAGATAAAGATTTCGTTGAGCTTTCCCCCATTGTTTGGAGGTATATCGAGCGATGCTCAGCAAATCGCTCTTGGCTTTTTTGGTTAATACAAACGCTGGCTGCATGTTAATTGAGCTCGTTGTCCAACTCATCAATTATTGAGTCCAGATTGTAGTCTGCATTTCCACTCTCTTCGCCTTCTATCAATAACTGTCGCAGCGTTTCCAGTTTTGTTTCGCGGTTTTCAAGCAGTCTGAGACCAGCCCTGATTACTTCGCTGGCAGAGCTATAATGACCGCTATCGATCTGGCTGGAGATAAAGCCATCGAAGTGATCTCCAAGAGTAATGCTGGTGTTTTTAGCCATCTTGCTGGTTCCTGTACCAATATATACCCGATTATGGTATCAAATGGTCTGGTGTCAAGTTCCATCAATGATTCATTCTGGTTTGTGTGACTGTTCTCAAATCCCAATGTCCGGGTCAGAGCACTGTGGCATGTGAAAGTAATAATTGATCAGAAAGACACTAACAATAGTAGTAATCAGACCTCCAAAAGTAATCCAGAGCTGTCGGCTCAGTAAAGCCAGTTCACTGCCAATCTCAGCTCTCATTTCTTTCATTTCAGTTATTTTCCATGCGCAGTTCGTGAATGGATTGATGAGTTTTTTCTCGTAGAGTTACGGAATCAGCCTGAAGTTTATTGTGACCGGCATGCATTTCTTTTCGTAGATTTAAAATATCAGCCTGTAGTTTATTATGACCGGCGTACATTTCTTTTCGTAATAGTGCAATACTACGTTCTAAATCAAGTTTGACTTGCAGGATGTTTTCCCGAAGCACCAGAATATCTTCTTTTGTGGCCAGATTTTAAGGGAGCCTTCTAGTGACGAACTCCAAGGCTATATCCTCGTCCATACCCATTCTTTTGAGTTCTTTAAACAGGGCATTTTGCACAGGTGGGCTCCTCGTTGGTCTTAAACGGATAGCGGGAGGAACTATAGTTGAAACCCTTCTCTTTGCCAGAATTCTGTGTGGTTCAGGGGCTGTCTTTTACCAGACAACTAAACGTCAGAAACCGTCTTTCTTGTCAAGCTTAAAAAAGTTGACCAAAACAACATAAATACACCAGAAAAAGGTTGCTTTTTTCGTTGTGGAATATATCGTAATGCTCTAAGGATTTGTCCTTATCTGTGTGCGGTCTCTGCAGTTGGATAAGGTTGATGTACCACTTTCGCACAGGGTCTCAGGACAGAAAGTTTTGCATCAAAAAGCTCTCAGCGAGCAGTCAGGAAGACATTACAGCCATGAGTGGTTATTTTTTTCATCGTATTCTGCCCATCAAACAATGGACTGGATGAAAGAGTATTTATGGACGCGTCACTGTCGGGTGCAGTGGGTAGACTGAGCAGACCAGGGCGGCCATGCGTCGTTTTTGGCAGGTGCTTACGCTCCGCAGTGGCTTAATAATGAATAATAAAAATGTATGTCCTCAGGGGGCTAGGAATAATGAACAAACAACAAAGTGGTTTTACGCTGATTGAATTGATGATCGTTGTGGCGATTATTGGGATTTTGGCGGCTGTGGCTTTGCCTGCTTATCAAACTTACACTGCACGTGCTGCATACTCTGAAATAATTGCTGCTGCTGGACCTTCCAAGACAGCTGTAGAAGTGTGTGCTCAAACAGGGCGTCCTGCTGACTGCTCTCAGCTAGCAGCTACAGAAATCCTAGCTACTAGTAATGCTACGTCATTAGTAAACTCAGTTTTAATTGGTGGTGCATCTAATTCCGTTACCATCACTGTGACTCCAACAAATGGTGTCAATAATATTTCCTCTGCGACAGACTATATTCTGACTGGCTCAGTTTCGGGTGGGCGTGTCGATTGGACTGTTAGTGGTGGTTGCACGACTGAAGGCTTCTGCTGATTTCTTCTCTAGGGGGCTTTCGCCCCCTTTTCGCTTTTTCTGAATTAATCTTTTTTGTAGAATTACATGGCTTACTTTAAAGCTAATACATCAAATATAGCCGTTACTTTATTTGGCTTTCATTTCCTGCTCTTTATGCACTTAGTTCTTCCAAATGGTGGTGGAAGTGACTTGTACCTACCTCAAAACAGTTTTGCTTGGATTTTTATCTCACTGATTAGCTTCTTAGGTATTGTTTGTGTTTTTAGAAAGCAGAAATTAGAGTATACAAGGGTTTTGCTTATATTTTCTTTTGCTCTTGTAATCTTAGTTGTGCCAGTTTTTTATAAACAAAGCAGTGGCCTTCCAAACCGGCTTATTGCAATGGCTGCGTTATTATTTTTCTACTTTTCATTGGTTCAATTAGAGCTTAATAGAAAGCATAAGCTCGTCATTCTTTACTTTATTCTAATATCAGCTACGTGTCAGTGCCTTTATGTGTTCTTCGAGATTGTTAAGCCTATCCCTGAAAGTCAACTTTACGGCTACAAATACTCAATAAGACCGGGTGGAGTCTTTCAGCAACCCAATGTTTTGGCAAGCTATTTAGCGTCTTCAATACCTCTTTCAATTATTCTAATGTCATTCAGCCAGGGAGGTGAAACGATAAAAAGAGCGTTGGTGCTAATTACCGTTTTTATGTCCAGCTTTGTGCTTTTTGTCCTTCAATCAAGAACTGGCCTAATAGGAGCTTCACTAGCTTTTATTCTTTCAATACCTTTGTTGATAATGAAGAGTAGGAAACTTACAGGACTGATAGTTCTATCCCTCTCACTTGGAGTGACAGCTGGTCTACTAGCGGACATTAAAGAGGGAGTAAGATCGGCTGAGTCATTTCAGCGGATTGAACATAGATTGAATTTATACTCAGCTTCTTTTGATATGATTCTTGAAAAACCCTTTACAGGCTTCGGTTACGGAAACTTTGAGCGTTCCTATAGAGAGTTTATTGCTGATAATAGAGAGAATTATAACGAAGAAGTTATTTTTAAGACTGTGTTTTCTCACCCTCATAATGAATTTCTTTATTGGGGGATAGAAGGAGGTGTTCTATCTATCATTGCTTTGTTAGTATTGGTTATTGGTGGATTTTACCTGCTTAAAGGAAAAGAATGGAGTTTGATCCTCGCCATAATGGGGCTTTTTTTTCCTATTGCTTTTCACACGCAAACAGAGCTTCCGTTTTATTTGTCTATCACTCACGCAATTATATTTTTATTCTTTATTTATTGTTTCGACTTTAAAGTGGAAAGGGTTTTCTTTTGTATAAACAAAAAATTAAAACTGTTATTATATCCTTTACCAGTCTTTTCAGCTGTCTTTATGTTGAGCAATTTGTATACGATCTATGTATTCTATGAATATGAGCGTAATGGGAAAAAAGACCCTTCCGTCCTATCGAAAGTTGTGAACCCGATGACTCTTTCTCTAAAGTTTGAAGGTGAAGTGAACTATTTGATGTTGTATAAGGCGTTGAAAGACAATGATAGGATGAATTTATTTAATTATATTTCATGGTCGGAAAAAGCTTTAAGTAAGTGGCCAAGAAAAGGGATATACATTAATAGAATCGTAGCTCTGAAAGCGCTTGGTAAAATAGAACAGGCAAAGATTGTTGAGAATGAAATGAAACATTTATTTCCAGAATAAATAGGACACCCACATTTATATATGGGTGTCCTTGAGTCCGTTTGCTTTATCGAATGAAATAAATAGGACACCCAGAATAAATAGGACACCCACATTTATATATGGGTGTCCTTGAGTCCGTTTGCTTTATCGAATGAAATAAATAGGACACCCACATTTATATATGGGTGTCCTTGGGTCCGCTTGTCCTGAAATAATCTGGGACACCCACATTTATTTGTGGGTTTCTCATCAAGCGAATAATCTGAGACACCCACATTTATTTGTGGGTTTCTAAATTGAGTAATTTAAGACACCCACATTTATATATGAGTGTTCTTGAATCCCCCATCCTTGAATCCCCCAGAAAGCCGAACTATTGAATCACTATTGCCTGCTTTATTTGATGACAAAAGGCACACATTCGCTATACTTCTCTCATGAAACGCTTTAACTGGAACCCTCAGAAGAATCAGCAGCTGATCCGCGAACGGGATCAGTCTTTCGAGGAAGTCATTTTCCACATAGAGAATGGTGGCCTACTGGATGACATCGTCCATCCTAATCCGCAAGCGTATCCGCATCAGCGGATCTTTGTGGTGAATGTACAGGGTTACGTCTGGCTGGTGCCCTATGTGGAAAGTGAGCAGGAGATCTTTTTGAAAACACTGATTCCCAGCCGCAAATTTACCCGTGACTATTTGGGAGATCGATCATGAAAAAAACGACATTGGATAACGAGGAGCAAACGTTGCTCAATGCCCTTGAACAGGGTGAGTATGAGTCTGTGATGACCCCTGAGCGCAAGACGACGCTGGAAGCCATGGCCAGTGAGACGTTTAAAAAGGATAAGCGTATTAATATCCGCATTTCCCAACATGACCTGATGGCGATTAAGTCACGGGCCCAGCGGGAAGGGATTCCATACCAGACACTGGTGTCCAGTATTATTCATAAGTATTTGTCAGGGGCTTTGCGGGATGTCTGACAAGAAACGTAAGCGTTTAGCCAACAACACCTTCAAACCCTGCACAACCTCCTGAATACTTTAACCTCCCTGACCTTGGAGGTTCCTATGACCAGAGAACAAAAGCAGCAATACTGGAAAGACCACATCGAAGCCTGGCAGAACAGTGGCCTGTCCCAGGCTGAATATGTCCGCCGCAACGGGCTGCCAATCAAAACATTCGGCTACCATAAACGTCGCCTTCAATCTGCCCCGAAACCGCAGCAAACACTGGTTCCTGTAAAAGTAGATAATAATGACACCTATCAGGTTCAAACACCGGAATCCGGCATCTCTCTTGTAACGCCCCGAGGCTTTACTGTGGCTCTGGCTTCAGATTTCGATGTCGCCTGTCTGCAACGTTTACTCCAGGTAATCGGCTGATGATGACTGCTAATATCAATCACCCTGTGTATCTGGCCACGGGTGTGACAGACACGGGATAATCTTGGACACCCACAAAATTTCTGACTCGTAGTCGCACCCTGTTTGGAAATACATACCCCTTCCCTAGCAATAAATAGGACACCCACATTTATATATGGTTGTCCTTGAGTCCCTGCCTTTGCTTTATATATAGCAATAAATAGGACACCCACATTTATATATGGTTGTCCTTGAGTCCCTGCCTTTGCTTTATATATTGCGATAATTAAAGTGATGCACTATCTTTACTAAACGAAAAATGTAAAGAAATAAAGCTATGCCTAAACTCAGTGCCAAACGGCAAATCACTATCCCTGCTCGTCAGTGTAAGGAACTTGGCATCCAGCCAGGAGATGAAATCGACAGCTTTATCGTCGATGGTCGGATTACCTTGATCAAGAAGCATAAAGGGGCAGCAAAAGGGTTTCTGAAGCACGTCAAGGCCAAGCAGGACATCTCAGACGACGATTCACTTCAGAGTGCTTTGTAGTGATAGTCATTGATACCAATATTCTACTCCGGTACTTACTGCAAGACGATGAGAAGCAGTCAGCACAGGCCACTCGGTTGATTCAGGGAGAGGAAAAGGTTCTGGTGACTGATGCTGCTCTGGTTGAGACAGTCTGGACGCTGAAGGGCAAAAAATACCAGCTTACCAAATCTGAAATCATTGAGACCGTTTTGCAGCTTTTTCAGGAAGCCTACCTTCACTTTGAGGACGGCCAGGTTGTTTGGAAAGCCCTGAGTGACTTTAAGAACACAAAGCCTCTAAAAGGTAAGGAAGCGGGCTTTGCTGATGCGCTCATTGTGTGCAAAGGTCGAAGCGTGATTGAGAAGCAGAAAGAGGTATTCAATGGCTCTTTCACTTTTGACAAAGCTGCACAAAAACTACCTGGAGCCAAGGCTCCGAATTAGATCGTAATAAACTGGGACACCCACATTTATATATAGCTGTCCTTGAATCCCCAATAATCCGGGACACCCATATTTATATGAGGAAGAAACAATAATCTGGAGTAATCTGGGACACCCACATTTATACGTGGAAAAGAGGTTAAACTGGGGCACCCACATTTATATATGGGTGTCCTTGAGTCCGCTTGAGTCCGCCTTGAATCCGGTCTGGAGGTTAAGCGCCAGCCGGTTGGCCTCATCCTGTGAGGGTTTCTGGCTGTTGAGAGATAGGATGTGTTCATAGCCTTCAGCTCAGGTTAAAGGCTGTGGTGGCGGGTGGTTTCTAAAGGGTTTTAGGGGTTATCCCCAGAAAGAAATGAGACACCTACGCTAATATATGGATGTCCTCGAAGAGTACGAATCAACTCAGGATATTCACCTTCATGCTAAAACCGGTATACCTCACCACCTTCTACGGGCCTTATTGTTAACTTCCTCTCACGTGCTCTGCATAAAGTTAGATATTCTCGGCAATCGCATCTCCAGCCTGTCTATAGAGTTGATGGCGTAGTTGCCGAGGTTGACAGAAATGACTAGTCAGACTAGTTTTTATCGAGGGTTTGTCATGATTCAGGAGGTTAAAGTGGAAAATCAATGGCAGTTACAAGAGGCGAAAAGCAAGTTTAGTCATATTGTGGATCGGGCTCGTCAGTACGGTCCACAATTTGTGACCCGGCACGGGCATAAAGCGGCTGTTGTTCTCTCATTTGAAGACTATCAAAAGATGTGTGCACCAGAGAATAGTCTGAGTGACTTTCTCAAAGCATCTCCCTTTTCGGATTCTGATGTTGAAGCGTTTGACAGAAGTAAAGAAACCCCGAGGGATATAGATCTGTGAAGTATTTACTCGATACCTGTGTGTTGTCAGAAGCATTCAAAAAAAATCCTGATCAGCATGTAATTGAATGGATGGATGCTTGTGAGGAAAACAAGCTTTATTTGAGTGTTTTGACTTTGGGAGAAATAGAAAAGGGGATAGGAAAGTGCCAGGAGCCGATAAGGCAAGATAAATTGCGGACCTGGCTTGAGTTTGATCTTATGGAGCGCTTCAAGCATAGAATATTACCTGTAGATCTTGGGGTGGCAATGGCTTGGGGGAGAATTCACTCTGAATCTGAAAAAAAGGGTACACCCATGCCTGTTATTGATGGGCTAATAGCTGTCACTGGCTTAGTCCATGACTGTACTGTAGTAACTCGAAATACAAACGATATGCGTATGAGCCAGGCAAAGCTATATAACCCATGGGTAGATATAGCGTCTTCCAGTCCATAAACCGATGACGTAAAAAGGGACACCCACATTTATATATTAGGTGTCCTTGAATCCCCGCTTTCAAAGCAATTTTTCAGTCCTGATACCAAAACGAGGGTTTCCTTCACTTTTGCATCTTACGGTATAGTATAAAGAAATAAGACACCCACATTTATATGAATAATCTGGGACACCCACATTTATATATGGGTGCCCTTGAATCCATGCTTGAATCCATTTCCTTGAATTCATTTGAGCGATACTTTATGCGAAATTTGGTAAGTGTCTGATCTGTGCGGCAGAAATGCATCAAATCGGCGCACTCCACCATTCGATCTGTGTTGCAAGTGCTTCTGGGCCACCGCAGTCGCCGCAATAATGGTTGTGATGGCCTGACCTTTTGAGGGGCCAGCCCAAAACGTCCAGGTGCAGAGAAAAGGTTGTTTCAGCCGTAACCAGAAGGTTTTCTGAAACTTCCCGGGTATATTCGTGAACCTTCCATTGCAATGTATCTCCATCGTTTCTTGCAGAGAGGAGGGGGGTATAACGTGTTTTGTTCTGAATGGACAAATTTAGCCATTCGCCAGCATGGGTAACTTGATAATCTGGAAATTGTCTTGACCTTACAAAGTTCAGGTTCGGATTCCAGTGCAGAAGCCAGTAACGGTTATGCAGGTAAAAGTTAATGGCCGGTTTCCACGGGTATTCAGTCTGGAGCTTTATACCATCCAAACCAGCGGCACAGGTCTGCTCGTAAATTGCATTAAGAGCCTTATTCGCAAGCCCCTGGCGACGAAACTCTGGCAAGACGTACAAACACTCGACCGGAAGATAACTTACAGCTGAAGAGTCCTTTTTAACGGCAAAAGTACCGACTATCTGAGAGTCGTGAAGAATGAAATATCTGTGAAAATGCGAACCATAAAGCCTGATATGAGCCAGATGATCTTTGAGAAACTGGCTCTTTGTTGCCTCATCAGCCCATTCTGGCTCGTACCAAGGATTTGATGGCGTTCTGCCAAAATTGTCGTCGCATATCAGTTCTTCATAGTGATGCCAAAGGTCGACTTCGGTTCGGTTATTTTTATCAACCAGGCGGTATTGGCCGGAAGACAGGGTAAGCGGCATTGGTATAATCCTGATTTCTTTTTTTGATGGTCAGGAGAGGTTAGGCAATGATAGATTGCTGCGTCCAGTAAAACATTCGTTATTACCTGGAGAAGGGAAAATTTGGACACCCAAAAAAATTTCTGACTCATACCCGCACCCTGTTTGGAAATACATACCTCTTCCCTGGAAAGCCGAACTCTCCAACATGTGAAAACCTATGGGCTCCCACGCCCAGACCCGCAGGGCCTGATAATGCCCCTGCAGTGTTTAACAGTTTGCAGGTAGTATAAATAGTGCAACTATTCTTGTATGGCTAATATCACTGAAATTCTCACCCAGGTGAGGAGCAACCCCAAAGGCGTGAAGTTCAGAGACCTTTGAAAATTCTGTGACTCATACTTTGGTGCACCAAGACAGTCAGGATCAAGTCATAAGGTGTATAAAACACTTTGGGTTGTTGACCCAAGAGTGAATATTCAAAATAACAAGGGCAAAGCTAAACCTTATCAGGTAAGGCAGGTGTTACAGGCGATCGAACGTATAGAGGTTGATAAAAATGGATAGGAAAATTGATCGATATACATACCGGTTAACCTGGTCTGAAGAGGATCAGGAATATATTGGTTTGTGTGCTGAATTTCCCAGTTTGAGCTGGCTCGAAGAGACGCAAGTAGGTGCTTTATCAGGAATCCAGAATTTAGTTCTGGAAACTGTAGCTGAAATGAACAATGCAAATGAAGAGATACCGCAGCCATTTTCAACCAGAGACTATAGCGGGAAAGTATTGTTAAGAATTACTCCGGAAACGCATCGTTTGTTAGTTATCCAGGCAGCCGAATCAGGTGTAAGCTTGAATCGTTATATAGCCAGTAGATTGCACAAATAAATAGGACACCCACAAAATTTCTCTGATAAAAAATAAATAGGACACCCACAAAATTTCTGGAAATGACTACTCCGCCCCATCGACATAATCTTTTTGTTCAATCCAGGAATGGATTGAACAAATTAACCCCTGTATCCACAAAATCCCCGGTGTTTCTTGTGACTACTGTCAGGTCATAAACAAGGGCTGTTGCTGCAATTTGTTTATCAATTGCATTTTCATGGCGGGGTACTCTGAGTTTTCCCCAAATCTGAGCTTCGGTGCTACCAAAGTCAAGAATATGATCTCGATAATCATCTATCAGATGATTTAGCCATAGCTCTAACTGCTTTGCCTGAATAGAGTCATTTCGATGACGAATTTTTTCGACGCCTCTACGGAGCTCACCTATGGAGATAACACTAAGGTAGAGCTTTAATGATTTTTTTTGTGCTGTGTTGAAAAAAAGCTGAACGCCCTGATTTGCACTGTTTCTTTTTCTTAATTCACTGATGACATTGGTGTCAATTAAATACATCACGATCACCGTTATCATTGATACGTTCGAAGTCCGTATCTGAGCCGACATCTGGAATGTTTTTCAATGCTTCAGTGAAGCTTTTTTTCCTGGGACGAAGGAGAGCTGCTTCCAGAATTATTCGATGCTCAGCCTCTGCGCTTCTCCCGTGTTTTCCTGCCCGAGCTTTGAGGGCATCTACTATTTCCTCATCAATATTGCGCACTATCAGGTTAGCCATAAGAGTCATCCAGATACATTCGATTCGTAAATGATAGCATTGATATCAGAAATGGACGAGAATAAAGGTAAAAAAGAGAGAAATGGGAAGAGCAATAAATGGCAATAAATGGGACACCCACATTTGACTCGTTCCCACGCTCTGTGGGTTTAAGTGGATTTAAGGGATGGATTTAAGATTTAAAAGACACCCACAAAATTCACAAATTTTCCGAACTATAAACTGAATTAAACTAGGACACCTACATTTATGTATGGGTGTCCTTGAATCCAATGTATGGGTGTCCTTGAATCCATTTGGGCGATACTTTACGCGAAATTTGGTAAGTGTTTGATCTGTGCGTCAGAAATTCATCAAATCGGCGCACTCCACCATTCGATCTGTGTTGCCAGTACTTCCGGGCCACCGCAGTCGCCCCAATAATGGTTGTGGTGGCCTGACTTTTTGAGCGTAAGAAATGAGACACCCACAAAAATTCCGACTTAACGGTTTTGTGACAGACTCAGAGCGCGGGAACGAGTAAAAAGAAAAAAGTGTGTTTTTGAGTTTTCCTCATGCAAGGGCAGGTGTCAGTTCATGGTATGGGATAAGTGTCCCGATCCACATCAAAAGGCTTGCGTTTTCGATGTATTCCTTTGTGATTCAAGAGGGCTTTTGCATTTTTGAAGACCTTCCTGCACAGCTGCGGTTGGCCATCATGTCCGATCACGGTAAGGTCACAGATTTGTTGGCCGGTGTGGTATCTGGATTTGTGATCCGACAGGGCTTTAGCATTCTTACAGACCTTCGCGCATGGCCGCAGCTGGCCATTATCTTCGATTATGGTTACATCACAGATTTTTTGTCCGCTGTGATCTCTTCTTTTGTGATTCGACAAGGCATCAGGGTTCTTGCAGACTTTCCCGCAATGCCGCTTCTGACCATCTTCCCCAACTATGTTTACTTTACAGGCTTGTAGCCCGGAGTGCTCTCTTCTTTTGTGGTACGACAGGGTTGGAATATTCTTGCAGATTGTCCCGCATAGCCGCAGCTGGCCATCATCCCTGGTCACGTTTTCCGTACAGGTTTGTTGCCTGGAGTGGAAGTTTCTCTTGTGATTTGATAGGGCCATAGCATTCTGGCAGACCATCCCGCACGGTCTTGGCTGGCCGTCCTCCCCAGCTACTGATAAGTTACAGGTTTTTTGCCCGGTGTGGCGTTTGCTTTTGTGTTCCGTCAGGGCTAATGCATTCTTGCAGACCTTCCCGCATGGCCGCTGTTGTCCATCCTCCCCGATATCGGTTACGGCACAGGTTTTCTGTCCGGTGTGGTATCGGCTTTTATGCACCGTCAACGATCGAGCATTGCTGCAGATTTTTCCACATGGCTGCGGCTGGCCATCTTTCCCGATTATGGTTTCGTTACAGTTTTTTTGCCCGCTGTGGACAATGCTTTTGTGATTTGTCAGGCCTCTTGCATTCTGGAAGACCTTTCCGCATGGCTGCGACTGGTTACCCTCTCCGATCACCATCAGGTCACAGGTCTTTTGACCGCTATGGAATCTGCTTTTATGAGACTGTAGCATTTTTTTATTCTTGTAGATCCTTTCGCATTGTCGCAGCTGGCCATCCTTCCCGAACACTATCACGTTGCAGGTTGCTTGTCTGGCTGGGGTGTTTGTATCGGTCAAACAGGGGCGTCCGGGCCCTGCTTCTTCGTGGTTTGTTGAACTTTCTCTACAATCTGGCGCTCCGCTGTCGGACGCATCGGAAGATTGTCGGAATTGACAAACGTCACTGCAGGGAAAGACGAAACAATTCAGACCCAAAGTGTGCGAGTGTTGTTGAGGGTTTCCGCTATCGTCGCCAGAGTCAGAATACAGCAGATTGGTGAAATAGTCTTTAGGGTAGGTGTCGGTACGTGGAGCTTGCTGACCGGATGATTCTGCTGGTTGGCCTTGTTGTTCATGTTCAGAGCCAGGCATCATAGCGGTGATCGCAAGCAGGTGACTTTGACTCGCTTCATGTTGTTCAATCGGCTTAAACAGCAATGAATCCGGGTTCCAATTGCTTTTTAAAAGCCAGCCAACGGTTATAACTGCTTCTACAAGTATCCATGAATAAGGTTTTGAACATAGAGGGATATCTCTGCTGGTCAGGAACAGTTCGTAGGTAAACGGCAGGTTTGTGGTGTAAAGCCATTGCCAGGAAATCGACTCAACGAGGGTCGTTTTTACCCTGTAACTGTCGGGTTTGTGTCGTTTTTTATCAGGCGGTAAATCTGGTTCTTCGCAGCCGTTTGTGTCGGCAATGTCTGGCAGGCTTCCCGACAATGTACGTCGGTCAATCTTTATAGAAAAGTTCTGGTTTGGAAAACCTGCATTCTGTTCAAGCTCGATAATAAAACGCCTTGTCAACGGTTTAGCCTGACAGATGACAGACAACGACAGTAACAGCAGTGTTGCAAAGAGTGAGTGTTTAATAATTCTACCCTTGCCTTCTGGTTTACAGAGAGGAAGGATAGATTAGTGTGTGAGACACCCATAAAATTTTTTACTCGTTCCCAAAGAAACCAGGGCACCCAAAAAATTTCTGATTTGCACTCGCAACCTGTTTGGGAGCTCATACCCCCTTGAAAGCCGAGTTCTGCAACTTGAGATAACGTATGGGCTCCCACGCTCGGACCCAGAGGGTCTAAAAGCATGGGGGCCAGAGTTTTACGCCAGTCTGTAGAGCCTGGAAACAAGATATCAATGAGAGAAACCGTGAAAGAAAGAAACTTTGTTAGTTGCACTTAACAACTTGCTATGAACTTTTATGCTAAAAACGCCTCTAAATTCTAAGAACCAATATTGAAAGTTCTCGTTAATCGAGGAAAAATACTAATTTGGGAGATAACCGACATGAATGGCATAAATAAAAATTCCGGCACAGTTTTTTCAGACTCACCACCACCCAAGCGCGCCCGAACAGGGAAAGTACCCACAGGTGTCATTATGGGTAAAGAAGTTACTGCATATAACGAAAGTCTCCCGCGTTGTCTCAATTTGCCCTTAGCGCCCTATACAGGGCAATCAACCGAGCTACAGGAAAAGTCACAGTTTTTTCAAAGTACTTTAGATGAGGCTGTCTGTGCTTTTTCAAGGCCTGTTTCACTTTATAGTGAGGTAGATAGTAGCCTGTTATCCGATGTTTCAAAAATATTGGGTGTCGACAAAAAATATGTACCTGATAGGGTTCTTGCAAAAAAAAGCGACACATTTTCATTAGCATTAGAATTGAGTTTAGATCAACTGGAAGAAGAAACGTTAAGCAGCGTAACGTCTTTAGTTCTTCAAAAAAACTTCGATCTGAAAAGCAAATCAGAATCTACTATTTTTTCAGCTGATGATCAGGATGGATATAAGAAGTACATCAATAGCGACCCAAAGAATGATTACGTGTTTTTTCATAAGCTTAAAGTTTCGGATGATGACGAAGAGGAAAGTATTCATGATTTTGTTATTGTTAGGGGAGGTAACAAATTTCACATACTACAGTCAGTTTCTGGCGCATTCACTCTTGAACAATGGATTACTGGTGACTCTTCAATGATAAACAATCAGGCAAAAGAATTTAAAGAAGATTTTGATTTGAGTTTATTGCAGTGCGAAAAAAAATCTCTCCCTTCTTCCGCTAAAAAAATGAAAAGAATTCACAAGGAATTTGAAAAAATAAAATCGTCATTCGGTAGAGTTGTAAAAACAAAGAATAATAAAGTCTGTTCTAAATCTACATTTGGCCAGAAGTTTGTGCCTACATTATTCTCAGCTTTAAAAAATTCGGATGATCGTCCATATTTTAAAATATTCTCATCTTCAAGGAGACACTTGGGAGTTAAAAAAGAAGATAAGATTGCGCTTGAAGTCTATAAGGGGAAAATATAAGAGAAGAGAGGGAAATAGGAGGAGGAGAAGAATAGGTCACCGGAGAGGAATAGAGAGGAATAGGACGCCCGCAAAATTTCCGAGCCAGATACCCTCTCATAATCGGTCTCGCATAAAAACCACCTGATCGGCTCAAACATTAACCTCCATTCATCGATCCTTGATGAAATATATTCACCCTTCTTTTTCAGCATGAATCAACTCAGGACACACACCTGCCTGCCAAAGCTGGTATGTCTGCATCTGGGAGAAATGGGGAGAAATAGAGGAGAAATAGGACACCCATAAAATCTCCGAGCCAGATACCCTCTCAGAAAAAACTAGGACACCCAAAAATTTTCTTAACTAGAAGCCAACACATAATCCGCCACGCATAAAAAGCACCTGACCGGATCAAGCTTGGGACGACCCTAAAATCGATAAAACAAGGAAAAACGACTTAATAGGTTTATGAAATACGCAGAATGACATCTCACCAAATCTATGTAGAAAGAATGTGGCGTATAAGGCAAAAAAGATGAATCAACCAGACTGAAATAATCGGCCACAATAATATAACCCCTGAAGCCAATGTTGACCTGTACTGATCGCATATGCCTTCATGGCCTTCAGTCGTCCGGCTGCACGATAAAATCGATTCTTCCTGCTCATGGTTTTTAGCCATTCATCACCGTCTATTTCAAGTCTTGCCAAGATAGGAGGTGAGCTTTCCGCAATGGAACCTTTCTTATTCATTCTGACCGCTCTTCCACTCCAGTCGACCAGCTCCAGATAATCATGAAGAATATATGGCAATGTTTTATTCGGGTCTTGCTCCTGGTGCTGAAAAGGCTTCAACATGAACGGCTGCCTGCTATCTGTTGCTTCGGTAGTTTTTTCAATGCGTTTCTGGATGGAGGTATAGTCTGATTGCTCTGGTGTTGATGCAAGCTTTGCTCTGATAGGGTTTAGATCAACATAAGCCATACAGGTCAGTAAAGCGGCTTCATCCAGTAACGCCTGGCTCTTAAAACGTCCTTCCCAGAATCGGCCTTTACAACCATCTTCCCTGTTGGCTTCACGGGCCAGATGTTCGTTCAAACAACGCATAAACCAGCTGATACTCTTCAAACGGCTATGATACTCTGCCACATATTCATCGACACGGTTGAGTTCTGAGCAGCTGAGCGTAGCATTGCTCAAATAGCGTTGGATCAATAATGGACCTGTGAAAAGGGCAGTCCATCGCCGCAGTATTTCATCTCGATTCCACTTATCAGCCTCACTGGTGTTAATGTGTAGTACTAGGTGATAATGATTAGACATCACAGCATAAGCACAGACTTCGATGGCAAAGATAGAGGCCAATGTACGCAGACGGTCGACCACCCACTGCCTGCGATGCTCAAAATTATTCCCGGTCAGATGATCCTCACCACACAAGTAAGCCCTGCGGACGCACCGAGACACACAGTGGTAATAGGGTGTCGAACCTGAATCAATCAGGTTGCTGCGGGCTTGTGTCATGGGATCCCCAGTTACTATGGTGGGTAAAAATCGGAAACATGAGAAAAATAGCTTAATCGGTCGATTGGTCAAATATATGGGTGTCCTTTTTAATTCTTTTTAATTTGTTCCTTTTTAATTTATTCTTTTTAATTTGTTATTTCATTTTTGTGGGTGTCCTTTTTATTGGGTAAAAATCGGAAATATGAGAAAAATAGCTTAATCGGTCGATTGGTCAAATATATGGGTGTCCTTTTTAATTTTTTTTGTGGGTGTCCTTTTTATTGGGTGTCCTTTTTATTGGGTGTCCTTTTTATTGCTCTTTAATTTGTTATTTCATTTTTGTGGGTGTCCTTTTTATTGCTTTTTTATTGCTCTATTGTCCTTTTTATTGCTGCTTTTTATTGTTTTTATTGCTTTTTGATTTTTTATTTTGTTATTTTGCTTTTTATTTTTTTCACTACTCTTGTCTGGCTCACAGCCGATACATGATGATTATGTCCACATAAATTCAGCTCTCATGCTCACAGTCATTGATCAGTCCTACCATAAAAGCGCAGTGTTTCTTTTAATAGCGCTGACACTGCTGGCAATGTGGTCGGCTTTTCTAATCTGGGATTTCGGACTGTCCAGCTACAATTTCAGGCGAGTTGTTCAAGTTGTTTTTCTTGCTGTTGCCTCTGGGTTGTTTATGGTTTGCTATCAGTCCCTGAATAGCTTTGCTTATTTGCCCGTTCTGGCCAGAGTCTTGATCTTCCTTGGCTTAGCGTTTGGATCATGCTCGGCATTAATGAGTGAGTATCCGTTAAAAGGCATTCAGGAGGTTGGGCTCTATGGTTTACTGATGATGAGCACATTACTCCTGGCCAAAAGTATTGATGAGAGAAAGCTGGCAGGCATTATCAGTGTCATTGGCATGGCTATAGGGCTTTATGGTTTTGGCTACCTGTTTCACTATGCCGTTTATTTACAATATCCGCCTGAATCCTGGATGCACACGATTTATGGATTTACTAACCCCAGGATTTTGAATCATGCGCAGAACTGGCTGATTCCACTTTTGGCTTTACTGCCTCTTTTGTCGAAAAGCACAGGATCTCTGGTTCAAAGGCTAATCTGGATTCCCTTGGTGGTTATGTATTTTTTCATTTTTTTATCACAGAGCCGAGGCATCCTTCTGTCTTTGGTTATGAGTGGAATAGCTATCTACTTTTGTTTCCAGAAAGTAATAACACCCATTATTCGAGTTCATACAAAAGCATTAATGGTTGGGTTGATCGCTTATACGGTTTTTATTTGGCTCATTCCTTATTTATTGGGGCATGGAGTCAATGGATTCAGGCCACTCTCAGCGGCATTGAAAACCTATGATCGTGTTGAGCTTTGGATGACTGCCTGGCAAATGGCATTACATAATCCCCTCTTTGGGGTGGGGCCCCAGCACTTTATTCTTTCATCAGGCAATGGACTGGGATCACCCCATAATGTTGTTTTGCAATGGCTTTCTGAGTGGGGAGCCCTGGCTACATTCTGCTTTGTTATTGTCTTGCTCTGGGGTGGCGTTTCTTACCTGATGCGGCTGAAAAAACGGTTAGAGCGAGGGTCATTGTCCAGGCAGCAAGCCTATATCCAGATATCGGCCCTTTGGGCCATTCTGAGTGCGGCGCTTCATGCCCAGATCAGTGGTGTATTTATCACGCCTATGAGTCAGATGATGATGTTGCTGGTAGTGGGCTATTGTCTTTATGCTCACGATAAGGACAGGGTAAAAGCCAGTGCTGAAGTGAGGGATTACGAACTGAGTGTGTCATGGCTGTTGGCTTCAATGCTTATCTTGTTGTCGATTATCTTCTTTACCATTTTCTACGTTGAGTTTATTCAGGCAACCTACCCTGTTTCAATTCCCTTTGAATCCATGGCCCCACGTTTCTGGCAGAATGGAGCCTTTCACCTTGTTAATTAATATGAACTTCTCTGGCTACGAGCTGTGGATTCAGTAAACCCTGGTAGGAAAAATACTCCTGAGTCCGCCCTTTCTGATAGCTGACTTCGTAGAGCATGAAGAAAGGAAATCCACCTTCCCGGGTCATTTGTCTGAAATCTGCGTGCCAGCCAACAAAGGTGTGATTCTGATATTCCCCCAGCTCACTGCCTAATAACGGTCTGAAATTGTCTTTTCCAGTGCCTGTGGTTTTGAGTGTGTGGTGCCCCGACTGGATGATCAGCATCAGCTCTGAGCCTTGTCCCTGCTGAAAATAACGATCCACTTCACCTTGATACACATGTTGAAGACTCACAGCGCCAGTGATCGCAGTGGATGTCAGTACCAGCACAACAGTAATGACCCGGGCGACAAGGGAGAGCCTTTTATTAGCGAAAAGGGTGAGATTTTTCATGGCAGCTGCCTCTGAAGAAAAGCCTGTATAAGGCTTATCGGGCCACATCTGAAAATCACGAGAAATCAACGGTTTTAAAAACGCAAGGTAAGTCCTAAAGCTCTGGTCATGAGCGCCGACATCTTGCTAGAGACTGACCTGTGGGGCCCAGTGTATTGGCGGAGGGCAGCTATTCAATGACCGAGGATAACGAGATGAAAACATGGATGTCCAGGATGCTGGGTTTCACGCTGATCGAACTGATGATTGTAGTGGCGATCATTGGTATTCTGGCGGCAGTGGCGATTCCCCAGTATCAGAACTATACCCGTAATGCGACGATAAACGCCGCATTGAGTGAAGCCAGCCAGTATAAGACGGCTGTAGGTATTTGTGCTCAAACCAACCCTATCGCTAATTGTGATGATGGATCAAATGGTATTCCTGCTGCAAGAAACACAATAAACGATGTAGCGGACGGGGTCATCACAATTACTCCAGGTGGGGCTTTTGCTTTACAGACTTTAACGTACACCCCCGATGCAACAGGCACCGTATGGAGTCTTACGTGTAATGGTGGTGGTACACTGTGCAGCAATGATACTTTAAATGCTACACCTGATTTCTCACCCTAGAACTTTGTTGGCATAGTTCCTTAGAAGGCTGGATTTAATTCCGGCCTTTTTTTCTGTTTGGTCATTAGATGAGAGTGACCTGAGAATGAAGGCCAGAAGTAGAATCAGGGCCGTCTAAAACACTCAATAGAGTCCCTGATGTCTGAAGTGTTTAAATAGTCTTTAGCTCTCCGGGCCTGCTCAACGGAAATCAAAGCCACAGCCGCCATTTCCTCTGGCGTGGCATCAAGAATTTTGTCCCAGCTTTTAAAATGGCTTGCCAGCTTTCCGGAACGAGTTTCTCCCAGCTGTGGAATGCTCAAGGCTCTTATCTGGGACCTAAGAGAAACCCTATGAAGTGTGTTGAGTACCGATAGCAGCTGTTTCGATGAATGCTCATTTAAGCCAGCCTCTTTCAGATCAGACTCAGACACTTTAAAACTATCTGGAAAGCGGTCAATGGCCTTATTTGCCATCAGCTTTTTTATCAGTGGTTCGTGCAAAAAGGGAATATCCAAACTTATCCCCAGCCATTTCAATCTTTCAGTAAACTGTTCTTCACAGCCGGGCTTTAACTCCAGGCAGGAGAAGGCGTCGTATTTTTTCGGGTCTGGAAGTTTTGGTCGGGTGCGATGCTCCGGCCTCAGAACAACCTGACCAAAAACCGGTGTAGCAGCACCTTTCAGTTGCACAGAAATCTGGTCGCCAATAGCAATATCCTTCTCAGTCAGGTTTTTGGTGCTGCCCAGTGATACCTGCCGAACGGTTTCCCCTCCGATCGCTATCGGCTCCAGCTGAAGTACAGGGGTGATTTGGCCGGTACGTCCGACTCTGAAATCAACGTCTTTAACTGTGGTTATCGCACTGTCTGAAGGGAATTTCCAGGCAATGGCCCAGGCTGGATTCTGGCTCTCCCAGCCCAGTTTTTTACGAAGTTCGAGGTTATCCAGTTTCAGAACAATGCCGTCCATAAGGAAGGGCTCAATACCGCTGCGTTTATTATAGGTATGACGGATTTTTTCTATCTCTTTCAGAGTATTACCCCGTTGGGTATGCTGGGCAGGTAGCTCAAAACCATAGCCGTACAGGGTATTAATAACCGTCTTGTCGCTATCAAAGGGACTGTTGACCCAGCGCCATGGGAAGAATTCGATACTGCCCAGTGACGAAACATCCAGTTGGTTGCGGCTGATATGGCCGGAGACATAATGGCGGGCACTGCTATAAACGGAATTTTTGACGGTCTCATTCAGACGGGCAAAGAGTTCTCCGTGCAAGACAATGTCGTTATATTCCGTAATCAGCGCTTTCGGGATCATGGGCATGTGTTTGACGGCATCAAGAATATTCTGCCCCCTGTCGCCTGTGCCCCGGGTAGAAGCGGCGACCAGTTTGCCGTTTTGATAAACCAGCTCAACCGCAACACCGTCAATCTTGGGTTGAACCAGGATGATTTCCTTACCGGCTTGTTTGAGAAATTTTTTGATGTCATCAATGTCCCGGGCTTTTTTCAAGCTACCCATAAAGGCGCGATGATCAACGTCTCCCTCGGTATTCTCCTCAGCAACAGGAGGAAGTGTCAGTTCCGGAAAACACTGTATCAGAGATTGCAGTTGAGCTTTCAGCCCATCGTATTCATGGTCGGTTAGCACGGGAGAGTGCTTGTTGTAGTAAAGATCATCGTTATGTCTGATCTCTTTTTGCAGAGCGACGATCTGCTTTTGAGCCTGCTCGGAAGTCCAGCTTGGGCAGGCACTCCATACAGCCATTGGAATGAGCAGGAGAAAAAGCGAAAAAAGGTGTTTCATGATCAGTTTTCCGGGGAGGGGGACGTCTTTAATTGATCGGCCATATAAGACGAAACTGATCGAAATGGGGCATTAAAGCCCCATTAAAGTTATGGGTTGTATCCATCCGGATTATCGGACTGCCAGCGCCAGGCGTCGGTCACCATTTCTTCCAACCCCCGCTCTGCTTTCCAACCCAGTTCATTAAGAGCTTTGTCGGTATTGGCATAGCAGGCAGCAATGTCACCGGGACGGCGTGCCGTGATCTCGTAAGGTACATTTTGTCCAGACGCTTTTTCAAACGCCGCAACTATTTCCAGAACACTGTAGCCTTTACCTAAGCCGAGGTTCCAGGTATGTACGCCTTTGGTCGTACGAAGTTTTTCTATGGCTTTGACATGACCCAGTGACAGATCCACGACGTGAATATAATCACGAACTCCGGTGCCGTCGATGGTGGGGTAGTCGTTACCAAAAACGCTCAACTTTTCCAGCTTCCCAATGGCCACCTGAGTCACATAGGGCATCAGGTTGTTCGGGGTGTCATTAGGATCTTCGCCAATACGACCAGAAGAGTGAGCGCCTGCCGGATTAAAGTAACGAAGCAGGGCAATGCTCCAGTCAGTATCCGATTTGAAGAGATCTTCCAGAACTTCTTCCACCATCAGTTTTGAGCGACCGTATGGGTTAGTGGCACTCAGCGGAAAATCTTCTGTGATCGGCAGAGTCGCTGGATCGCCATAAACAGTCGCTGACGAGCTGAAGACAATGCGTTTTACATTGGCTGCCTGCATGGCTTGACAGAGTATAAGGGTGCCGTACACATTGTTTTCATAGTAATCGAGAGGGATTTCGCAAGACTCCCCTACGGCTTTCAACCCCGCAAAGTGAATAACGGCTTCAAAATCATGCTGCTGAAAGAGGCCGTCCAGCAAGGCTCGATCGCGGATGTCGCCGTTGACAAACTCCAGTGTCTTGCCGGTAATCTCCTGAACCCGGCGCAGAGATTCCTGGCTGCTGTTGCTGAGGTTATCCAGAACCACTATTTCGTAGTTGTCGTTTAATAATTCCAGACAGGTATGGCTACCGATATAGCCTGCACCTCCTGTGACCAGAATTTTACTCATGGTTTTGGCTTCCTGTTCAGATCTCTGTGGTATCAACCAGTCTCATGGACAGATCAATGGATTGAATGTCTTTGGTGAGTGTTCCGATGGAAATAAAGTCGACTCCGGTCGCTGCGATCAACGGCAGGCGCTCGTCGGTAATACCCCCGGAAGCTTCCAGCCCAGGTTGAGGCGCTGGCAGGGAGTTGTTCAGTTTGACGGTTTCACGCAGCGCGTCCAGAGGGAAGTTGTCCAGCATAATGATATCGGCACCAGCGCTTCTTGCCCGCTGGAACTCTTCCATGTTCTCGACCTCAACTTCCACAGGTTTGCCTGGAGCCATGGCCCGGGCGGTGCTGACTGCCTGCTCAATCCCGCCACAGGCGGCAATATGATTCTCCTTGATCAGGAAGGCATCATAAAGCCCGATCCGGTGATTGTGGCATCCGCCTGCCATGACGGCGTACTTTTGGGCGAGGCGAAGACCGGGCAGGGTTTTACGGGTGTCCAGCAGTTTAACGCCCGTCGCTTTGACCAGATTGGCATAGTGATAACAGCGGGTAGCAGTGCCGGAAAGGGTCTGAAGAAAGTTCATGGCTGCACGTTCACCGGTCAACAGGCTTCTGGCAGGACCTTCCATAAAAACCAGAACCTGATCTGCTTCCACCCGTTCACCTTCCTGAACCTGCCAGTCCAGAGCCACCGATGGGTCAATCTGCCTGAATACTTCATCAAACCAGGGGCGTCCCGCAATAACCGCGGGTTCACGACAGAGGATGCGTGCTTTGGCCATTTGCCCGGCAGGAATGAGGGAGGCCGTGATATCACCTGAGCCGATGTCTTCTTCCAGGGCATTGCGAACATTGTGCTGGATGGTGTCGGTCAGGTCGGAAGCGAGATTGTCTCGGGGCTGCATGTTGACTCTACTAATATATGGCCGGAAATCATGAAGAATTGGCGGGGATTATAAACAAATCGTTGTCTCATGTCTTTGGTCTTGCCGACTGTAATAGCCTGTCATGATCTATACTCGGGGGTCTTATTCAGAACACAGCAGAAGAGAAAAGATATGTACATTACCAAGCCGTTTAAGTGTGCTTTTCTTGCCCTGACCATGTCCTGCTCTCAGGTATGGGCCGAAGCCACACCAATTAATTCCTACATTGCTCTCAAGGATGCTCTTGAACAGGGAGAAGTGCCTGTTATCGGTGTGATTGATTTTGGACAGTGTACTCATAAGTACCAGAACCTTAAGCAAAAATCTCTGGCAGTACAGAGTTTCCGTGGAAAAGAGGTCACTATTTTTAAACGAAACACCATCAATGAGGGTGGCTCGATAATGATGTTAACGAGCTATAAACTCAATACCTATCTAATGGCTGAAGTCAGGGATGCCAGACCTCTGCCAGACTGGATAGATTGGCCAGCCTGGATAGAGTGGCAAAGTGCCTGCACCCTCTCCAGAGACAATGATAAAGAATTTAATATCTGGTTTATTGCCTCGGATGCAAAAACCGGAGAGACCCTCAAAACCGATCACTTCACTTGTTTATTTGGATCAGCCGTTAAGTTATGGCGAACACCTCACTCCTGAATTGACCTGTCGCTGATGCCTTGACGTTATTTTTTGGTTAACTGATGTTGAGTTCCGCCAGCTCTCTTATCAGTGTCTGGTTGGCAGGCGTTTCCACTCCCAGCTTTTCAGCCTGTTCAATCAGATAACCGTTAATAAACGTCAGCTCAGTTTTTCGACCCTGTCGGGCATCCATGCAGGTAGAAGAGTGGTTCATTGCGGTATTCCGGCAGACTTGCCTGACCAGCTCAAGAAGGTTTCCTGATCCGGGAACACCGGCGGCTTGCCTCACCTGTGTCACTTCTTCAGCCAATGCTGCTAAACGGTGTTGACGCTCTTCAGTGTCCAGCAGTTCTCCATTCCTGCAATCATACAAGGCTGTAAGACCGTTGATGGCACAATTGACTGCCAGTTTATCCCAGAGCTTTTCTTCAATCTGATGGGTAAACTGAATGTCAACTGGCAGTATTTCCAGAGCGCCTTTTAACGCCTGGCATACAGAATTGTCAGGCTTCTGACCAACAGGACCCACCCAGGTTGATCCACGACCGGCATGGCAGACATGCAGAACGTCTTTCATCCATGCTCCTTCTGTTGTCGATGCGGCCCATACGGTTTGTGAACTGAAACGTTGTGCTATTGCTTGTTGGCTACCCATACCGTTCTGGATTAATAGTATCTGGCACTGGTCTGATAAGTGATCAGCGAGTGAAAGAACAGCCGGTTCGGCATCCTGCGCTTTTGTGCAGACCAATAAATGGGTTATCGAGTCAGTGAGAGATTCGGAAGAATCCAGTTTGATAGGGAAGTGTTGACTGACTCCATCCAGTTCATCAATGGCCAGAACAGGCTGGGTAACGTTCAGTGAGCGCAAGCTCTGTTCCCGAACAAGCAGGGTAGCTTTCATGCCCGCCTTGAGGAACTGGGCTGTCCACAGGCAGCCCATACTGCCAGCACCGATGATATGCCAGATCACTTCTTGGCCCACTCTGGTTGAGATAACCCGGGCGAGTTTAAACAGTCAATGGTGATATGTGAATATTGAGTGTTGCCAGTGGTGTAAGATTGGTCTCTATTTGTTCTCGGCCATTCAATTTTTCTCCACCTATCTAAAGTTTTTTCAATTCAAAATTGAAAGTAATAAGCATTAAAAATGAACTTCTTTGATTCATTCAAGTCAAAGATTGTATGTAAACAATATGGATGAACCAAGGAGATGATATGGAGGTTTCGAATAATACCGCAGGAATGACCAGCACTGGTGCATACAATAGGGTGTCTGAGGCTAACGTTTCCACCAGTACATCATCAAAAAGTACTGTCACCGCCATTAATCCCCATAAGCAATTGCAACCCGCGCATGAACACCCTGCATCAGGTCACTCCAGAGCGGGCTACTCCCTGGTTTTCAGGACGATCTCTCAGGCGGCTGGCTCAATTACACAAGGCGTCACCAGCACCCTGAAGACGACATCGCGTGTTATTGGGTTGGCTTGCAGTGGTGGCGCTACTCTGGCGAAGGTTGCTTGTTATCGTTCTCCTGAACCAATTGCTCAGTTTTTCCATAAACATGGTGGACTGTGGGGCAAAATAGGCCAATACGTAGCTGCAAAACAAGCACCGGCTGAGTATTTCAAATCACATCAAGATCTTTATAACTTCACGACTAACATGGTAAAAGTCGCAAGCCAGTGCTCGGCAGGCAAGGTTGATCCTGAGGTAATCAGGAAAATTGTTGAGCGCAATGTGGCTAATGCCGGACTGCTTTCTGAAGATGCCATGCCGGAACGATCAGGCACAGCTGATAATGACGGCGGTAGCCAGTTCATGGCTAACAGTGCCGTTTCAGCAGCACCTGTCCGGCATGTTAAAACACTTGGGCGTGGGAGTATTTGCCAGGTCGATCAGTTTAATATTGGTGGACGAGATTTTGCTGTTAAATATTTATCACCAGAGTTGGCAGAAAAAATTAACATTGATGTTTCGATCATGAACAGCCTGGTTTCCTTCTTATATGACTGGGATTTTATCTCAGAGGTGTACTTTGACGACATTTGCAGTGCATTCAAGAGTTTTAGTAATGAGTGTGACTTATCACGGGAACTTAAGTTTACCGAAAAAGCGTCTGAGGCCTTAAAAAATTTGACAGAAACCAAGCGCTACCATGTAGCTACCGATTCAGGCCATCAGGTGCCGGTTCAGTTCAGGGTACCTGAGGTGTCTGTACCCTTATCCAGCCCTGATGCCCTTGTGATGGAGTATATTGATGGCTGTTCTCTTGATCGTACAGACGCGTTAAGGGAGAGGCTCGCTTCATGGCAGCCGGACTGGAAAGAGGGAGGAAGGTTAAGTGAAGCGGAAATAAATACTATCATCGTCGGCATTCATAAACTTGTGCTAAAAGTTTATTTGGATTTAGTCAGTGAATCCTTTTTTTTAAACACTGACCCCCAAACGGGTAATTTCATGATGAAACTGGAGAGCGATCGTATCAGTATTTATTGTATTGATCACGCCAACAGTACTGGCAATAACGATATTTTGCGCATGATGAAAGACCCTGTTTATTATTCACTTCTTGCAGGACTGTTCTTGTTGTTTCATAACCGTGCTAACGGGAATGGCCTGATTGAAGAGGAAAATATCCCAAGCTCAATGGATACAACTGACGAAGTTGACATCCGAACTCTGGTTTGCACGGCAATATCCCCGGAAACGCTGGAACCTATAGAAAAATTTATTGAAACTTATCGTAGGGGCTTTGGACCGGATATCATACCCCCCATTGATGAATTACAACAATTTCAGAGAGAAGCTACCGTTGGAGAAATTTGCAGTCAGATTTATCATTGGTTAAAAGACATCTCGGAGGATTCTGATACGGAGGGGCCTGTCCAATCAGAGGCTGCGTTTGTGGAGCTATTGACGCGATTTTTGATCCGGCTTGCCATGGAACATGTGGAGCAAAATATGCAGAAGGCTGACATTACAGCCTTGCACAGAGCTGTCGCTGTTCCTTTTGACAAATTTGCTCAAAGTCTGGGTTTTCAGATCAGTCCGACCAATCCCATATTACTGCGGGTTGGGTGGCAATTGTCTGCATATCGTCAGTACATAGAGCAACTGGAGTCGCTAATGGATAACTGGGAGTCTTATCGAGAATAGCGAGCTTTTTGACGAACAAAAGCGGGTTTTCAGGCCAATTCACTGCCACCTACGACTGCATGGATGCAGGAGCTAGAGCAACGCAGGAGCAGTTGCCGACGACTGCATGGATGCAGGAGCTAGAGCAACGCAGGAGCAGTTGCCGACGACTGCATGGATGCAGGAGCTAGAGCAACGCAGGAGCAGTTGCCGACGACTGCAGTCTTATTGGTCACTACCTCGGAAAAAGTCAGTAACAATATCTAAGCAATTGTCACAGCAAGGCTAACGCCTTGCAAGGGCTTGACCCGCCTCTAAAGAAGCGGGATTGCGCCCTTAATTTCTTTCAAAATAAATAATAAGCATTAAAAATGAACTTCCTTGATTCATTCAAGTCAAAGATTGTATGTAAATAATATGGATGAACCAGGGAGTTGATATGGACGTTTCGAATAATACCGCAGGACTGACCAGCACCGGTGCATACAATAGGGTGTCTGAGGCTAAAGCTTCCACCAGTGCATCATCAAAAAGCACTGTCACCGCCATTAATCCCCATAAGCAATTGCAACCCGCCCATGAACACCCTGCAGCAGGTCACTCCAAAGCAGGTGACTCCCTGGTTTTCAGGACGATATCTCAGGCGGCTGGCTCAATAACACAAGGAGTCACCCGCACCCTGAAGAGGACATCACGTGTTCTTGGGGTGGCTGCCAGTTGCGGCGCTACAGTGGCGAAGAAAGTCTGTTTACGTTCTCCTGAAGCAGTTGCTCAGTTTTACCATGAAAATGGTGGACTATTCGGCAAAATAGGCCAATACCTGGCAGCAACTCAGGCACCGGCTGAGTATTTTAAATCAGATCAAAAGCTTTATAACTATGTGACTGGCATGGTGAAAGTCGCAAGTCAGTGTTCGGCAGGCAAGGTTGATCCTGAGGTAATCAGGAAAGTTGTCGAGCGCAATGTGGCTAATGCTGCATTGCGTTCTGACAGGCTGCTTTCTGAAGGTGCCATGCAGGAACGATCAGGCACAGCTGATAATGACAGCGGTAGCCAGGTCATGGCTAACACTGCCGTTTCAGCAGCAACTGTCCGGCATGTTGAAACACTTGGGCGAGGGACTATTTGCCAGGTCGATCAATTTAATATTGATGGACAAGACTTTGCTGTTAAATATTTATCACCAGAATTGGCAGAAAAAATTAACACTGATGTTTCGATAATGACCGGCCTGTTTTCTAACCTTAATGACTCGGGTTTTATGTCAGAGAAGGACTTTGACGACTTTTCCAGGGCATTGAAGAGTTTTAGTAATGAGTGTGATTTATCACAGGAACTTAAGTTTACCGAAAAAGCGTCTGTGGCATTAAAAGATTTGACAGAAAGCAAGCAGTACAATGTAGCTACCGGTTCAGGCCATCAGGTGCCGGTTCAATTCAGGGTACCTGAGGTGTGTGTACCGTTATCCAGCCCCGATGCCCTTGTGATGGAGTATATTGATGGCTGTTCTCTTGATCGTACAGACGCGTTAAAGGAGAGGCTCGCTTCATGGCAGCCGGACTGGAAAGAGGGTGGAAGGTTAAGTGAAGCGGAAATAAAGACTATTATCGTCGGCATTCATAAACTTGTGCTAGCGGTTTATTTGGATTCGGTCAGTGAATCCTGTTTTTTAAACACCGATTTCCAATCGGGTAATTTCATGATGAAACTGGAGAGCGATCGTATCAGTATTTATTGTATTGATCACGCTAACAGTAGTGCCAATAACGATATTTTGCGCATAGTAAAAGATACTGTTTATTATTCAGTTGTTATTGGACTGTTCTTGCTTTTTCATAGCCGTGCTACCGGGAATGGTCTGGTTGAGGAGCAAAATACCCCCAGCCCAACGGATACAACCGACGAAGTTGATGTCCGGGATCTGGTTTACACGCCAATATCTCCGGAAATGCTGGAATCTTTAGAAGAATTTATTGAACCTCATCGTAGCGGCTTTGGACGGGGTATCATACACCCCATTGATGAATTACAACAATTTCAGAGAGAAACTACCGTTGGAGCAGTTTGCAGTCAGATTTATCATTGGTTAAAAGACATCTCGGACGATTCTAATACGAAGGGGCCTGTTCAATCAGAGGCTGCGTTTGTAGGGCTATTGTCGCGATTTTTGATCAGGCTTGCCATGGAGCATGAGGAGCAAGATATGCAGAAGGCTGGCAAAGCGACCTTGAACAAAGTCGTCGGTGTTCCTTTTGACAAATTGGCTAAAAGTCTCGGTTTTCAGATCAGACCGATCGATCCCAGGGCACTGCGGGTTGGGTGGCAATTATCTGCATATCGTCAGTATATAGGGTGTCTGGAGGCGCTATTGGATAAATTGGAGCCTGACATAGAATAGCGCCCGTCCGGGCGACCACATAATCAGTAGTTGCAATAATAAAGACCTGATCTGAATGGGTAAGTATTTTTGTGACACCCTCGACAAATCGGGGAGTATCTCTGAACAGTTGCAATGATTATCGCAGGCTGGCTCTGATCTTTTTAATGGTGATAAACAATTTGTCTGGATTATCAATAAAAGGTGCGAAACCCAATTTCTCATAAAAAGCGGCCACGCCGGATTTGGCGTCCACGATAACCAATGGGAACCCGACGGTATCGCTGGCTTGTAGTAATTTATGCAAAGCGTCAACTAACAACCACTCTTCATAACCCTGCCCGGAGTAGCATTTGTTGATGGCTAAGCGGGCAATCAGCCCTGCAGAACCGGCGCTGCTGTGTTTTTTTTTTGCAGTCTGGCAGGCAGAGCCTGCAAATCCAGTGGAATCATAGTCAGCGTGTAGTACCCGATAATGGTTTCGGGACAATCTGAGTCCTCCAGCACAAAGGTTCGGGTATTGTCGTTCCCTGCCTGTTGCCTCACCATCATTTGAAGATAATTGTTCAGGGTTAAAAACAGTTCGCAGAAATCTATTATAATCTAAAACTATCTTATAAAATCTCAAGCATGGATAAGTGATTAGTGAAGATAGGTGAGGCAGCTCGTTTGCATGGTACAGACCCAGTAACACTACGAAAATCGGAGAGTACAGGTGAGCTGCTTCCTGCCAGAAAGACCAAAGTTGGAACTTGTTACTACGACGTGTCTGAATTGATGGGCTACAGTAACGAAGCTGCGCCTACGCTTTGCTATTGCAGAGTATCCGGTCACGACCAAAAGCCAGACTTAGACAGGCAGCAAGAGTTACTGGAAGCCTGCTGTTCTGCAAAAGGTTGGCGAACTCAGGTTATACAAAAAAATGCTTGAGACTTTGCGAGATGTTGTTAACTCACAAGATTGAACTCAGACCGACAAAACAACAAGCCGATTATCTTGATAGGGCTTGTGGTTCTCGTCGTCATGCGTTCAATCAATTGTTAGCCCATTTCAATCAAGAAGGCGTTAAATGGTCAAAGAAGGCTGCGAATGAAAAATACCAGGAACTCAGGCTTGAGTTTCCCTGGTATGCCGAAGTCAGCCAACGTGTCACCAGGAACACAATCGACGATCTTCATGACGCCTTTACTCACTTCTTTCGTCGGGTGAAGAAAGGAGAAAAAGCAGGTTATCCAAGATTCAAGAAGCGAGGACTACACGACAGTTTTTCTCTCAGAGAAAAACCCAAGTTCGATGTTGATGGCAGAACACTTCGCATTGAGAAACTGAAAACCCGCATCAAGATGCGCCAGGAGCTGAGATTTACAGGAACACCCTGTCAGGTGACGATCAGTAAGCGAGCCGGAAAGTATTTCGCTTCTATTTTGGTAGACACTCAGGATTACGACCCAAAAGCACAAAGCCATGAGTCTGTAGGCGTTGATTTTGGCATCAAGGATTTAGCTATTTGTTCGAATGGCAAAACCTTTGCTGCTAATCAGAAACTGAAAGGCTCTCTGAAACGCCTTAACAGGAAACAGAGGGCGTTAAGCCGCAAAACAAAGGGAAGCAACCGCTATGTGAAAGCCAAGCGAGCGATTGCCAAACTGCATTACCGGATAAGTAACCAGCGAACAGCCGTACTACATGAGGTAAGTGATTATCTGACTTCAAGATTCAAAATAATCACCCTCGAAAATCTGAATGTCAAAGGCATGGTAAAAAACCGCAAACTGGCAAGAGCAATCAGTGATGCAGGTTTCGGTAAGCTGAGAGAACTGGTTGAATACAAGGCAGAGCTGAGAGGATGCCAGGTTGTGATTGCAGATCGGTTCTTTCCCAGCTCGAAGAAGTGTGCGGTTCATACTTGCGACTACGTAAATGACAATCTCACTCTGTCTGATCGTGAGTGGCGGTGTCCAAAATGTAAAACTCTGCATGATAGGGATTACAGTGCGAGTTTGAACCTTGATAATTACGGTCGAGACAGGTTACAGCTCGACGGGGTCGCCCAGACCCTAAACCCTACGCAAGAGTGTAGTTAGACACGATTCGTCGTGCATCCATGTCGATTGCGTAGATAAGTCTACATAATTACAGATTATGTTAGATTTTTAGTAGCGGCAGAAATACCGCAATCAAAGCCTTGACGGTCGTGTTTGCTGTTATCGAGAATTACAGTTTTCATTTATTCTCAGTCTTTTTATAACGCTGGTCTGCCTGCTTAAGTCGAGGGTTGGGTTTTAAAGCTTTATCCAGAGCCTGCACAAGCAAAAGAGCATCTTGCTGGCTCAGTTTCAGGGATCGCTCCCTGTCCATGATTTGTCTGGCCTTCTCAATAGCAGCGGACAGTACAAAGGAATTAATGCTGGAAACACCGATAATAGCCGCAGCCTCAGCCAGTAGTTCTTTTGTATCGGTATCAATACGAGCGGTGATTCTGGGGAGTGATGTTGCCATAAATCCTCCTTGTTATGTGTCAAAATGGCACATAAGGTATTGTTCAATCTTTTTTGAAAATCAAATTTATGTGCAGAAATTGCTTTATGTTCTGCATCGGGCAACCAGCCTGACCAACTCAAGGAGGTTTCTGGAACTGGAAATACCGGAGAATCGCCTCACCTCAGGCTCAAGGTGCTGGTCTCTATTTGTTTTCGATCATTCAATTTTCCTTGACCTGTCTACAGCTTTATAGCTTAAAGTTCCTTCCTGTTGATGGTTTGAGGATGCATCAGTGTGTACCGGATTTCTGAGTTAGCCGCCGCTGTAGGGCTTTCACGTACAGCGCTTCTCTACTACGAGAAGCAGCAGCTTATTTCAGGTAAAAGACTTGAAAATGGCTACCGTCTTTACAGTGATAAAGACCTTCAAAGAGTCCGCCTGATTCAGCAACTGCAGGCAGGAGGGCTGACTTTGAAAGAGTGCAAAGTTTGCCTTGAGAAAAAGATAGACAGGGACCTGTTGAAAAACCGCCTCAGGCAGCTTGATGAAGACATTGCGCTGAAGCAGCAGTCACGAGCCCTGTTGGCAGCCATGCTGGGTGAAGGTGACCTCAGAGCCTGGCATGAAGACCTTGAGAAGGTTGCTCCCGATGCTCATCTGAACTGGTTAGTGAAACAGGGTTTTAGTGAAAAAGAAGCCCTCAGATTGAAATGGTTATCAAAAGATATGAATGATCACGAGACTTATATGAACGACTTTATGAAAGTTTATGAGACGCTGGAACGCTGGGGGCCAGGCAGTGAAAAAGACACGCTGAAAGCATTATCACTGGTGCCTGAAGCCTCTGCTGATATTCTGGAGATTGGTTGTGGCAAAGGCCTGTCAACCAGAGTGTTGATGGAAAATACCGAAGCAAGCATCACTGCCATAGATAATGAACCGTCAGCACTGGCTCGATTAAAAGAGCGTTTTGAGAAGCAGGATATTTCCGGACGACTCTCCAGCGTGTGCGTCAGCATGACTGAATTGCCCTTTGAGATTGAAAGCTTTGGTCTTATCTGGTCGGAAGGCAGTGCCTATATCATGGGGGTCCAAAAAGCCCTGACGCAATGGAAGCCAATACTGCGGCCCGGTGGCTTCATGGTGGTAAGCGACCTGGTATGGCTGACTGATAATCCGGACCAGGAAGCGATGGCCCATTGGCAGCAAGACTACCCTGATATGCAGACAATCAGCACTCGTCTCAAGCAAATGAACGCTGCCGGATATAATGTAGTCGACCACTTTTCTCTAAGCCGGGAGTCGTGGGATAACTACTGCGAACCACTGAAAAAACGAATCCATGATTTGTCACCTGTCATGCCTGACTCATTAGCGCTAAAGAATATTGAAACTGAGCTGGAAATCTACAGAAAATTCCTGGGACAGTTCGGTTATCAAATGTTTGTTCTAGCAGCCTGTCGGACTTAAGACTGTCCTACACGGCAACTGCTCCTGCGTTGCTCTAGCTCCTGCATCCATGCAGTCGTGCGGTTGCAATAAATTGGTCTAAAAATCCCTGTTTCTTCGTCAAATAGCTCGCTATTCTCCTCAGAAACAGAGATTTTTATCCTCAATTTCTTGCAATCCTCGCTACGGACGCTTAAGTCCGACAGGCTGCCAGGCAAACGCGATTAAATCGATGTCTATACTTCTCCTGACGTTCCAATGTCGTGGAGAGTATTTATGGCACACATCTATAAAATCCTGGAAGTGGTAGGCAGCTCGACCGTCAGCAGCGATGACGCTATTCGCAATGCTATTGCCACTGCCAGTGTCACTCTTAATCATCTGGGCTGGTACGAAGTGGTGGAGCATCGGGGCCATGTTGAGGATGGTGAGATCGCGCACTTTCAGGTGACCGTCAGAATTGGTTTCAGGTTGGAAGACCGTGGTCAATCATCCTGATTGCCATACCCTATTCAACCTAAGCTTGCCATTCAACAGGGGTTCTCGGATACAATAGCTGTCAACGTTTAAAATTTGTTGATTGGGGAATCCCTCATGCCTTCATTTGATATTGTTTCAGAAGTGGATATGCACGAGCTGACCAATGCGGTCGATCAGGCAAATCGTGAGCTGACCACCCGTTATGATTTCAGAGGGGTTGAAGCCAGCTTTGAAAAAAGCGGTGAAAACCAGATTGTGATGACGGCCGATGCTGACTTCCAGCTCCTGCAAATGGTTGAAATGCTGAAAACCAAAATGGTCAAGCGGGGCATTGATGTTAAATGTCTGGAAGTGAAAGATCATTATGGTTCTGGCAAACAGGTCAAACAGGATGTAGTAGTTCGTCAGGGGCTGGATAAAGAGCAGGCCAGGAAAATCGTCAAAATGATCAAGGATGCCAAGCTCAAGGTACAACCAGCCATTCAGGGTGAGCAGGTTCGCGTCACGGGTAAGAAACGTGATGATCTTCAGTCCACTATTGCTTTGTTGAGAGAAGCGGATACCGAGATGCCTCTGCAATACAACAACTTCAGAGACTGATTCTGGCAGGAGGAGCCTGCCTCTCCTGTTAACCGGCATTCGGTTAATCAACATCGAGACAAAAAAATATTCCCCGGCATGTTCAGATGTGCTTTTATTAGACTTTCTCGAGAGTTCCACACTATAAAATAAGTTTGCCAGATTCGACCACTGGAAGGCCTTGACGGTATGTTATTATCTGGGCACCTTTCTATGAGTTCAACGATGAACTCTTTAACATCTGTGAAGAGAAACCCGGAGGAGCAGAATGCAACTAATGGACTCTTCTTCCCGTTCCTGGGAAGAGGCATGGAAAAGCTTCAGGCATCCAAGAGTCATCAGTGTTCTGTTTCTTGGTTTTTCAGCCGGCCTTCCCATATTGCTCATATTCAGCAGCCTTTCTATCTGGCTCAGGGAGGCAGGTGTTGAGCGCAGCATGGTGACCTTCTTTAGCTGGGCTGCCCTGGGTTACTCCTTCAAGTTTGTCTGGGCCCCTCTGGTAGACAGGGTTCCTCTGCCGTGGTTGACGAAAAGTCTCGGCCGTCGCAGAGCCTGGCTACTGCTCGCCCAGTTTGCGGTGATGGCTGCTCTTTTATTTATGGCGAGTCATGATCCTGTCTATGGGCTGACCTGGGTTGCAGTGGGTGCTGTGATGCTGGGATTCTCATCTGCTACACAGGATATAGTGATTGATGCCTACCGTATAGAAGCTGCAGGGAGCGAACTTCAGGCCATGATGTCTTCCGCGTATATTGCTGGCTACAGAGTCGGCATGCTGGTGGCCGGGGCAGGCAGTCTGGCACTGGCCAGCTGGTTTTCAGGGGGTGATGAATCCGTTTACCACTACGAAGCCTGGGCTTCTGTCTATCGCTGTATGGCTGCGTTCATGCTGGTAGGGGTTGTCACCACTTTGTTGATTCCGGAGCCTGAAAACAATCAGTCTGCCTTCTCTCAGGAATATGGCACCAGTGACTATGTTCGTTTTCTGGGGTTGTTTGTAGCAGCAGCAGGGGCTTTTGTTGCAGGCTTTACATTAACTCCTGAGCTTTCTTCCCAGCTGAAAACAACACTGGTTGATGGGGGTGTTTCAGTTCATGTTGCGGGGTTCTTTTCTGAATCCTTCCGGTTGCTGTTCAGTGTCGCTCTGGGTGGGGGGGCTGCCTGGTTAATGATCAGCCTGAACGTCGCGCCCAGGGGGATGGTCAGAGAAACCTATGTGGCTCCTTTTACGGATTTCTTCGCGCGTTACGGAAAGCTGGCGATCTATATTCTGCTGCTGGTAGGCACCTATCGGATTGCCGATATTGTCATGGGAGCAGTGGCTAATGTGTTCTACAAGGACATGGGTTACAGCAAGGAACAGATAGCAGCTGTCACCAAAACCTTTGGTCTGTTAATGACCATTGCCGGTGGTTTTCTGGGTGGATTGTTAGCCCTTCGCTACGGGGTGATGAAAATCCTCTGGATCGGTGGGCTATTAGCTGCGGTCAGTAACCTGCTGTTCTCCCTGCTGGCTCAAATGGAACCCGAAACCTGGATTCTGGCTGTGGTCATCGCAACTGACAATCTTAGTGCAGGTATTGCTTCTGCAGCCTTTGTTGCTTTCCTCTCCAGTTTGACGAACCGGGCATTCACAGCGATGCAATACGCAGTCTTCAGTTCACTGATGTCGCTTGTGCCGAAACTGATGGCGGGGTACTCAGGTAGCGTGGTGGATGCGGTGAACTATCCTATCTTTTTTGCAGGCTCCGCTATTCTTGGTTTGCCGGTGCTGCTGTTAATCAGTTATGTGCAAAGACTTATGGAGCAATCGGAGGAAGCTGCACGCGATTGACAACAGGCGGGCTGAAAGCTCGCCAAACCTGGGAGCCTGACCGAGAGTAGCGCCCGTCCTGCCGCCGCACGACTGCATGGATGCAGGAGCTAGAGCAACGCAGGAGCAGTTGCCACGTAGGGCAGACTATTCTCGGTCAGCCTCCTAGCGTTTGATCTCGGCAATGAGTTTTGCCTGCCATTGTTCTTTTTCCTGCTCAGGGAGCTTGCCGAGAGAATCTCTGCAAATGTGCACCATTGCCTGGAGAATGGTTTCGGGCTGATAGTTAAGGTTTTCCAACTGGCGAATAATTTCAATTGCCAGAGCAATGTCTTCCGGGTACTGATCCTGATCGTTCAAACTTTAGTCTCCACTCCATTGATGTAGCTTCAGATTGACCTTGCCATTAAGAAAAGTAATGCCTTCTGACTCAAGCAAGGATTGCTGTTGCTGATACTTGGCGCTGGTTACTGGAAACGAAATCTGTCCCTTGCTATTGATGACTCTGTGCCAGGGAAGTCCGGAACCTGAAGGCAGTTGCTTCATAATGTTACCGACTACCCGGGCATAGCCCGGAGCACCGGCCATATTGGCCAGTTGTCCATAAGTGACCACCTTACCCTCGGGTATTTTGGTCAGGATGAGCCAGATATCGGATGGACTGAATGGTGCTTGCAAGCCTGGTCTCCAGAGTGATTGAAAAAGTAGTCATCGAGGGGTGGATATCATCAGCGAACTTGCCAAGCATATCTCAATCTGTTGGCCATTTGTCGTGAAAAGTTTTTCAATTTTCCCCGACGAAGCACATTAAGCTGGCAAGACAAACGACGATTCTGCCCTTTTGTTCGTTCCGGGCACCCGTTTGTAGAGGTAAAACAGATGCCTATAGCGGCTTTCCCTCTTGTTAAGCTTTCATTAATTTGGAACTCTTGTCCCCCTTAAAAAGCAATAATACATCGATTCATCGAGGGGTATTCATGGGGCTCCAGTGTTTCAGGGGCATTGGCCGTTTTCCTGGGTTGCGTACAGTCTGGGTACTATTTCTTTCCTGCATGGCAACAATGGCCCATGGGGATAAGATATGGATGGAAAACGGAGATGTAATCAGTGGCAAGATCATCGGGCTGGAAGCGGGCAAACTGACTGTTTCTACCCGGTATGCGGGAGATATTTCTATTAACTGGCGCCATGTTCGTTCTCTTGAAACCGATCAGCCCGTCTGGATTGGTTTGATTGGTGAGAAAGAGGCTCAGCAGCGTCAGTTAAAGAGCGATGGTGATCAACTGGTGGTTGTGGATCCCGACGGTTTTGAGCGGAGCTTCTCGGCAGCCTGGCCAGTAGCAGAAATTCGCCGTGAACAACCCTTGCTGGCTTCAAACTGGAACATTGCAGGCAAGGTCAACTTTGGGTTGGACAGTGATCAGGGTGAGGACAATGAAACCACCTTCACGCTCAGTGGCAATCTGGATATCAATGACGAGTGGAACAAGAACAGTTTTAAGTGGGACATTGAAGTAGAGAAAGAAGAAGACTCAGACTCTGCCACCAAAGAGTGGGAGCTGGGGTATGCGTACAGTCGCTATTTCACTGAACACTGGTTTGTTCAGGGCTCTCTGGACCAGGAGTACGACTCCACGGAAGATCTGAGATCAAGACTGACACTGGGAGGGTCGGTCGGTTACCGCTTCAGGGAAACGGTCAAAGAAACCTTGATTACTACTGTCGGCCTGACCCATCTCTGGGAAGATTATCAGCTCGAAGATAACCAGAAAAACCTGGCCGTGACAACAGGGCTGGTGTACCGGAAAAAGCTCATTGATAATCTTGAGTATTACTTTAACAGCAAGCTGTTTTACCGTCTGAACTCAGGTCAGCAGTGGTTGTTTGATGGAGAGCATGGTTTGAGGGTGGGGTTATCTGAAAGTCTTTCTTTAAACCTGATGCATTATCTGGATTACGACAGTATTCCAACAGAGGGGGCTGACAAAACCTCCAGTCAGATCAAGGTGGGCATTGGTTATTCCTGGTAGAGAGGATGAAGGCTGGCCGCAGAGACTGATAGCTTCTGCGGCGACTAATCAGAGACGTAAACCTCCATCCAGTTCCAATACACGACCATTGAAGTAGTCGTTTTCAAAAATGAAGGCGACGGTTGCCGCAATCTCTTCAGGCTTGCCCATACGTCCAGCCGGAATACCTGCATTCATTTTGGCGCGGGCTTCAGGCTTCATGCCCAGCGTCATTTCTGTCTCAATCATGCCCGGTGCAATTGCCGCACTCCTGATGCCAAAACGAGCCAGTTCCCTGGCCCAGGATACTGTCATAGCCACGACACCGGCTTTAGCGGCGGAGTAGTTGGTTTGTCCAAAGTTGCCTGAGCGGGAAATGCTGGCAATGTTCAGAATCAATCCTTTGCTGCCTGAATCAATCATGCTGGCCGCCACCTCACGACCACAGAGAAAAACACCCGTGAGATTGACGTCAATGACTGACTGCCATTTTGCCAATGAAAGCTTGTCAGTGACCTTGCCGTCTTTTGCCCTGATCAGTAAGCCGTCACGCAGGATGCCGGCATTATTGATAAGACCATTGAGCGGGCCCAGTTTCTCTCTGGCAAGCCTGACACTGTTTTCTACTTCCTGCTCATTGGCGACATTGGTGGGCAGGGCAATGGTTTTTGCTCCCAGCTCAGAGCATTCTTTTAACGTCTGATCCAGGGCTTCGCCTTCAAGATCTATCAGTCCAAGGCCGGCACCTTTTTTTGCCAGGTGCAGCGCCATGGCCTTACCCAGACCACGGGCAGCACCGGTAATCAGGATGTTGCTTCGTTCAAGATTCATTCTTTTGTTCTTCTGCGTCTGAAAATTACTTATTGATTGTAACGGAACATAGCGAATTCTCTATGAACGGCTCTGTTATCTGGAGCAGCCATTAATAAGAGCTGCTTTGTCAGAGTTCTTCCTGATCAGCCAGAGATGTAGCGATATCTTTCACTATCAGAAGAGCCTTTTTGGATAAAGAGCCTCTCTGGAACTCTGAGCCCGCAACCTGGCCTTTGTTTATTGACGAGAACATCGATCAAATTACTCTGGCATATAGCGCCCAAACTCCTTAGCCGGAGGTTTGGGGATATTACCAGCAGCGTCAGGGTTTAAATTCGGGTATTGGGCCAGCACTTTTCTGATTTTGGATTGCAATTCGCCAACCTCTCTTTGGTCTGATGCGTTTTGTTCCCGAATTTCTGCGTACTCTCTGGCTATTGGCCCGCGACGGACGAAAAGAGAGGGTTTGACAGGAAAGTTTCGGAGTATGATTTTAACTCTCTTTAATTCATCCTCACTTAAGACAGGTTTGAGTGCATCAAGCAGTTGTCGTTGGGAAAGGAATGAATAGTCCTGATTCTCCTTGCTGACAAACCTTTCTAACTCCACGCCAGCCCTGTAGAGATGAGCCGGGTTATCTCCACGCAGGACATTTCTCCGGTTACTGCGGCCAGACGACAACAAACCATCGACATAACCTTTCAAATGCCCCGCCATACTATTAGCTTCCTGCCGGAACTCGGCCAGGCGATTCTCATAGGCTTTCTGTGAATGTCTTTTGTATCTTGCTTTCTCCTCCGATAGAAGAGGCTTAAGTTCCGACATCTTTTTCTGATGTTGAGCAATTAGCTCCTTGAGAACCGTGATTTCGTGAAAGTCCCTGTGAAGCTGATGTCTTAGCCCTTCCATCGCAGTTTCTATACACTCCCTGGCTACAGGCTTCATACTGCCGGCAAGCATATTTAAGCCCACTAAAGCAGTGGCTGCGCCGGCAGCTGCACCACAGACCCATGGGTGTCTCTGGACGGTATTTTCAAGCACGGTAATGACGCGATCGGCCAGAGCTGCACCGGCTGGCGCAGTAAAGGGAGTCCAGTTCTTTACCAAAGTATCCAGAGAAACAGCTCCGGCAGAAGCAGCCCCTGCCATGAGGGCTAGTGAAGGTATTAATTTTCTCCGGGTTCCATTCACCGGATCATAGGTTAAAAAAGTTTCCCTGATACCTTGAAACAAACCCCTGTTAGAAGCATTGGCTGGTGTGGAAACAGGCTGCCCCACTGCCAGGCTCTGAGCCATTGGATTACCGATCTGCATAACGAAACTCCTGTCAGTTAAATTGAGGTAAATTGGCTGATTTAAATGCGTTACCAGCCTGCAAGAGAATTTCGACCTCAATTCTCGAATAAAGTTCCAACTATAAGAGTCTGCGGTATTGTTCAATGATTGCGTGTCTGCCTGATGATTAGTTCCTTACTGTGAGAGGGCGATCTCTGAAAGCTCAAGAGGGATTGCGGTGATATCATCCTTTGACAAGCCCGGAGTGCACGGAATGTGTACCTGTATCATTGCCTGGCTGCACCAGTCTGACAGTGGCTAACACTGCATGAAAATCATATTGATAATCACTCTCATTAATATATAATCGCCGAAAAATGCCTGAAACAGGTGTCTTAATTAGCAGCCATAGTTGATTCCGGCTATAGACAGTTGATTCCGGCTATAGGTTGATCAGCAGTATTCTACATATCGAAATAGACCTACTGGATTTGGAAAATCTTCAAAGGCAGTGGTTATAAGTGGTATGTTTTATGATATGAAAATTCAGGGGGAAACAGATGGAACCCAAGGTTCAGGCGGCACACGACGCACGTAACTTACTTTTGAATGAGTACCACGGTATTTTGTCGACTCACTCTGATGATGTGCCCGGGTACCCGTTTGGTTCTGTGATGCCTTACTGCCTGGACAGGCAGGGCAACCCGATCATCCTGATCAGTGATCTCGCTCAGCACACCAAAAACATTGAAGCCAACCCCAAGGTTTCTTTGATCATTACCCAGAGCGGTGTAGACGATATTCATAAAGCTGGTCGTCTGACCTGGATGGGTGATGCGGAAAAGATTGCAACGGGCAGCGAAGAACTGAAGGAGTTAGAGCAACGTTACTACTCTTTCTTCCCACCTTCTGCACACTATCACAAAACCCATGGTTTTGACTTCTACCGAATTCATCTGAAGCGTGCTCGTTTCATCGGTGGTTTTGGTAAGATTTTCTGGGTGAAAAATGAGCTGATGACTCGTGAAAACCCATTTTACGGCAGTGTAGAAAATGGCATGGTCAAGCATATGAACGAAGATCATGTCGAGGCGATGGTGAAGTACTGCAAAGCTGCTGATATTGATCTTCCGGAAGGTGTTGAGCCAAAGATGGCAGGTATTGATGCCACTGGAATGCACCTGCTACTGAAAGACAAGCTGGTTCGTATTCCTTTCCCGACAGAAGTGGACGAGCCAATGGCAGTGCGCAAGACTCTGGTTGAGATGGCTAAAGTGGCCTGATAAAACGCTTTGCTTTGAGCAAAAGCTCCGACTTGTTCGGGGCTTTTTGCGTCTAAACTCTTGAAGTTTGCACAATTAACATTATATAAGAAGCACCATTGTCTCTGGAGGCTTCTATGCGCTTCCCTGTTTGGATTTTTTTACTGCTCCCTGCTCTTGAACTGGTCGTGCTGATCAAGGTAGGTAGCTATATTGGCGCTCTTAATACACTGGCTCTGGTTATCCTGGGTATGGTGGCAGGTATGGCGGTCATCCGTCGTCAGGGTTTTCGTACCATGCTCAAGGCCCGGGAGAAAATGAATCGTGGCGAGAAGCCTGCACTGGAATTGCTGAAAGGTTTTGTAACCGCCCTGGGCGGGGTGTTGCTAATGGTTCCCGGTTTTATCACCGATTTTACCGGGCTGGTTCTGCTCATTCCGCCGGTGCGCAATATGCTGGTAAGACGAATGATCAAAAATGGTCGCTGGCAAGCGTCATCCAACACCTTTGAGGGTGAATACTACCGTGAAGACATCGACACGAACCGGGGAATTCACCAGACCTTCGAAGGTGAGTTCAAGCGGGAAGATGAAAAAAAATCTTAGTACCCCCTTGAAAAGGTTAAAGCCACCCCTACTTACTTAGTACCGATAATTGGGTTCGGTTCTGGCGATGCAAGTCAGACCGTTATACAAGAGTTGATTGCTGATTTTTCGGCATAAACAGTTGGAGAGATACATCGATGAAAATCCGTCCGTTGCGTGATCGCGTGGTCGTTCGTCGTGAAGAAGAAACCACTACCTCTGCTGGCGGTATCGTGTTGCCAGGTTCTGCTACTGAAAAGCCAAACCAGGGTGTGGTAGTGGCTGTCGGTGATGGCGTATTTCTGGACAACGGCGAAAAGCGTCCTGTGGGTGTAAGCGTCGGCGACAAAGTCATATTTGGTAAGTACGCTGGTTCTGACACCGTGAAGATTGACGGTGAAGAGCTGATCATCGTATCCGAGAGCGAAATCTACGCTGTTCTGGAAGACTGATCCCGGAACCCCGATTTCATAGCAACTGTTTTAAATTTCCAAAGGATTACCCATCATGGCAGCAAAACAGGTTAAGTTCGGCGACGAAGCTCGCAAACAAATGCTGGAAGGCGTCAACATTCTGGCCGACGCTGTAAAAGCGACTTTGGGCCCAAAAGGCCGTAACGTTCTGCTGGAAAAGTCTTTCGGCGCTCCTACCATCACTAAAGATGGTGTGTCTGTAGCCAAAGAAATCGAGCTGGCTGACAAATTCCAGAACATGGGTGCTCAGCTGGTTAAGGAAGTCGCTTCGCAGGCCAACGACCAGGCGGGTGATGGTACGACCACTGCAACGGTACTGGCGCAGTCAATTCTGAACGAAGGTCTGAAGTACGTAGCTGCCGGCATGAATCCAATGGATCTCAAGCGTGGCATCGACAAGGCGGTAGCGGCTGTTGTTGAACAACTGAAAGCTATGGCCACACCTTGCGAAGACAGCAAGTCCATTGCTCAGGTAGGCACTATCTCCGCTAACTCCGATGAGCTGGTGGGTCAGATCATCGCTGAAGCCATGGAGAAAGTAGGCAAGGAAGGTGTTATCACCGTTGAAGAAGGTTCCGGTCTGGAAAATGAGCTGGACGTAGTAGAAGGTATGCAGTTCGATCGTGGCTACCTGTCTCCTTACTTCATCAACAACCAGGAAAGCATGTCTGCTGAACTGGAAAATCCTTTCATCCTGCTGGTTGACAAAAAGATCTCTAACATCCGTGATCTGCTGCCAGTATTGGAAAACGTAGCCAAAGCTGGCAAGCCTCTGCTGATCATTGCAGAAGATGTTGAAGGCGAAGCTCTGGCCACTCTGGTTGTAAACAACATGCGTGGCATTGTTAAGGTAGCTGCTGTTAAAGCACCTGGCTTTGGTGACCGTCGCAAAGCCATGCTGCAGGACATTGCGATCCTGACCGGTGGTACTGTTATTTCTGAAGAAGTAGGTCTGTCTCTGGAAGCAGCTTCTCTGGAAGACTTGGGTTCTGCCAAGCGTATAGCTATCACCAAAGAAGACACCACCATTGTTGATGGTGCTGGTAACCAGGCTGATATCATTTCCCGTGTTGAGCAGATCCGTGCCGAGATCGAAAACTCCTCTTCCGACTACGACAAGGAAAAACTGCAAGAGCGTGTCGCTAAGCTGGCTGGCGGTGTTGCTGTGGTCAAGGTTGGTGCTGCGACCGAAGTGGAAATGAAAGAGAAAAAGGCTCGTGTAGAAGACGCACTGCACGCTACCCGCGCTGCTGTAGAAGAAGGCGTAGTCGCTGGTGGTGGCGTTGCTCTGGTTCGCGCGCTCTCCAAGATCTCTGTTGAAACAGCGAACGCTGAACAGAAAGCCGGTGTTGAACTGATTCTGCGCGCTCTGGAAGGTCCAATCCGCCAGATTGCTTCCAACTCCGGTGATGAAGCTTCTGTTGTTGTTGACAAGGTTAAGTCCGGCGAAGGCAACTTCGGTTACAACGCTGCGACCGGCGAGTACGGCGACATGATCGAAATGGGTATTCTGGACCCTGCCAAGGTAACCCGTTCTGCCCTGCAGGCGGCAGCTTCTGTTGCTGGTCTGATGATCACTACTGAAGCCATGGTTGCTGATGAGCCTGCTGACGCTGCTGCTCCTGCTATGCCTGACATGGGCGGCATGGGTGGTATGGGCGGTATGGGCGGCATGATGTAGTCATCCTCCCGAAGCTCTGCTTCTCCCAAAAGGCTGCTTCTGTTTCAGGAGTGGCCTTTTTTGATGATCATATTCCCCATCGTTTGCGGCGATCTGCCTGCATAAATCACTTCATACCGACGCCATTGTTGATGACAAAGCGTTCCTTAAGCTCGCATCTTAGGCTCAAAAAAAGTGGATATGAAGGAACCTTTTAGATCTTTCAGAATCAAACCTTATATGGACAGAGGAGATTGACCCTCTAAGGAGAGTTTCTAACTCAATCAGGAATGAACTTTGCCGATGACTCTGGTCATGGCGATTAACAGAAAAGGAGCAGTATATGAGCAGTGGCATGGAAATTACAGGGAGTGGAAGTCATCTTCAAATACCGACTGGAAGTCCGGGCGGCAGGGACCCTGTATCAAAGGACGGGAATTCAACTACTCATAAAATCAGTGGTCCTGTGGACCCTGATCAGCAGTTAGGCCAGCTTCAGAAAAACAAGACGCCTGATACGCCTCTGAGTGAAAGAAGAATAGATTCTTCAAGCCCCGAAAATATACTGGGGCTGAGGCCCGGTGAAGATCCACCGGCACCGGCACCAGCGCCGGCACCAGCTCCAGCTCCAGCACCGGCACCAGCGCCGGCACCAGCACCAGCACCAGCGCCGGCACCAGCACCAGCACCAGCGCCGGCACCAGCGCCACAACCGGCACCAGCGCCACAACCGGCGCCGGCACCTGAGACTCCCGAAGAAAAAGCCATCAGGGAGGCCAGAGAGCTTGAAACCATGACTAAGGATCAGCTCATTGCCAGGCAAAAGGAGAAGCTGAATGAAGCAGCTCCGATCGCCAATCGCTATGAGGAGTTTTCCTTATTAAATCGAGCAAAGGAGGCACTGGACAATCCAAAGAATGCCCCAAAAGATCTCAAAGTGACCATTGCCTTTCCAGGTAAGGAGCCCGTTACCCTCATTCCGTGGGACGACCAGCTTATGGACCGTCCTGACTTTCGGGAACTTTGGGATACCGCTAAAAAGGTGCTGGCAGAACATGAGACTGCAAACTTTGCCAATTACAATCCTGAACATGAAAATGAAAAGTTGGAAATAATTAAAAACAGTATCAAAGTGATCGCTGATAAACTGGGCGACAACACTCACCAGGAAGGTGAGAACGATTACGATAACGATTGGGAAAAGCACTGGAAGGACGTTCGCCATAAGCCTGTGAGACTGGAGGCGTTTGAAGGTTTGAACCGCTCCAATAGCCCCGTAGTTATTACCGAAGTTCGGCCTGGGTCAGCCCAGTAAAGGCTTGATAAAGCCAGGGGTTAAAAACAGTTCGCAACAATCTATTATAATCTAAAACTATCTTATAAAATCTCATGCATAGATAAGAGATTAGTAAAGATAGGTGAGGCAGCTCGTCTACTTGGTACAGACCCAGTAACACTTCGAAAATGGGAAAGCACAGGTGAGCTGCTTCCTGCCAGAAAGACCAAAGGTGGAACTCGTTACTACAACGTGTCTGAATTCATAGGCTACAGTAACGAAGCTGCGCCTACGCTTTGCTATTGCAGAGTATCCGGTCACGACCAAAAGCCAGACTTAGACAGGCAGCAAGAGTTACTGGAAGCCTGCTGTTCTGCAAAAGGTTGGCGAACTCAGGTTATACGAAAAAATGCTTGAGACTTTGCGAGATGTTGTTAGCTCACAAGATTGAACTCAGACCGACAAAACAACAAGCCGATTATCTTGATAGGGCTTGTGGTTCCCGTCGTCATGCGTTCAATCAACTGTTAGCCCATTTCAATCAAGAAGGCGTTAAATGGTCAAAGAAGGCTGCGAATGAAAAATACCAAGAACTCAGGCTGGAGTTTCCATGGTATTCAGAAGTCAGCCAACGTGTCACCAGGAACACAATCGACGATCTTCATGACGCTTTTACTCACTTCTTTCGTCGGGTGAAGAAAGGAGAAAAAGCAGGTTATCCAAGATTCAAGAAGCGAGGACTACACGACAGTTTTTCTCTCAGAGAAAAACCCAAGTTCGATGTTGATGACAGAACACTTCGCATTGAGAAACTGAAAACCCGCATCAAGATGCGCCAAGAGCTGAGATTCACAGGAGCACCCTGTCAGGTGACGATCAGTAAGCGAGCCGGAAAGTATTTCGCTTCTATTTTGGTAGACACTCAGGATTACGACCCAAAAGCACAAAGCAATGAGTCTGTAGGCGTTGATTTTGGCATCAAAGATTTAGCTATTTGCTCGAATGGCAAAACCTTTGCTGCTAATCAGAAACTGAAAGGCTCTCTGAAACGCCTTAACAGTAAACAGAGAGCGTTAAGCTGCAAAACAAAGGGAAGCAACCGCTATGCGAAAGCCAAGCGAGCGGTTGCCAAACTGCATTACCGGATAAGTAACCAGCGATCAGCCGCAATACATGAGGTAAGTGATTATCTGACTTCAAAATTCAAAATAATCACCCTCGAAAATCTGAATGTCAAAGGCATGGTAAAAAACCGCAAACTGGCAAGAGCAATCAGTGACGCAGGTTTCGGTAAGCTGAGAGAACTTGTTGAATACAAGGCAGAGCTGAGAGGATGCCAGGTTGTGATTGCAGATCGGTTCTTTCCCAGCTCGAAGAAGTGTGCGGTTCATACTTGCGACTACGTAAATGACAATCTTACTCTGTCTGATCGTGAGTGGCGGTGTCCAAAATGTAAAACTCTGCATGATAGGGATTACAGTGCGAGTTTTAACCTTGATAATTATGGTCGAGACACGTTACAGCTCGACCCTAAACCCTACGCAAGAGTGGAGTTAGACACGATTCGTCGTGCATCCATGCCGACGGCGTAGATAAGTCTACATAATTACAGATTATGTTAGATTTTTAGTAGCGGTAACCAAGGTAATTCCAACGATCCGGCAATCAATCCGGAAACCGTCACTAATCCCGGAGAAACTGGAGACAATGACAACTCTCTGACCCCTGGCATGCTGCAGGCGCAGAGGCAAAAGCTGAGCTCCAGTCCCGTGGCTCCTTTGGAGCCACCACAAAATGATAATCAGTGATTGTGATGTTCAGCGGGAAAGAATGTCAGAACCGCAGGAAAGATAAAGGGGAAGCATGGCTTCCCTTCCTCTCTAGTCCTTTAATATGTTCTTAATACAGTCTTTGCAGACAACAGAACGTATGGCGTTTTCTGGTATTGTTTTATCTTCCAGTGATTTTGAACAAATCAAACATTCCTGACTTCCTCCTGTGGCTCCCACAATTGCTCCTGCTTCCAGCGTTGTTTCATTGTTGGAACCTTTATTTTCTGAACGCCAGGCAGAATCAGAATTACGGCAAGAACTGTTATCCTGGGGAGAATGGCCCGACAGATTGCCGGGGACGCCTGAATGTGCATAGCTTTCTTTAGCTAATACACGCGAGGGTGTGAGGTCAATGTCAAGACCCAGAATATTGTATGCAAACTCTCGCATGCCTTGGTAGCTATGCAAAAACTCGGGTGAAGAAGCAAAGGCAAAGGGTCCTAGGCGTAGGAGCGACATAGTGTTGTAGCAGTTGTCTAAAATTCCAGTGGACAAGAATTTTTGCAACAGTGATTCCAGCGTCTCTGGCCAGCTCCGATGTAAATTTGTGCACATTGTAGAAGCTCTTGCCATTGAGGATAGACCGATTATAAGGGCTGTTTCAGTGTCCAGGTTTGCCGCTTTGAGCTGATTGGCAAAGCTTTGCGGAGAATGATATTCGCTGATATTGCCAGACAGCAGTGAATTGGATAATGCCTGATGATAGCTGTTTCGGGTGATACGCCAAACCAGAACATGTGAGTGATGTAAAAAGGTATTCATGGGAAGAACATAAGGACCAAGAAAAGTAAAAAACATCAGGGCTAAACTGTTATTAATATTGATATGATGAGACAGTAAGTCTGCTGCATTTGGATTGAAAATACCGTAATAGGGGTTAATCCCGTCATCGTTGGTTCGAGTATAAAACAATGGTTCAAAGAGGCTTTTTGCCATTGCCTGTATTAGCTCCTGATCTTCCGGGCTATTTTCCGTGGTCGTATTTATAGTGAATATACGAAATATAAGTCTTAGTATTTTCTGAATGCGCCCATGCCGATGTTGAGAATCCCCAATGTTGACATAGTTAAAGTAAAAGTTTGACAGATTTCTAAAGTCTTGCTCATCAAGCCAAAAATCATTATGTATTTCCAGTCGATCATCTCCAGATACATCGTCAGCCGTTAAATTTAGTCTGAAAAAGCCAATACGAATATTTTCAAACGGGCTCACAATCGAATTATCTGTGCCCTCTTGTTGTTCTTTCGAAGGCGGATTCCAGCTCTTTTTAAAATACTGGCGAAACTCTTCAAGGTCATAGGTATCCTTTGCCAGCCCCTGCTGAAAAAAACAAAAAAACACTGAAAACAAAAACACCTTAAAGGCGCGCTCCAGGATCATAACTTTGCCTTCAATTAATTAAAACAACCTCATTAGAATAGTTACTGACAAGCCTTCCGTTGGGTTTTTTTTCAGTAAAGCCTGAAGGCCAAAAAATGACTGGTTAATCTGTAAAAGACTAAGAAATCCAGTACTTGACAGGACATATCTACCTAAGAAATCAGCTTCAACTTTTCTTGATTTGAGACCTGGAAAATGAAAATTCCAAGCCTTAAAGCTCCACGGAGCTCTGGCTGATTGAAGTCAGTCATTCTGAGTATGTTGGAAGACAGAAACTTTGTCAGTTGTGCTTAAAAACATATTATGAACTTTTACTTTAAAAGTGAGTCGAACTTACAGCGTCAATTTCGAATGCCTTTTTTAATTGACTTTTTCTAATTGAGGATAAATACGAGGTGTGGAGCAACCACCCATGGATCGAATAAATAACAACCCTGATATTTCTCTCTCAACAACGCCTGAGCAATCTATCTCGGGGCGACCAGGAACGGGTATGGGTGTCAGTGCAGGCAGGAAAATTACTGTAGCTGACAAGGGTGAACGTTCACTACTCAATTTGCCCAGCCTGACACAATTGAAAATTATTGGCTGTTTGAGACTAAAAGATATTGCCCGTTTAAAGCAGGTGTGCAGCTACTTTCGAGAGCTTATTAAAGGAGAAGACATTCTGGCAAAGGCATGGTATCGCCGCTTTTCTTCAACACACCAGTCGCTACTAAAGACAGTCATCTCCGCAAAAAATGATGAACAACTCAGTCGTTGGCTGGGGCAGTTTACGAATAATCCAGAGTTAACCCAGTCACTTATAAAACGCCGAAAGAATGCTTATTTTCCTGCTCTGGTCTTTTTCAACAACACTGATTTAATGTCGCAGTGCAAAACGTTTAGTTTAGAGACGAAAGCCACTATTACCCATAGACTCCATATCAGATCGGCCACTTTCAGTACCGATGGCCTCCACGTGGTGACTGCCAGTAATGATTGCACGGTGAAAATCTACGATCTGGAGGACAATGGGAAATGGCAAGAAAAAGCCATCATTTCCCATGATGACAGGGTCAGATCAGCCACCTTCAGCGACGATGGCCGTCAAGTGGTGACCATCAGTGACAATGAAACCGCAAAAATCATCGTTTGCGAGGCTGATGGAAGATGGGAAGAAAAAGCCATCGTTCACCATGATGACTACATCTCCGCAGCTAACTTTAGCCCTGACGGCTGCCATCTGATCACTCATGACGACTACATAGCAAAAATCTATGGTCATGATGACGATGGATTATGGGAAGAAAAAGCCATCATTGTCCATGGTTGCGTTATTAATTCAGCCACCTTCAGTGCCGATGGACACCATGTGGTGACTGCCAGCGACGATAACACAGCGAAGATCTATAGTCTGGAGTCCGATGGATTATGGATAGAAAAAGCCAGAATTACTCATGACGACTGTGTCGTCTCAGCTACTTTAAGCGCTGATGGTCGCCATGTGCTGACCGCCAGTTACGATGGCACTGCGAAAATCTTCGGTCAGGAGGCGGGCGGAACATGGGAAGAACAAGCCACCATTTTCCATGAAGAAGGTATCGATATAGCCACCATTAGCGCCGATGGACACCACCTGGTTACCGTCAGTCACAATTACAGTGTGAAAATCCACGGCTATGAGGACGATGGAACATGGAAAGAAAAAGTCACTATTATCAATAGTGATGTGGTCAAAACAGCCTCTTTCAGCCCCGATGACTGCCATCTTGTGATCACCCGTGAAGATGGCGTGGCGATAATCTATGGCTATAAGGCGGGTGCAGGTGGTTTATGGGAAGAAAAAGCCACTTTGTACCATGGTGGCTATGGCCATGCCAATTTCACCTTCAGCGCTGATAGCCGTCATTTGGTTACTGGCACTCACGATTGCAGAGTGATAATTTATGGCCTTGATGACGATGGATTGTGGAAAATAAAATCAGAAATTCGTCATAATCGTCCGGTCATCTCAGCCACCTTCAGTGCCGATGGCCGCCATTTGGTGACTCCCAGTAAAGATAACACGGCGAAAATTATTGGCCAGGCAACTGATGGATCATGGGTAGAAAAAGCCACTATTTCCCATTGGGATTCGGTTACATCAGCCACCTTCAGCAACGACTTAAGCCATCTGGTTACCGTCGGCTGCGATCTCAGGGTGAAGATCATTAAACTATTGATGAGCGATTGATGGTTTGCTTTTACTCTTATATTTATCAGCCGTCTGCACTTTCCTCAAAGAGCGGGTAGATGGAGCCTGAGTTAATCAAGTCGAGCACTAGCTCCCGTGTTTCATTATCTATGACAGAGCACCATTGATCGGATGTCAGTTTTGAGTTCTGACACAACTGTTGAGCCAGGTTCGTTGCGTTTGCAGAGTGACATACATAGGCGTCACCATCAGCAAACAATGTCATGGAATTTCTTTCTTCCCGGAAAGCGAGCCTTGAGCCCTCATTAAGCACCAGATCAACTCCTTCAGCCTCTTCCTTAAAGGTTTCCCAATTTTGCCAGGGCTCTTCAACAGGCTGCTCGTGTTTGGGTTGAGTCATCATCCCGCCAAACCAGTCTGCCAGCATGGAGCGATCTTCTATATGCTGTTTCAGGATTGTCTGCAAACGATCCAGGGCTTTATCATCAATCTCGCCTTTGCGCACGGGCAAAGTCTGGTCGGGGTCAGAATAGCGAAGGCTTTCTGGCAGCTGATCGGCGATAAAGTCTGTAAACTGCATAAGAATTTCGCGATGACTGGGAGCCCGGAAACCGACTGAAATAGTCATGCATTCGCCTTCGGCAGCACCATGATGACCGACACCGGGCGGCAGATAGAGCATATCACCTGGTTCAAGGACATAATCTTCCAGAACCGCAAACTCTGACAAGATATGAAGGTTAGTGTTTTCCAGTTTCGGTGAGCTGGCATCGTAGACCGGGCCAACTTGCCAACGCCTTTTGCCTTGGGCCTGAATCAGGAAAACATCAAAATGATCGTAGTGAGGACCCACGGAACCCCCATCGGTTGCATAGCTGATCATAATGTCTTCAAGGCGCCAGGAGGGCAGGAAGTCAAAGTAATCCAGCAGCGAGTGAACATCGGGAACCCAGTGATCCACAGCCTGAACCAGAAGTGTCCAGTGACTGGGAGGCAGACAGGTAAAGTCAGATTCACTAAAAGGTCCTCGTCTCAGCTCCCATGGAGTTTCTCCCTTCTCCAGAATAATACGGGACTCAACCTCCTCTTCCAGTGCCAGACCCGCCAGCTCATCGGCTGAGAGAGGCGACTGAAAATCCGCTATGGCCTGACGGATCAGCAGAGGTTTCTTTTGCCAATAGCTCTGCAGGAAAACCTCTGGAGAGAGGGGACCCAGAATGGACTGTCTCATTGAGTTTCATCGGAATGTAAATAAACGACGCAAGCTTAGCATAAAGTGGCTTTATTAGCAGTCTTGGTTGTAGGATGGATGGTTCTCAGCCTTTCAGGTACTTATCCTTAAGGAATGAAAATGATTCACAGTAGAGGAGAATCAACATGAAAGTTTACGGAGCAATCCTTTCTCCCATGGTTCGAAAGGTTATAGTGGCCCTGGAAATGAAGGGACTGGATTTTGAGTTGGACCTCGTCATTCCATTTAATACCCCGGAGGGTTTTGAAAAAATCAGTCCCCTGAAAAAAATTCCTGCCCTGCAGGATGGTGAAGTGACACTGGCCGACTCTTCCATCATCTGTGAGTATCTGGAAGATCGCTATCCGGAAATTGCTTTGTATCCCACCGATCCGGCCCACAAAGCCAAAGCCCGCTGGTATGAGGAATACGCTGATACCGTTTTGATGAAAGTGATTGCTGAAGGTTTGTTCTTCGAACGGGTGGTGAAGCCAATGATGGGGATGGAAACGGACGAAGACAAAGTACAGCAAAACCTTAAAGACAACATGCCCAGGACATTGGCCTATCTGGAAAGTGTTGTTCCGGAACAGGGTTTTCTCTTGGGTGAATCCTTGATGATGGCTGATATTGGCATCGGTTCCTGTTTTATCAATGCCGGTTATGCTGGATTCGAACCTGACCCGTCAGAATATCCGGCCTTTGCCGCCTATCTCCATAGGGTCAAGGCGCATCCGGCTTTACAGAAAAGAATTAAGGAAGATGCCAAGTTGTTGAATTAATTACATAAAACTTTGGATATGAGAAAACAGGTGTTATCTATTTCTTCATGGAAAATTCAAATTAAGAGCGGCAGTAGTGAAAAATTTTACTGCCGGTGGTGAAAAAGTATGGCTGAGCCGGATTATTATTCGGCTGAAAAGCCTTACTCCAGTCACTCCGAAGATGAGACCGCGCTACGGGCTTATTAATCCAAGGGGGGCTTCTGAGTGATGCTATTCTGCGTGTTCTGAAAGACAGAAAATTTTGTTAGTTTCACTTAACAACCTGTTATGAACTTTTATTTCAATACCGACTCTAACTCGTGGCACCAATTCTGAATGTCCTTTTTGATTGAGGTTAAATACTAACCATTGAGTAACAGAACATGAATGGAGTCAATAACAATTCCAACATTGTCGGTACACTTTCGCCAAGACCTGATCAATCTACATCGATGCCAGCACCAATGGGTCTCAGTACAGGCAGGAAAATTACTGTATGTGACAAGGATGAACTGTCACTGATCAATTTGCCCAGCTTGGTACAATTGAAAATTATTGGCTGTTTGAGACTTAAAGATATTGCCCGTTTAAAACAGGTGTGTACTTACTTTCGAGAGGTTATTAAAGAAGAAGACCTTCTGGCAAAGGCATGGTATCGCCGCTTTTCTTCAGCACACCAGTCTCTACTAAAGACAGTCGTCAGCGCAAAAAGCGATGAACAACTCAGCGCTTGGCTGGGGCAGTTTACGAATAATCAAGTGTTAATCCAGTCACTTATAAAACGGCGAAAGAATGCTTATTTTCCTGCTCTGGTCTTTTTCAACAACACTGATTTAATGTCGCAACACAAAACATTTAATTTAGAGGCTAAAGACATTTCCCATAGAATGGATGTCAACTCGGCCACTTTCAGCACCGATGGCCTCCATGTGGTGACTGCCAGTAATGATGGCAAGGCGAAAATCTATGACCAGCAGGACAATGGAACATGGCAAGAAAAAGCCATCATTTCCCATTATGGCGCGGTCAGATCAGCCACCTTCAGTGACGATGGCCGTCACGTAGTGACCACCAGTGACGGTAAAACCGCAAAAATCTTCGGTTGGGAGGCTAATGGAAGATGGGAAGAAAAAGCGATCTTTCGTCATAATGACTGCATCAACTCGGCTAACTTCAGCCCTGATGGCCGCCATCTGATGATCACCAGTGACGACAACATTGCAAAAATCTATGGTCATGATGAGGATGGATTATGGGAAGAAAAAGTCATCATTTCCCATGATAACAAGATCGTTTCAGCCGTCTTTAGCTCCGACGGCCGTCTCGTGGTGACCGCCAGTTACGACCACAGCGCGAAAATCTTCGGCTATGAGGATGATGGTTCATGGAAAGAAAAAGCCAGAATTACTCATGATGACTGTGTCATCTCAGCTAATTTAAGCGCCGATGGTCGTCATTTGTTGACCGCCAGTTGGGATGGCACTGCGAAAATCTACGGCCAGGAGGCGGGCGGAACATGGGAAGAACAGGCCATCATTTACCATGAAGACGGTGTCGATTTAGCCACTATTAGCGCCGATGGATACCATGTGGTTACCGTCAGTGGCGATAAAAGTGTGAAAATCCATGGCTATGAGGACGATGGAACATGGAAAGAAAAAGTCACTATTTTCCATAGTGACTTCGTCGAAACAGCGTCTTTCAGCCCCGATGGCTGCCATCTGGTGACCACCGGTGATGATGGCATGGCGATAATCTGTGGCCAGAAGGCCGGTGCGGGTGGATTATGGGAAAAAAAAGCCACCATCGACCATGGTGGCTATGACCACGTCAATTCAGCCACCTTCAGCGCCGATAGCCGTCATATGGTTTCTGCCAGTCACGACGGCAGAGTGATAATTTATGGCCGTGACGACGATGGATTGTGGAAAAGAAAAGCCGAAATTGAACATGACGGTCCGGTCACCTCAGCTACCTTCAGTGCCGATGGCCGCCATCTGGTGACTACCAGTTACGACAACATGGCGAAAATCATTGGCCAGGAAACTGATGAATCATGGGTAGAAAAAGCCACGATTTACCAATGGGAGTCGGAAATATCAGCCACTTTCAGCAACGACGTTAGCCATCTGGTTACCGTCAGCTACCATGACAGGGTGCAAATCATTAAACTATTCATCGATTGATTGTTTGCTTGCTCGGTACTCCGGTCACCCCGAAGATGAGCGTGCGATCCGGGCTTATCCATCTGAGTGACGTTGCTCTGCGTGTGCTGAAAGACAGAAACTTTTGTTAGTTTCACTTAACAACCTGTTATGAACTTTTATTTCATCACCGATTCTAACCCGTGGCATCAATTTTAAATGTTCTTTTTTAATTGAGGGTAAATACTAACCATGGAGTAACAGATCATGAATGGAGCCAATAACAACTCCAATATAGTCGATTCACTTTCACCAAAACCTGATCAATCTACATCGATGCCAGCACCAACGGTTGTCAGTACAGGCAGGAAAATTACTGTATGTGACAAGGGTGAACTTTCACTACGCAATTTGCCCAGCTTGACACAATTGAAAATTATTGGCTGTTTGAGACTTAAAGACATTGCCCGTTTAAATCAGGTGTGTACCTACTTTCGAGAGGTTATTAAAGATGAAGATATTCTGGCAAAGGCGTGGTATCGCTGCTTTTCTACCTCGCACCAGACTCTGCTAAAGACAGTTGTCACTGCAAAAAATGATCAGCAACTCAGTGCTTGGCTGGGACAGTTTACGAATAATCAGGCGTTAATCAAGTCACTTATAGAACGCCGAAACCATGCTTATTTTCCTGCTCTGCTCTTTTTCAGCAACACTGATTTAATGTCGCAACGCAAAACGTTTAATTTAGAGGCTAAAGTCATTATTTCCCATGGCAGCTATGTCAACTCGGCCACTTTTAGCACCGATGGCCGCCACCTGGTGACTGCCAGTTATGATGGCACGGCGAGAATCTATGATCAGGAGAACAATGGATCATGGAAAGAAAAAACCATCATTTCCCATAATGACTACTCGGTCAGATCAGCCAGCTTCAGCGACGATGGCCGCCACGTGATGACCATCGGTTGCGATCACAAGGTGAAAATCTATGGCCGCGATGACGATGGATCATGGCAAGCAAAAGCCATCATTTCCCATGATGCCCGTGTTGAATCAGCCACCTTCAGCGCCAATGGTTGCTATTTGGTGACTGCCAGCCACGATGGCACGGCGAAAATCTATGGTCATGAGGACGATGGATCATGGGAAGAAAAAGCGATCATTTGCCATGGTGAATATGTTAACTCGGCCACCTTCAGCACCGATAGCTACCATGTCGTGACCACCGGTGACGATGGCACGGCGAAAATCTATGGCCATGAGGACGATGGATCATGGAAAGAAAAAGCGATCATTTCCCATCTTGAAGAGGTCCATTCAGCCAGCTTCAGCCCAGATGACCAGCATATAGTGACTGCCAGCAACGACTACACACTGAAGATCCTTAGCAAGGAGGACGATGGGTCATGGGTAGAAAAAGCCACAATTTATCATGATAACTGGGCCTGCTCAGCTACCTTCAGCGCCGATAGTAACCACCTTGTGACCACCAGTTATGATTGCACGGCGAAAATCTGCAGCCTGAAGGAAGATGGAACATGGGAAGAAAAAGTAACCATTAGCCATTTTGAGTCTGATGTCTCAGCCACCTTCAGCGCCGATGGTCGCTATTTGGTCACCGCCACTTACGATAACACGGTGACAATCTTTGCTCTTGGGAGCGATGGAGTATGGAGAGAAAAAGTCGCTATTCCCCATGAAAATGACGTCAGATCAGCCGCCTTCAGCGCTGATGGCCGCCATCTGGTAACCGCCAGTGAAGAGGGCAAAGTGAAAATTTATGGCCGTAAGGACGATGGATCATGGAAAGAAAAAACCACTATTTTCCATGCTGGCGATGTCAATTCAGCCACCTTCAGTTCCGATGGCCGCCATTTGGTGACTGCCAGCAAAGATAACACAGCGAAAATTATTGGCCAGGGGGCTGATGGATCATGGCTGGAAAAAGCCGCTATTTCCCATAAGTTTTGGGTCATGTCAGCCACCTTCAGCAATGACAGCGGCCATGTGGTAACCATCGGTGACGACCACAAGGTGAAAATCACTCAACTACTGATGCATGATTCATTGTTACCAAAACCTGCTCAATCTTTATCGGAACGAGTATCAACGGGTATCAGTGGGGGTAGGGAAGAAACCGTATTTGAGAATAGTAAACCTCCTCTACTCAATTTGTCCCGCTCAACACACTTAAATATTATTGGCCGTCTGGGGCTTAAAGATATTGCCCGTTTGAAACAGTCTTGTAGCCACTTTCGAGAGCTTATTAAAGAAGAAAATATTCTGGCAAAGGAATGGTATCGCCGTTTTTCTCCAGCTCACCAGTCTCTGATGGAGACAGTTATCACCGCAAGAAGTGATCAGCAACTCCGAGGCTGGGTGGGGCAATTTACGAATAATCAGGCGTTAGTCGAGTCACTTGTTAAGCGTCGAAGAGAGGATTGTTTCCCTGCTCTGTTCTTTTTTAACAACATTGATCTGATGTCGAAGTGCGAAAAATTCAATGTCGATAAAAAAGTCACTATTTCCCATAACGCCTTTATTAATTCAGCGACTTTCAGCAAAGACGGTTTCCACCTGGTGACTGCCAGTGACGATGGCACAGCGAACATCTACGACAAGGAGGCTGACGGATCATGGAAAGAAAAAGCCACCGTTTCCCATGATAAATCGGTCACATCAGCCACCTTCAATGCCGATGGCTGCCAGGTGGTGACCATCGGTAAAGATCACAAGGTGAAAATCTACGGCCGGAATGACGATGGATTATGGGAAGCAAAAGCCATCATCTCCCATGATTCCTCTGTCGAATCCGCCACCTTCAGCGTCGATGGCCGCTATTTGATCACTGCCAGTAACGATGGCACGGCGAAAATTTATGGCCATGAGGACGATGGACGATGGAAGACAAAAGCGACCATTTTTCATGATAAAGATGTCAATTCAGCCACCTTCAGTGCCGATGGCCACCATGCAGTGACCACCAGTGACGATGGCACGGCGAAAATCCATGGCCGTGAAGACGATGGGTCATGGGCAGAAAAAGCCATCATTTATCATGATGACTGGGTCAACTCAGCTAACTTCAGTGCTGATGACACTCGTGTGATGACCGCCAGTTATGATGGCACGGCAAAAATCTGCGGCCAGGAAGAAGGTGGAATATGGAGAGAAGAGGCCACCATTTACCACCTTGACGATGTCGAATCAGCCACCTCCAGCACTGATGGCAGCCATGGGATGACCGTCAGTGACGATTACACGGTGAAAATCTTTGGTTATGAGAAGCATGAATCCTGGAACATAAAGGCCGTTATTCCCCATAAAGGTGATGTCAAATCAGCCATCTTCAGCGCCGATGGCAGCCATGTGGTGACCGCCAGTTCTGATGGCACGGCAAAAATCTATGGCCAGAAGGTGGATGGCTCATGGGAAGGGAAAGCTGTCATTTCCCACGATGGCCACGTCAATTCAGCCACCTTCAGCGCCGATGGCCGCCACCTGGTAACCGCCAGTGACGATGGCCAAGTGAAAATTTATGGCCATGAGGACGATGGATCATGGAAACAAAAAGCCATCATTTCCCATAATCATAATGTCTTCTCAGCCACCTTCAGTCCCGATGGCCGTCATGTGGTGACTGCCAGTAAAGATAAAACGGCGAAAATTATTGGCCAGCGGGCTGATGGATCATGGTTGGAAAAAGCCACTATTTCCCATACGGGTTGGGTCACATCAGCCACCTTCAGTAATGATGGCGGCCATGTAGTTACCGTTGGTAGCGATCGCAAGGTAAAAATTACACAACTACTGATGCATGATTGTTTGCTTTCACTTTTATTTACCAGTCCACCGCATCTTCATCAAAGAGCATACAGCCTCGAATAGCCGCTCCCATATTTCATTGTTCACAATAATACGACATTGGCCGTATTTCAGAAATCCTGTCACCCCGAAGATGAGCGTGCGATCCGGGCTTATACATTCAAGAGGTTTCTTTTGAGTGACCCTGTTCTGCGTGTTGTGCTCAAAGACAGAAATTTTTGTTAGTTTCACTTAACAACTTGTTAAGAACTTTTACTTTAAAACAGAATCCAATTCTAAATATAAAATCGAATGTTTTTTCCGAATGAGGATAAATACAAACTATCAAACTAAGGAGTGACAAAGCATGCACGCAATATATAACAGCTCAAACACCGGCGTTTCATATTTGCCAGATCCTGATGAACCTGAATCGAAGCGAGCAAAAACCGGTGTCCGTGAGGCTAGGGAAATCACTGCCTTTGAGAATGGTAAACCTCCTCTACTCAATGCCTCCCGCTCGACACAATTAAATATTATTGGCCGTCTGGGGCTTAAAGATATTGCCCGTTTGAAACAGTCATGTACCCACTTTCGAGAGCTTATTAAACAAGAAGACCCACTGTGTCAGGATAGATGTCGCCTCTTTTGATTCATGACTCTCAATAATTGAGAGCATACAGAAAGAGGCCGTTATGACTCGCTACTCCAAAGAAATGAAAGAGTCCATTATCCAGAAGATGATGCCGCCAAATAATGTTTCCGTGGCTCAGCTTAAAAGAGAAACCGGCATTACTGATGCAACCCTGTATACTTGGCGCAAACAGGCAAAAGCGCAAGGTGTAGCCGTGCCCGGTGATGGTAAGAATCCTCAGCAGTGGAGTGCTGAAAACAAGTTCGCGGTTCTGATGGAAACCGCCAACATGAACACAACAGAGCTATCCGAATACTGTCGTAAGAAGGGTCTCTACTATGAAGACTTGCAGCAGTGGAAAGCTGATTTTATCGCAGGCAGCACAAAGCCTGCTGAATCCCGTCAGGTACAGGCCGCTGCCAGACGAGATGACAAGAAGCGCATCCAGAAACTGGAAAAAGAACTCAAACGCAAAGACAAGGCACTTGCTGAAACCGCAGCACTGTTGGTTCTAACAAAAAAGGCAAACGCGATCTGGGGGGAGCGCGAGGACGATTGATTCCTCTCCCTGATCGCAAGGAAGCCGTTGCTTTAATCCAGGAAGCTGTTTCACAGGGTGCACGTAAAGTGAAAGCCTGTGCTGCGCTCAACCTGTCGATACGCACGGTTCAGCGCTGGCAAAAAGATGTAGAACAGGTGCGGGAAGATCAGCGTCAATACGCAGACCGGACAATGCCTGCCAACCAACTAACCAAGAGTGAGCAAAACGAGATTCTGAAAGTCTGTAACAGCGAGCGATTCAAAAGTAAGTCGCCATGCCAAATTGTACCGACACTGGCCGACGAAGGTGTTTATATGGCTTCTGAGTCAAGCTTTTATCGAGTGCTGAAGGCCCATAATCAACAGCATCATCGCGGTCGCAGTCAGAAGCCCGCAAAGCGGAAGCCGACATCGCATCGGGCTACGGCTCCGAATCAGCTCTGGTCGTGGGATATAACATTTTTGGGGTCGCCGATCAGGGGTAAATATTATTATCTCTATTTGGTTCTGGACGTCTATAGCCGCATGATTGTGACCTGGGAAGTCCATGAGAGGGAGTCCTCTGATCTGGCTGCTCAGATGATCCGCAAAGCTTTCATGCAGAATAAAATCAGCCTTCAGGAGCAACCACTGGTTCTGCACTCCGATAATGGCAGCCCAATGAAAGGGGCGACCATGCTGAGTACTCTTCAGCAGCTAGGAGTACAGACATCGTTCAGCAGGCCGCGCGTAAGTAACGATAACTCATACTCAGAGTCAGGCTTCAGAACCATGAAATATCGTCCCGGGTATCCGAATCACTTCTCCAGTCTGGAGTCAGCCAGAAAGTGGGTGTACGGGTTCGTAAACTGGTACAACATGGAGCATAAGCACAGTGGCATCAAGTTCCAGACCCCCTACGACAGACATACAGGGAAGGCTCAGAAAAGGGTTCTGAATCGTGAAAGAGTTTACCGTAAAGCAAAAGAGCAACACCCTGAGCGATGGGGAAGCCGTGAAACCAGAAACTGGCAATTACCGGTAGAGGTGTGGCTTAACCCTGAGCGATCAGAGAATCAGCAGCATTGTGATTTAGCTGCATAAGTTGAGGCGACATCTACCTTGAAAGTTACCGAAGATGTCCTGGCAAAGGAATGGTATCGACGTTTTTCTCCAGCTCAACAGTCTCTGATGAACACAGTTATCAACGCAAGAAGTGATGAGCAACTCAGAGGTTGGGTGGGGCAATTTACGAATAATCAGGCGTTAATCGAGTCACTTGTTGGGCGTCGAAAAGAGGAATGTTTTCCTGCTCTGTTCTTTTTCAACAACACTGATCTGATGTCGAGGTGCAGAACATTCAATGTCGATAAAAAAGTCACTATTTCCCATAACGCCTTTATCAATTCAGCGACTTTCAGTAAAGACGGTCTCCACGTGGTGACTGCCAGTGATGATGGCACAGCGAGCATCTATGACAAGGAGGCCGACGGGTCATGGAAAGAAAAAGCCTGCATTTCCCATGATAAATCGGTCATATCAGCCACCTTCAGCGTCGATGGCCTGCACGTGGTGACCATCGGTGAAGATGACAAGGTGAAAATCTATGGCCGTAATGATGATGGATCATGGGAAGCAAAGGCCACTATTTGCCATGATGCCTATGTCAAATCAGCCACCTTCAGCGCCGATGGCCGCTATTTGTTAACTGCCAGTGACGATGGCACGGCGAAAATCTATGGTTATGAGAACGATGGATCATGGAAAGCAAAAGCTATCATTCCCCATAATGAATTTGTCAGCTCAGCCACCTTCAGTAACGATGGCCGCCATATGGTGACTGCCAGCGGCGACCACACAGTCAAGATCCATAGTAGGGAGGACGATGGATCATGGCTGGAAACCGGCATAATTTATCATAATGACTTGATTAGCTCAGTTAAGATCAACGCCGATGCTACCCGTGTGATGACCGCCAGTTATGATGGCACGGCAAAAATCTACGGTCTGGAGGAAGGTGGAATATGGGAAGAAAAAGCCGGCTTGCACTATTTTGGCGATATTGATTCAGTTGCCTTCAACGCTGATGGCAGCTATCTGGTGACCGTCAGCGACAATTACACGGTGAGAATCTATGGCCTTGAAGACGATGGATCATTGGAATTTAAAACCGGTATTCGTCATAAAAATAAGGTCAAATCAGCCGCCTTCAGCGGCGATGGCAGCCATGTGGTGACCGCCAGTTATGATGGCACGGCGAAAATCTATGGCAAGAAGGCAGATGGATCATGGGAAAAGAAAGCCACCATTTACCATGGAGGCGATGTCAATTCAGCCATATTCAGTCCCGATGGCCGCTATGTGGTGACCGCCAGTGACGATGGTAAGGTGAAAATTTATGGCCGTGAGGACGATGGATCATGGAAAGAAAAAACCACCATTTGCCATAATAGTCGAGTCTATTCAGCCACATTCAGTTTTGATGGTTACCATATCGTGACCGCCAGTAAAGATAAAACAGCGAAAATTATTGGCCTGGGGGCTGATGGATCCTGGGTAGAAAAAGCCTCAATTTCCCATGGGGGACTGGTCTCATCAGCCGCCTTCAGTGACGACTTTAGCCATGTGCTTACCACCGCCGCCGATGGTGGTTATCACAAGGCGAAAATTACTGAGCTGCGGATAAATGAATAATTGATTGTTTGCCTTTACTTTTGTTCAATCCAGGAGGTTTGTTCTGAGTGATTAGTTGACAACCTGTTAGGAACTTTTACTTTAAAACAGAATCCAATCCTTGCTTTCAATTTTGGATGTTCTTCCTGATTGAAGATAAGTACTCAGCCGTACGGAATCGAATATTTCTGGCTTATTGGGCAGGTGCTCTGCAAGGCGCAACGACGGGAACATAGCAAGCTATGTGACCAGAGTTGCAACGCAGCACGACTGCATGGATGCAGGAGCTAGAGCAACGCAGGAGCAGTTGCCGCGAGTGCCTGAACAATGAGTCAGAAAATATGATTTCGTATGGTTGAGTACTTAAATACAAACTATCAAACTAAGGATTGACAAAGCATGGAGTCAATAAATAACAACTCAAAAACTGCCTTTTCATATTTACCAAAACCCTCTCAATCTATATCGGAGCATGCACCAGCGGGTGTCAGTGGGGGTAGGGAAATTACTGTATCTGAGAGCAGTGAGTCTCCGCTAGTCAATTTGCCCCACTTCATACAATTAAATATTATTGGCTATTTGGGGCTTAAAGATATTGCCCGTTTGAAACAGGTATGTAGCCACTTTCAAGAGCTTATTAAACAAGAAGATATTCTGGCAAAGGCATGGTATCGTCGTTTTTCTTCAGCACACCAGTCTCTACTGAAGACAACCATCACCGCAAGGAGTGATCAGCAACTCAGTGCCTGGCTGGGGCAATTTACGAATAATCAGGCGCTAATCAAGTCACTTGTTAAACGTCGGGAAGAGGTTTGTTTTCCTGCTCTGCTTTTTTTCAACAATGCCGATCTAATGTCGCAGTGTGAAACATTCAATGTCGATAAAAAAGTCACTATTTCCCATGGCGCCTTAATCAATTCAGCGACTTTCAGTAAAGATGGTCTCCACGTGGTGACTGCCAGTGACGATGGCACGGCGAAAATTTATGACAAGGAGTCCGATGGATCATGGAAAGAAAAAGACACCATTTTCCATGATGATGGCGTCGACTCGGCTGCCTTTAGCGACGATGGTCGCCACCTGGTGACCATCGGTGAAGATAACAAGGTGAAAATCTGTAGCTGGAATGACGATGGTTTATGGGAAGAAAAGGCCACCATTTCCCATGATCTCTACGTTGAATCAGCCACCTTCAGTGCCGATGGCCGCTATTTGGTCACTGCCAGTGCCGATGGCACGGCGAAAATCTATGGCTATGAAGACGGTGGATCATGGGAAGCAAAAGCTACCATTTTCCATGATGAACCGGTCGATTCAGCCACCTTCAGCGCCGATGGTTCTCATATAATGACCGCCAGTAATGATCATAAAGTGAGGATCTATAGCAGGGAGGGCGATGGGTTATGGGTGAAAAAAGCCACCATTGATCATGGCAACTGGGTCAGCTCAGCTACCTTCAGTTCCGATAGCACCCATGTAGTGACCACCAGTCTTGATGGCACGGGGAAAATCTACGGCCAGAAGGAGGGTGGAATATGGGAGGAAAAAGCCACCCTTTACCCTGTTGATCTTTTCGATTCAGCTACCTTCAGTGCTGATAGTAATCATCTGGTGATCGTCTGTGACGATTTCACGGTGAAAATTTTTGGCCATGAGAAGGATGGATCATGGAACGTAAAAGCCATTATTAACCATAAATTTGTTGTCAAATCAGCCATCTTCAGCGCCGATGGCAACCATTTGGTGACCGCCAGTCGTGATGGCAAGGCGAAAATCTACGGCCAGAGGGAGGATGGAACATGGGAAAAAAAAGCCACCATTCGCCATAAGAAAGCAGTCTGTTCAGCCAGCTTTAGCGCCGATGGCCTTTATGTGGTGACCGCCAGTGACGATGGAAAGGTGAAAATTTATGGCCATGACGACGATGGATCATGGAAAAAAATGGCCATCTTTTTCCATTACGCAAGTGTCAATTCAGCCGCCTTCGGTCCCGATGGCCGCCATGTGGTAACTGCCAGTGGAGATTTAACGTCGAAAATTATTGGCCTGAGTGCTAATGGATCATGGGTAGAAAAAGCCACAATTTACCATGGGAAGAGGGTCGAATCAGCCACCTTCAGTGCCGACTGCGGCCATGTGCTTACCACCGTCAGCGAAGGCTATGCCGGTGGCTATAACAAGGTGAAAATCACTGAACTACGGATAAAAGAATAATTGATTGTTTGTCTTCACTTTTATTCAATTTAAAAGATTCCTTCTGAGTGATGCCATTTAGCGTATGCTGCAAGACAGAAACTGTTGTTAGTTTCACTTAACAACCTGTTATGAACTTTTACCTTAAGACAGAATCCAACCCTTAGTTTCAGTTTTGGATGTTCTTCCTGATTGAAGATAAATACAAACTATCAAACTAAGGATTGACCAAGCATGGAATCAATAAGCAACAACTCAAAAGCTGCCTTTTCATATTTACCAAAACTTCCTCAATCTATATCGGAGCAGGCACCAACGGGTGTCAGTGGGGGTAGGGAAATCACTGTATCTGTGAGCAGTGAGGCTCAGCTACTCAATTTGCCCCTCCCTGCACAATTAAATATTATTGGCTATTTGGGGCTTAAAGATGTTACCCGTTTGAAACAGGTATGTAGCTACTTTCAAGAGCTTGTTAAACAAGAAGATACCCTGGCAAAAGCTTGGTATCGTCGTTTCTCTTCAGCACACCAGTCTCTACTGAAGACAACCATCGCTGCAAGAAGTGATGAGCAACTCAGTGCCTGGCTGGGGCAATTTACGAATAATCGGGCGCTGATCCAGTCACTTGTTAAACGTCGGGAACAGTCTTGTTTTCCTGATCTGCTCTTTTTCAACAATGCCGATCTAATGTCGCAATGTGAAACATTTAATGTCGATAAAAAAGTCACTATTTTCCATGGTGCCTTAATCAATTCAGCGACTTTCAGTAAAGATGGTCTCCACGTGGTGACTGCCAGTGACGATGGCAGGGCGAAAATTTATGACAATGAGTCCGACGGATCATGGAAAGAAAAAGCCACCATTTTCAATGATGATGGCGTCGAATCGGCTTCCTTTAGCGACGATGGTCGCCACCTGGTGACCATCGGTGATGATGAAGAGGTGAAAATCTGCAGCCGGAATGACGATGGTTCATGGGAAGAGAAGGTCGCCATTTCCAATGATTCCCTCGTAGAGTCAGCCACCTTCAGTGCCGATGGCCGCTATCTGGTCATTGCCAGTGATGATGGCACGGCAAAAATCTATGGCTATGAGGATGGTGGATCATGGAAAGCAAAAGCTACCATTTTTCATGATGCATGGGTTAATTCAGCCACTTTCAGCGACAATAGCTCTCATTTAGTGACCGCCAGTGGCGATCACACGGCGAAGATCTACAGCAAGATGGGCGATGGACTATGGGTGGAAAAAGCCACAATTGATCATGATGGCTGGGTCAGCTCAGCTACCTTCAGCCCCGATAGCACCCATGTGGTGACCGCCAGTTATGATGGCACGGCAAAAATATACGGCCAGAAGGAGGGTGGAACCTGGGCAGAAGAAGCGAAAATTTACCACGTTGATGATGTCGATTCAGCTACCTTCAGCGCTGATAGCAGCCATCTGGTGACCGTCAGCAATTGTACGGTGAAAATCTATGGTCATAAGGATGGATCGTGGAAGGAAAAAGCCATTATTTTACATAAGGAAACAGTCAATTCAGCCACCTTCAGCGCTGATTGCAGCCATTTGGTGACCGCCAGTGTTGATGGCAAGGCGAAAATCTACGGCCAGGAGGAGGACGGAACATGGGAGAAAAAAACCACCATTCACCATAATAACGAAGTCAATTCAGCCAGCTTTAGCGCCGATGGCCTTTACCTGGTAACCGCCAGTGACGATGGAAAGGTAAAAATTTATGGCCATGACGACGATGGAGTATGGGAAAAATTAGCCACCTTTTCCCACAAAGCAGGGGTCAACTCAGCCACCTTCGGTCCCGATGGCTGCCATCTGATAACTGCCAGCAGAGATTCAACGTCGAAAATTATTGGCCTGAGGGCTGATGGATTATGGGTAGAAAAAGGCACAATTTCCCATGGGTGGGGTTAAATCAGCCACCTTCAGTAACGACTGCGGCCATGTGCTTACCACCGCCAGCAGTGGCTATCCCGGTGGCTATAACAAGGTGAAAATCTTTGAACTACGGAAAATGAATAATTGATTGCTTGCTTTCATTCTCCAATATCCCCGACGTTACTTCAAATTGCCCAGCATTCTGGCTATGGCCGCTTCGGCTCTGGCCAGTCGTGTTTCATTGCTCAGTCCGGGAACAATCGTGCCCTGGGCAACCCCTTTCCACAGGGCGTCGCCGGTATTGGCCCGAATCAGGGCAATGGCTATGGTCAGTTTTTCCTGACCCGGCTCAGTGACCAGTCCCGGCGTTGTGCCAAAGAATTGAATCAGTTCTGCGTCGGAGACGATGGAATCAGAGGCAATGCCATAGCGAACAATCAATGAATTCTGAGGGATCTGTTCAGGATCGATAGTCATTTTCGCTGACAGCTGTTTGGCTATCTCGAATTCTATTGTTTGATAAGCACTCTCGCGGCTGGGGAACATCGGGTCCGCTTCTTCGGGGATAATGGGTTCGAACATCAGACCATCAAAATCGGCTAAAGAGAATCGATGCAGGGGCGAAGAAGTAATCGACAGGGGGGCGACCTGAGGATTTTCCTGAGGAGCCGTCAGGCTCACGCAACCTGTAAGGACTATGGAAATAAGCGCCACCATGGCAAGCGACATTGTTCTCATTGTTTTCTCCCATGAACTGGATGAGCTGATTCTATCACTTGCGGAGATAAAATCAGCTCCGGGCCTCTACACCTGTTGGAACTGATAAATAGACCCCAGTTTCAGAAGGCCGGTTAACTCGTCCAGTGCTGTGCGGGACTCAATCAGAAGTTCAGGATCGGCAAGATCGGCTTCAGTGAGCCTGTCGCGGTAATGCTTTTCTACCCAGTGGCAGAGTGTTGTGTAAAGAGTGTCGTTTATCAGGCAGGCCTGGTTGGTGGCAGCCAGTTCTTCAGAGGTCAGCACAACTCTCAGGCGCAAGCAGGCAGGTCCACCGCCATTATTCATACTTTGACGCAGGTCGAACACTTTGATGTCATTGATGGGATTATCGGACGCAACCAGCCCTTCCAGATAGGTTGCGACCTGTCGATCGCTCTGGCAATCGGAGGGAACAACAATCGTCATATCACGGTCGGAAGTGCTGAGCAGCTGGCTGTTGAACAGGTAACTTTTCACCGCCGTTTCCACTCTGATCTGACTTTCAGGCACTTCGATAATGCAGAAGTCATCCCGGCCATAGGCATTTTTCAGGTCGTTATAGACCTGAGCCTGGTTCAGGAAAGCTTTCTCGTGACAGAACAGGACGTTGCGATTCCCCACAGCAATAACATCATTATGGAAAACCCCCTGATCAATGACTTCGGGGTTTTGCTGTGCAAATACAGTACGACGGGTATTCAGTTGATGGTTGCGGGCAACAGCCTGTGAGGCTTCCAGAGTCTGTCGAGCCGGAAACTTTGTTGGAGCTGGCCGGGCGTCATCAAAGCTGTAACGGCCATAAACAAAGAATTCTACCCCTTCGTCTCCATAGTTCTGACAGAAACGGGTATGGTTGGCTGCCCCCTCATCGCCGAAGTGAGAGGTACTGAAAAGGGCAGGATGATGGGTGAAATGTTCCTCGCTGGAGAAAACGGCTTTTAGAATTCTGCCTGTTATCTCATGCTCAATGGAACGGTGAAACTTGTTGCACAGGTTTGCGGGTGTAAAGTGCACAGTACCAGAGGTTGTATCGGCGCTGGGTGATACGGTAGCGGCATTAGCGGTCCACATGGTGGATGCAGAACTGCATGCGGCAAGAATTGTGGGCGCCTGTCGTGAGGCTTCGGCAAGCACCTGTTCATCACTGCCGCTAAAACCAAGCTTGCGCAGGGTATAAACGTCAGGTCTTTCCTGGGGTGCCAGTACTCCCTGTACTAAACCCATGTCGTGCAATGCCTTCATTTTCGCCAGACCCTGCAACGCAGCCTGTTTGGGATTGGAAGGCGCTGACTGGTGATGGGTTGAGGCGATATTGCCCAGAGACAGGCCAGCATAGTTATGGGTTGGACCTACCAGGCCGTCAAAATTGGCTTCAACAGTTTTATTCATATTTCTTCTATCCTGATCTCGGAGCCAGCGTTATTAAAGCTTCAAACCCGGTGCCAGTTTTTCCGGGAGTGACAGGCTCTCAGCTTCCACACTGGCTATAGGGTAAGCGCAGTAATCAGCAGCAAAGTAGGCACTGGGGCGGTGGTTACCACTGTCACCAATACCACCAAATGGCGCAGCACTGCTGGCTCCGGTAATGGGCTTGTTCCAGTTGACGATTCCGGCTCGGGAGCGGTGCAGGAACTGTTCATAGTCTTGACGACTGTCACTGAAAATGCCTGCGGAGAGTCCATAGCGGGTGTTATTGGCCTGTTCAATGGCTTCGTCGAGCTGGTTATAACGAATTACCTGCAACAGAGGGCCAAAGTATTCTTCATCAGGCAGCTCTTTAATGGCGGTAACATCAATAATGCCGGGTGACAGTAAACCGGTGCCTTTCTTCAATTTTTGGCTCGTCAGCAGTGATTGACCACCCAGCTGCTGCAGGCTTGTCTGAGCTTGAAGAATACCGTCCGCCGCGGCTTCTGAAATAACGGCTCCCATGAAGGGTTGATCTTCATCATTCCATTGACCCACTTTGATGTTGCCAGCGGCTTCAACCAGCTGATCAATAAAATTATTACCCCATTCTGAGGCAGGAACGAACAAGCGCCTGGAGCAGGTGCAGCGCTGACCGGCAGTAATAAATGCTGACTGAATAGCGTCGTGTATCGCTGCTTTGTGGTCTTTAACTTCAGTAATAATTAATGGATTATTGCCACCCATCTCAAGAGCCAGAATCTTGCCTGGCTGGCCACCAAACTGCTGGTGGATCAGTCTTCCGGTATTGGAACTGCCGGTGAAGAACAGACCGTCAATGCCTTTGTGCCCGGCCAGAGCCATACCCGTTTCTTTCTCGCCCTGAACCATGTTCAACACGCCTTCCGGCAGACCGGCCTGCTGCCAGAGTTTGATGGTTTCTTCCGCAGTGGCCGGGGTCAGTTCGCTGGGTTTGAAGACAATCGTATTGCCCGCCAGCAAGGCCGGAACAATGTGCCCATTGGGTAAGTGTCCTGGAAAATTGTAGGGGCCAAAAACCGCGACGACACCATGAGGCTTGTGTCGTATAAAAGCGCGAGCTCCCGGCATGGCGTTTTCTGTCGTTCCGGTGCGCTCGTTATAGGCTTTGATAGAAATTTCAATCTTGCCTTTCATGGCCGCAGCTTCGGTTCTGGATTCCCAGAGGGGTTTACCCGTCTCCATGGCAATGGTCCTGGCCAGCAAGTCAGCATTTTCTTCAACCTGCCCGGCAAACTTGCGCACCAGTTTAATGCGGTCTTCCAGAGTGCGTGCAGCCCATTCCGGCTGGGCTTTTCGGGCTGCTGAAATAGCCTGATCAACTTGGGAGGGTTGAGCAGCAGAACCACTCCAGACGATTTCTCCACTGGCTGGATTCAGGGAATGAAATGTTTGACCCTCACCCTGAAGCCATTGTGCTTTTATAAATAGAGAACCTTTCATAATGTAACTCCCGTAATGAGCCAAGGGCTGTTTATCGATGACTGCTTCTTAGCGATGACTTCGTTGTGGGTTGAAAAGTGGCACGACTCTGAGTTCATCGCCGTCCTGTACATTCAGTGCCTGGGCCTGTTTCTGGCTGATGTTGACGAACTCCAGTCCTTCAAACGACAGTTGTCCAGCCATGCAGCGGAATTCACGGAAGTGACTGTTGGCCATCAGCCAGACCGTTTCATCGGTATCCAGATGGTCATGGACCTTGACCCGGTAGCGGCGGGAATCCCTGATCGCCCGGATGTCTTTAACCTGAGTTTCCAGCACTGGGCCGCCATCAAAAATGTCGATATAGCCGGTGTATCGGAACCCTTCGCCCTCCAGTAGTTTTCTCGCCGGTACGGTATCCTCATGAGTCTGGCCAATGACACTCTGGGCTTTTGCGGGTAACAGGTTGCTATAGATGGGGTTGCGTGGCATCAACTCGGCGATGAAGGATTTACCACGGGCGACCTGCCGATCAGCCTCGACAAAATCCACGGCAAAGAATTGTCTGCCCAGAGCTTCCCAGAAAGGCGATTCGCCCTCTTCATCGGAGAAACCACGGAGTTCAGCAATGACGCTTTCATCAAAGCGAGGCTCATGAGCGGCCATGAAAAGAAAGCGGCATTTGGACAACAGGTGTCCATTGCTGGATTTGCGGTATTCCGGTGTCAGGAACAGAGTGCAGAGTTCTGAATGACCGGTGTGGTCACTGCAAAGCGTCAGGGTCTTGATGCGGGTATAGACATCCAGTTCTCTGGAGGCATGTACCTGAGTGTTGACCTTATAGTTGTACCAGGGATCTTTAAGGCCCACTGCGGACTCAATGCCGCAGACACCAACGACCTTTCCCGTTTCCGTGTCTTCCATGACGAACAGGTAGTAAGCTTCTTCCAGAGGTTTTTCAGCCCTGAAGGAGTTGACTGTCCATTCGAGCTTTTTCTGCACCATTTCTGGATCAGGTTGCAGGGAAGAGAATCCCACGCCGGTTATCTGGGCAATCTGCCAGAGAGCGTCGTGATCCTGTTCGGTGATGGGTCTGATTATCATCATAAGAAAACGTCACTGAATAGTTGTTTTTTTGATTATCTTGAGTTGAACAGAGCAGCCTGAGAAAAAAATCGCACTGTCTCAGTTGTCTTCTTCACTGACTGAACAACATCAGATTATTGGGTTGACCTGGTATCAGTGCTTTCAAAAATTTTGTCAGCAGAAGCGGCTACAAACCCTTGATAGAGTTTGCCATCGGGCAGAGGGTAGCGCTTGGCAAACTCATAGAAGCAGCCGGGGATTTCCCGGTCACCATCGGAGAAGCTGACGTTAACTTTACCGGCCATGGTGGATGACTGCTCCAGAAGCACCTCGGGAGAGCCTTTCACCAGACCGCCGCTTTCATTCAGTATGAAACCATTGTCCTGCAGCATCTGGTTCAGAACATGGATGTCATCATGGGATTGCAGGTGATTGATGGAAACAGTGAAGTGGTTGGGACGGTATCCGAGGGCTGCTACCCAGGCAGCGTATTCACTTTCCTGTAATAGCAGGTCATAGTCTTGCTGACTGACCGTCCAGGGACGTCCTGAAAAACAGAAATTATCCTGAAGAACAGACGCTTCAGTGACCTGGTTGACCAGGCTGTGGATAACTTGCTGAGCCTCAATGGACAGCGCTTCAACCAGCAGCTCACTGATAAATACTTTTGGCAGGGTGTCGTCTGGATGCTGGAAGTGTTTGGCTACCAGTTTTCTGCCAGGAAACTCATAGTCGCCGCCGGCAACATAGCCTGCATCGAGAAAGGCGCGGGCTACTTTTTCGAGACTGACCCTTTCCAGATTATACGTGCGCAGTGCAATGTGATCATTGATCACCACGCCATCATTTTGAGCAGCAAAGAGGTTATGGATTGTTCGGGCGTCAGGGGTCAGTTCCAGATAATTCTGCCACATGGCTTCCAGAAGGGTTTTGATCGTGTTTGTTTTGGCTTCTGTCATTGCCTGTTTCCTCTAACTTTATAAGTCTAAGGTCTTTTAATAGCTAACTGCCACTCTGACGGGGTCTCCGTCACTCAGTTGCAGCAGATCCGTTTGTTTCTGTGTCAGGGTGGGGGCTTGAGGGTTGAAAGCCGTGCTGATGCATCGAAAAGACCGGGCCGATGTATTGGCAACAAGATAGTCGTTGTTTTGTGCATCAACTGTTTCTCGCTCAGCCGATGTTGTGGATACATCAGGTTGATGGGTCTGGCTGTCACGCAAAGTGGTCAGCCGGTCGGTTCCTGCTTCCAGAGTGGGGCCAGCATCAAAAATATCCACATACCCCTGATAGCTGAAACCCTCCCGTTCTAGAATGTTAAACACCGGCTCCCGATCAGGTCTGGGTTCACCAATGACTGCTCTTGCCTGCTTCGGGAGCAAGCGTGCGTAAATCGGATAACGAGGCATCAGGTCAGCAATAAAGTTCTTTTCCTCGAGGCCGGTCAGATAATTGGCTTTAGACATCGCCATTGGGAAAAAGTGAGTGCCCAGACTGTTCCAGAACGCTGAGTGGTTGTTTTCATCAACAACGCCCTGAATTTCTGCCAGAACACGGTCAGCAAAACGGTCTCTGTGTTCGGCTATGAACAGCAGCCTGGCACGGCTCAACAACTGAAGGTTAGACCAGCTGTCGTGTTCTTGAGAGATAAAAAGAGTGCAAAGGCTGGTGTAACCTGTGTAGTCCTGACAGAGCTTTAAAACCGTCATCCGGTTGATGGTTTGCAGTGTCTCGGAGGCATGAACTTCTTCGTCGACACGAAAGTTATAGAAAGGCGCCGAAAGACCTATCGTGGCGATAATGCCAGATATGCCAAGAATTTCACCCGTTTCCTGATCTTCCAGCACAAAGTGGTAGCTTTCTTCTCCGGCACCTTCAATGTCCTGACTGAGGGAGTCCCGGGTTTTGCAGATCAATTCTGCCAGATGATCACGGTTTGCAGGCAGGGTGGTCATTGAGCCTCTGGCGCTGCTGGCCAGTGTTTCCAGAGCACTGAGGTCTTGATAATCAACAGGTCTGACGAATTTCATGACCGGGCCTCTTTGTTCTTCAACCAGGCGTTTCCAGTGCCCAGAGCCTCATTGCGAGCCAATGTAAGCAGAAGAGCTGTACTCAATTTGGCTCTGGGCACCAGACTGCTGATTTTCAGGTACTCCTGTTCACTGTGGATATGCCCACCTTGAACACCCAGGGTATCAATATTAGGAATTCCGGCTGAGGCGAGGTTGTTGCCGTCGCAGCAGCCGCCGGTCGGCTTTACATCAAGGATCAGCCCCAGGGCATGACCACACTGTCTGGCCAGCTCAAACAGCTGCTGATTGGCCGGAGTGAGTACTTTAGGCTTTCTGCCAAAGCCACCGTGAAGTTCCAGGCGGATGCTGTTGCGACTGCTGATCTCATTGACAATCATCTGCAGTTCCTTAAGGCACCACTGCTCATCGTCCGGTCTCTCCAGGCGGATATTGAAACGACTTATGCATTTGTCGGGAACAATATTGGTTGCTCCACCACCGTGAATATAGCCGGGATTAAATGTGACACCTTCCCGCTTGCCGTTCAGGTCATCCATAGCTGAAACAAAGTCGCACAGGGCACGAATAGCATTTCTTCCCAGATGATGTTCCCTGCCAGCGTGGGCTGCTTTGCCGTAGCAGACAGCAGTGAAATTTCCGCTGCCCTTGCGTTGACCAGCGAAGCTGCCATCAGGGAAGCAGGGTTCGTAAATCATGCCCAGATCTACACGACTGGCGGCTTCTTTTATTAACGCAGCAGAACCCGGTGAACCAATTTCTTCATCCGGGTTAAACAGAATTTCCCAGCCGATATGCTCAGCCCAAGGGCTTGCTTCCAGAATCTTAAGTGCATTCAGCATCACAATGATGCCTCCTTTCAAATCGGTAACACCCGGACCATTGATGGTATCTTCATCAAGTTGGACAACCTTCTGGAAAGAACTGTCTTTTGGGAACACGGTGTCCATGTGGCCGCACAGGAAAACCTGAAGGGGAGCCTCGGGGCGCTTACGGATTCTCAGAGCCTTGCCTAGCTCGTGTTGAATCACTTCTCCCTGGTCATTAATCACTTCGTAAGGTTCCAGATCAATGACTTCTTGCTCTCCACCCAGAGGTGCAGTCATTTGTCTGAGGCGTTCCATAACCTGATTAACGCCCGTGGCATTGAGACTGCCAGAGTTGATTTCAGCCAGTTCAATGGTGTCTATGAGCATCTCTGCCTGAAGGCTGTCCAGACGGGTTAGCAGGGATTGGAACGGGGCAAGAAGGTCGGACATGAAACACCATTTTCAGAGATGGTTTTTGTTGAAATGCACACTAAAGCTGCATTCTCTTCTGATAAAAGAGGGGCACCGGCCAGAAGCAAGAGACCGGTGCTGTGGTTAATTATGAATTGACTACCTTGGCAATTGCCCGTTCGAGTGCTGCCATACCTTCACGGATATCTTCATCCGGGATGATCAGTGAGGGGGCCATTCTCAGCACATTCGGTCCGGCAACCAGCATCATCAGACCTTCTTCAGCAGCAGCAGCCAGAAAGTCTTTGGCTTTGCCGTGCCAGTTTTCTGTCAGTTCAGCACCAATAAGCAAGCCTTTGCCACGAACTTCCCTGAAAATGCCATAAGTTTTGTTAATGCGTTCCAGCTCGCTTCGGAAGAGTTCGTGTTTGCTGCTGACATTGGCCAGAACCTGGTCGTTGTGGATCAGGTTAATGGTTTCAAGAGCGACAGCGCAGGCCAGCGGGTTACCGCCATAGGTGCTGCCGTGGCTGCCAAAGCCGAAGCTTTTGGCTACCTCGTCGTTGGTCAGCATGGCAGCCACAGGGAAGCCGCCGCCCAGTGACTTGGCTGTGGTCAGAATGTCTGGAATGACACCGGTGGACATGTAAGCATAAAACTCACCGGAACGGCCTACACCGGTTTGCACTTCATCCAAAACCATCAGAGCTTTGTGTTCATCACACAGTGCTCTTACGCCCTTCAGAAACTCAGGGTCTGCCGGGATCACCCCACCTTCACCCTGGATCGGTTCCAGAACAACCGCACAGGTCTTGTCGGAAATGGCCGCTTTCAGGGCTTCCAGATCGTTGTAGGGAAGATGAGTCACACCGGCGGGAACCGGCGCATAACCCTCACAGTAACTTGGCTGGCCACCCACTGTTACAGCAAACAGGCTGCGACCGTGGAAGGAACTCTTGAAGGATATGATTTCATGCTTTTCAGGGCCGAAATGATCAAAAGAATACTTTCTGGCCAGCTTGAAGGCTGCTTCGTTGGCTTCGGTGCCAGAGTTACAGAAGAAAACTTTATCGGCAAAAGAGATTTCGGTCAGGCGCTGGGCCAGAGCCAGAGCAGGCTCGTTGGTATAAACATTACTCAGATGCCAGAGCTTTTCACTCTGTTCCTTGAGAGTTTTGACCAGCTGAGGGTGGCAGTGGCCAAGGGCGTTAACGGCAATACCCCCTGCGAAATCGATGTATTCACGGCCTTTCTGATCCCAGATTCGTGATCCTTTTCCGCGAACGGGAATCATCGCCTGTGGTGCATAGTTTGGCACCATGACTTCATCGAAGGTCGCTCTGTTAACGGAGTATTCGCTCATTTCTTGTCCTCGGTGTACATGGTTTTTATAGAGTGAGCGTCTTTCAACAGGGTACAGACTGAAATGCGCCGCTTCCGATCATGGCTGATTTATCATGAACTTATTTATTGTTTTGGCCGCTTGCCTGTCCACTATAGATCAAAGTCGGTTCGAACAGTTTACACCAAGCGACCTGAAGTTTTCTCTGAGGACCATATTGCACCAATCGAGCTTTATAACTCCCCAGATTGAAGCACTTGAAGAGGTCGGGTGTCGTAAAGTTTTTCATGTCCAGCTGTGAGAATGAAGCGAACAGGATTACCAAGTGCATCCGTCGCAGCGTGGATCTTGGTTGTTAAACCTCCCCTTGATTTTCCAACTGCCTCGGCACTGTTATCCGTTTTTTTGGAGCACCGTGTTGATGAACACGGGTGATTGATCCGTCAACCATGAGGTATTCCATATCACAATCCTGACTCAGTTCTTCAAAGACTTGATTCCATATTCCTTTCAAGCTCCAGCGACTGAATCGGTTGTATATATTGTGCCAATCACCGAACTCTTCAGGCATGTCTCACCAAGGTGCTCCGGAACGAGCAAGCCAGAGAATCGACTCAATGAATAACCTGTTGTCAGTTGTTGGTTCGGGGTCAGAGACCTTACCCGGCAGCATGTCTTTGATCCGATCCCATTGTTGATCTTTGAGTACTGTGCGAGACATGGCAAACCTAAATGCCATACTCCAGATCACTTTTAGGTGTCTTACCGGTCAGGTTACTGATGTTTTTATCTGTTCGGTCGGTTGGATAAGAACGCCCCCTAGCTCCCAATGACAGAACGAAAAGAATTCTGCCACGGTGATCATTTCAAGCTTTTTGGAGTTTGGTTGTAACGCTTAAGCCAAGCGCCTGCATAACGGACAGGATGGTTTTCAATGTTGGGTTTCCATCCTCACTGAATGAACGATACAGCTGTTCACGGGAAAGTCCGGTCTTTTTGGCAACATTACTCATGCCTTCAGCTCTGGCAACAACACCGAGAGCTTTGGCAATATAAGACGCATCGCCAGTCTCGAAAGCATCTGCGATAAACAACTCTATAGCCTCAGGGCTGTCCAGTGCAGCAGCCGGATCATAATTGTATACAGGTTCAGTCATCACTTGTCCTCCATTGTTTTTACTAATTGTTTAGCAACTACTATATCTCTGCTCTGCGAACTCTTGTTACCTCCACACAGCAAGAGGATGATTTCATCTCCTTGTTGGCGGAAATACACACGATAACCGGGACCGTGGTGAATCCTTAGTTCGCTTATCCCTTGTCCCACGGGAGAAACATCGCCAGGTAGCCCGTTAGCCAGGCGAAAGATTCGCGCTGCTATGGCCGCCTTTGCCCGGGAACCCTTCAGCTTTCGTTCCCATTTACGATAAGTTTCAGTCTGTTTAATTGTGACCATAAAACACATTGTAGTTTATAAACTACGGACTGGAAAGATGATCTGAATATTTCCCAAGGGATGAAATTATGACTGGCGCGACTGGCATACAAGAGGGCTGAGCTTTTTGCAACGAATGTGAGCAGAAACGGCTATTTTCAAGCTTTTCGCAATGAATCTGAGCTGATTTGCAATGAATTCGAGCCTTCATGCTCATCACAGGAGTCAGAAAGCACTATGGGTATTACTGAGAAACTTTTTTTCTGAACGGCTCTGCTATTTTTTACCTTCATGTTCCCATCACAGTGATATGAGTTTATGGAGTACACAGAAGAGATCGCCAGGGCTTATGCCGAAGAGAAAAACCACCTTGGATTTATGATCCGCAGAGACCTGCCCGGAATCCTGGCTAAATACGTTAGAGCGGGAGCCCGGGCACTGGACTACGGCTGCGGTGCAGGATTGATGATTCCGCTATTAAAAGACGCCGGGTTTGATGTTGAGGGTATGGACATTTCAGACAGTATGCTCCATCAGGCCGTAAAGGATCATCAGAACACGGTATTTACCCGCATTCATTCCGCAGCTATTCCACGCCCCGATGCGTCTTATGATCTGGTGATGTTGTCTTATGTTCTGGTTGAAATAGCCTCTTTATCTGAAATGGAGGCGGTTATCCGGGAAGTGAAAAGGGTATTAAAACCTAGTGGTGTGGCGATAGTGATTGTCAGTTCAGAGCAAAAGTTCCAGGGCAACTGGTTGATGATCAATAATGACTTCCCTCAAAACAGGGAGCTTGCCAGTGGCTGTCGAGTTAAATGCTCTGTGGCGGATTCGGGGGTGGTCTTTGAAGATTTCTTCTGGACTGATGAGGACTACCGCTCAGTATTCTCTCTGTCGAATTTGAACCTGCTGGCCTGTAGTCAGCCCCTGGGGACGGCAGATGACGGGATGCCGTGGAAGGACGAGCTTCATTCACCTTTGTTCAGTATTTACATTTTGGGGCATTGTTGTCCTGACTGAAGCTGCAAGGCTTATTTCTGTAGTGAAAAAAGGTGCCTTTGATTGTTATGATGCATTTTTCAGAGTCTGGCTTTTGTCCTCAGAGATATCATCAGGCACGCTTTACGAGTATTTTTTCTCTGTGAATAATAATTCTTTTTTCGGTTCCGGAGATTGCAGCGCAGAAAGGAGCTATGGGTGAGTAAGCCTTGCAAGGTCGGTTTTCTTTTATATCCCGGCTTCTCTCTGCTGGGGTTCTCTTCAGCCCTGGAAGTGCTGAGAGCAGTTAATCAGGTGACCGGACAGAGGGTTTATGAGAGTGTTGTCATCGCAGAGTCAGCGGTCACGAGTAACCTGGGTCTTTCGATTGAGCCCTCTCAGTCGGCGCTGGAATTCATGGATGTGGTGATTCTGGTCGCTTCAAAAACAGAGGTTCAGATTCCATCTGCCGCATTGTCTGAGGCATCTGTGTTGGGTGGGATTGGCAAAGGTGCCAACCTGTTGGCGAGTGCCGGTCTTCTTGATGGTTATCGGGCTCGACTGGAAGGGGCCACTGATGCCCTTCAGGAACTCTACCCCCGGGTGGCGTTGAGCCAGACGACTTTTGAACTGGACCGAAACAGAATGACCTGTGGCGCAGGCACGGCTGCTATGGATATGATGCTCTCTCTGGTCGCCCGGGAGCAGGGGGTTAATCCTGCAGCCAGTGTATCGGAATTATTGGTGAGGGATCGTCTTGGCGGGCCGGTGACGTCTTCTTTTGTCGTGCCCCCCGTCAGGAAGCAGCAGCCACAGATTGAGGAGGCAACTCAGTTGATGGCTGCCAATATAGAGGAGCCCCTGGGTGCCGATGAACTGGCTTCTCTGGTGGGTATTTCCCGTAGACAGCTGGAACGACTGTTTCGAAAATATCTGGATACTGTACCTTCCAGGCACTATCTGAAACTCAGGCTTGAGCACGCCAGAAAGCTGCTCAGGGAGACTGACAATCCTGTAGTGGATGTGGGGGTTGCCTGTGGTTTCTCCAATGCTTCACATTTCAGCACGGCGTATAAAAACCATTTTGATCTGACGCCCAGGGAAGAGCGGCAATCGTAAGTTAGCCTTTTACAGTCAGCGCAGTAAAAGGCTACGCAAGATATCAATACAGGCTGAAAACCTGTCTGCCGTCGATAAAAGTCATCAGGACTTCGTGATTTTTGTTCATAACCGCTATGGATGCTCGCTTACCGACTTTAATGCTGCCCAGTTCGTCCTGCAGCCCGAGCAAAGTCGCTGGTGTCAGAGAAGCCATGTGAACGGCACTCAGAGGGTCTACAGCCACTTTTTCGATCATGTTGGCTACGGCACGATTCAGTGTCAGGGTGCTTCCTGCCAGAGCACCCGATTCGGTTCTGGCCACACCGTCTTTGACATGAACTGTCAACAGTCCCAGCTGGTATTCCCCGTCGCTCAATCCACCTGCACACATGCAATCGGTGATCAAAGCGGTTTTATCAGCCCCTTTGAGGCGGTAAACCAGATCCATCACTATGGGGTCAACATGGACACCGTCTGCAATCAATTCTGCATAGATATCCCGGTGGTGCAGAACAGCACCGGCGGTACCGGGTTGACGATGATGCAATCCGAGCATCTGGTTAAAAATATGAACGCCGCCGACGGCTCCCGCTGCAAAGGCTTTCTTGCAGACATCGTAAGAAGCGCCTGTATGACCAATCATGACGCGGACATTCTTGCTGGTCAGGTACTCAATCGCTTCAATGCCGCCCTCAATTTCAGGGGCAAGAGCCAGTGAGCGAAGGGTGCCACCCGATGCTGCCAGCAACTCATCCAGTCTTTCTTTTGTGGGTTTCAGGAAATAGCTGCTTTCATGGGCGCCTTTGAAGCGTTCGGAAAAAAATATGGCTTCGCTGTAGGAACCCAGTACTTCTGCACCCTCAACGCCCTGCTCGATGCACTCCTTAACGTTATTCAGGGCCGCGAGGTTCCTTTCCCAAGTATCAGTAACAGTAGTGGCAAGAAAGCCTACGACACCTTTAGCAGCAATGCTTTTTGAGATGGTATTAATGGCTTCGTGGCTGGCATCCATGACGTCAAAGCCAGCGCTGCCATGAATATGTAAATCAATGAGGCCAGGGACAATTTGACTGTCTCCCAGATCCATGATGTCCGCGTCTTCATCAGGCACACGGTCAATGGCCGCAATACGGCCGTCCGTTATTTTCAGAAAACTGTCCTGGAGAATGCCTTCTTCAGTGAAGATCTTTTTTGCCTTCAGATAAAAAGTCGTCATGTCTCAGACCTATCAGCAGGAAAATGATCAAAAATTGTACCATGACGCTAAACGAGCTCCGTAGGGTTATGATTACCTATGCTCAGGGGAGGATGCTCAGGGGCCGGTGAGGTGATCATCGGTTCTTACTGGTGTGAGCTGACTCTGAGAATTTCTTCACGCACTTCGGTGAGCGCTTCCCGAAAGCTGCCATCGTATTGCTGCAATTTTTCGATGACCTCAGGCAGCATGCCCTTTAACATGCGACCCGGATGTTCAGGCAGGGTTTCTGGCATCTGGCTCAATACCTGGTTCATCCTGCCTTCTGCCTGAATGATGATGGATTTCAGACGTTCAAACTCCAACCCCTGACTTTCCAGGCTGACTTTTCTGCCAGAGCGCGACAGTGCCAACTTATCAAGCATTTCCTGAAGCTTGATATCGTGGTTTCCCAACATCCCTTCAATGTGCTGAAGGCCAGCCAGATAGGCTGAAGCGCTTGCTTTTCCGACGGGCGCAACAGGGGTTGCTTTGACGGCATCAGACGCTTCTGCTGAGGCTACTCCTGGCTGTTTACCCTGAGCCATGTCGGCCCGATAGGGACTGATAGCGGCAATCTGCCCCAGAAGCTCATGGATGATGGCATAGTTGAATTGCAACATCTCTTCCATGTGGCTTTTCAGGTCTTGAAAAGTGAATTTTACTTCTTCTTCGACCTGTTGCTCACTGGAAAGGCCCAATTCTGGATCTTGTCGCGGGCTGGAGAGGGGAGTGGGGCGATTATTGATATCTTCGATGGCCATAAGAAATCCGTTTCTGTTGATCGATAGACCTAATTTTAGTCGGACTTAATACAGCTTTGGCTTGAAAGTATGAATCCGACCCGTCAAAGACGCCCCTGAATCAGGGGCATTTATTTTTCCGCCACAGCGCCCTTATTAAACCCTTCAAAAGCTACAACCCGGACTGAGTGATTCGGGGTATGGGCTTTCAGCGTTGTTGCGATGTGTTCTGCCAGAAGTTCCACGGTACTGTCAGTATCAATCAGGTAGCAGCGGTCTTCTGCCAGAGTCAGCTCGAAGTGGCCCTGGTCAGAGGTATAGCCAAAACGAAGGTGATCCCGCCTGCCTATGGTCACTTTTTCCAGCAGGTCTTCACGGGTAGCAATGTAGATATCTTTCCAGTTTTCGGCCCAGTCCGCTTCGAGCGTCGGGTCCCGCTTTCCGTCCAGATAGATGTGGATAGGAGAGCGGTGGCCATGGGCAATTCTCTGGCAGTCGCCCAGATGTTTTTTCAGGCCGTGGCTGTAGTGGTAGAAAGGACCGGAAAACTGTTCAGGATAAATATCCAGTTCAACACCAATGACGTTGTCTGGCAGTTCATCCAGCAAGGTTTTTTCGAGAAAGGGGGTAAGAGCTTCGGGGGTTATTTCCTGAGCATGGACCAGTAAAATTGCAGGGGCGGGAGCCTTGCATTCGATGACATCACCGGTGCTGGTCTGCATTTTGACAGAAAGGCATTCCTCGCCCTCTGTTTTGACGGTTATTGCTCCGTGAGAAGCAGGTACAAGCAGGCGGTGGTCAGCAAGAATGTCCAGAGAAGCTTTGATCTGCTTTTTGACATGGCCGAAGTCAAAGACCATGCCCTGTTCATCCAGATCGCCCCGTAGCACGACATCGACCAGCCAGGTTTCCCCTACAACCCCGCGCTCCGGCGAAAGGAAACTGAAATCAAGAGTGGTGAGTTGATTGACGAACAGTGCGGTCATTGGCTTCTGGTTCTACTGTGATTGAAGAAAACGGGCTGAAGAAAAATAATGAGTTAATCAGCAATTGTAACTCATTTCTCGAGGCGATTCAGTGCCCGGTTAAATTCTGTGAAATGGGCTTTCGTCTGGCCGCTTTCGTTGAATTGTTGCAGGCTGTTAGCTTATTGTTCACAGCTTCTGAATACCTGAAAACGTTGGAGTCCATTTTGGATCGTACCATCACACAGTCTGATCTTGAGTTTGATGCCCGGCATATCTGGCACCCTTATGGGACAACGCCCAGCCAGTATGAACTGTTTGCCGTCGAAAGCGCTTCAGGGGTCAGGCTTCGCTTGAGTGATGGCAGAGAAGTGATTGATGGGATGTCTTCCTGGTGGTGTACGGTCCACGGCTATAATCATCCGGTTATGAATCAGGCCATTAAGGATCAGGTCGATTCAATGTCCCATGTCATGTTCGGTGGGTTGACCCATAAGCCCGCCATTGAACTGTCTCGCAGACTGGTTGAGTTGACACCCGAACCGATCAAAACCGTATTTTTTGCGGATTCAGGTTCTGTCGCTGTAGAAGTGGCCATCAAGATGGCCATGCAATATTGGCAATGCAGGGGCGAGATTAACAAGAACAAGTTGCTGACATTTAAAGGTGGATACTTTGGCGATACGACCGGGGGCATGGCGGTCTGTGATCCTGATAATGGTATGCACCATCTGTTTACTGGTATTCTGCCTGAACATCATTTTGTACCCCGGCCAGGCTGCGGCTTCGATGAGACATTTGAAGACCACCATATAGAAACTTTTCGCTCTGAACTGGAGTCCCTGAATCATCAGGTGGCCGCCGTTATTATTGAGCCTATCGTTCAGGGGGCTGGTGGGATGCATTTCTACTCCCCCGACTTTCTGAGAAAAGTCAGAGCACTCTGCGATGAGCATGAGGTCTTGCTGATTCATGATGAGATTGCCACGGGTTTTGGTCGAACCGGGAAAATGTTTGCCTGTGAACACGCCGATGTTATCCCGGATATCATGTGTGTAGGTAAAGCACTGACCGGTGGCTATATGACGTTATCTGCTGTGATGTGCACCGAAGAAGTCAGTAAGGCCATCTGTGACTCTGGTCCGATCATGCACGGTCCCACTTTCATGGCTAATCCTCTGGCTTGTGCAGCCGGTGTGGCGAGCATGGATATTTTATCCTCAGGTGAGTGGGGCAATCAGGTAGCCAACATAGAGAAAAAATTATGGGTTGGTCTCTCTCCCTGTAATGAGCTTGAGAGGGTGGCCAACGTAAGGGTTCTGGGAGCTATTGGTGTGGTTGAATTGAAAGAGCCGGTGGTGATGTCTGAAATTCAACCTCGTTTCCCTGAACAGGGTGTATGGGTCAGACCTTTCGGAAAGCTGGTTTATGTTATGCCACCTTACGTCATTTCAGATGAAGATCTGGGTACTCTTTGCAGGGCCATTTGTAAGGTAGTTGAGTCCATTCGTTAACGAGCGCTGCCTCACGAGAGTGCTAATTGCCATTAATGGCTGAGGGCAGGGTTGCGCTGAAAGATTTGGTAGTTGGCGTTCCTGTGCTCAAAAAAGATTCATGGGCTGCAGAGGTTGTCTACAATTCTACGTGCTATCCGGCTCGGATAGTCAGTTGTAGAGTCCGGTGGCCTTCGTTCGGGCTTCCGGGCTGGCACTTCCCAAGGCTGCCGCTGGAGGTTTAGTCATGGCTCTCCGTTTTAATCTGCCTGGTCTGCTGGAAGACCTTGACCAGGAACAGGACTCTTGTGATGCAGAACCCTGCTATCCCTACCCGATGTTTTGCGGATTGTCTGAAGAAGTCGCCGTGAGGCAGCTGATCGTTTGTAATTCATTGGTCAAGCTGAATCTGCGTGGTGCTCCCCTCAATACGCGGTTGAATATTTCTTTGAGTCAAGGTCGTGGGCGAATGAAGGTGCTGGTAAGACTTCCCTGAGATTGGAGTTGGAGTTTGGCGCAGCAGACACTTCGAACGTAAGCTGGCGAATAAGTTCCTCCAATATGCGATAATCTCCGTCAAAGCCTATCAGAGAATGTCCATTCAACAGCCACTCTCTTTTTCGAATATAGATCTGGCTTTGCTGAAAATAAAAAGGTTGGAAGAAATTAAATCTTATTCGCGGGTTCCCTAAAATGACCGAGCAATATCCATCACTGATCAAAGAAACATTTCCTGTGGGGCCTTTGCAGTGTAACTGCACCATCATCGGTGACCCCATTACCAGGAAAGCCATCGTCATCGACCCTGGTGGTGATCCTGATGTGATCCTTGCCAAGTTGGAGAGTCACGGACTAAAATCAGTAGCGTTGATTCATACTCATGCTCACTTGGATCACTTCCTGGCTAGCGGTGAAATCAAGAAAAAGACTGGTGCTCCCATTCATCTTCACAAAGAAGATAAGTTCCTCTGGGATAATCTCGAAACTCAGTGTCGTATGTTTGGTGTGCCCTATAGCCCTGTTCCAGATCCTGACTTCTGGCTGAATGATGATCAGGAGCTTCCTTGTTGTGGGGGGGTGGCGATGCATACTCCCGGACATACCCCTGGGTCAGTGTGTTTCCACTTTGTGAAAGAGAATCTGTTGATCGCCGGAGACACCCTGTTCCGCCGATCAATTGGTAGAACGGATCTTTGGGGTGGTGACTTCAAAGCAATTGAGAAGTCCATTCGTGATCGTCTGTACACTTTGGATGAGGAAACCACTGTAGTTACAGGTCATGGTCCGGATACCTGTATTGGCGAAGAAATCCGGGAAAACAGCATTATTCGCGGTTAGGAGAAGTGAACATGTTAATGCAGCTGAAAAGAATGTCATTGGTCGTTGCCACCGCTGCGATCGTAGCGGGTTGTCATACGACCAATCCATACACCGGTGAGAAGGAAGTCAATAAAACCACAGCGTACGGTGGCATTGGTGCCGTTACCGGTGCTGTCATTGGCGGTTTGGTCGGTGGAGGCGAAGGGGCTCTGGAGGGCGCTGCGATTGGTGCTGTGGCCGGGGCTGGCTACGGTTATTACACGGACAGGCAGGAAGCAGCGCTCAGAAAAGAGCTGCAGGGAACCGGTGTTCAGGTTCACCGGGATGGAGATAACCTCAAGTTAATCATGCCCTCTAACATCACATTTGATACCAATAAGTCAGCGATCAAGTCCAGTTTTTATCCCGTTCTGGGTTCTGTTGCCAAGGTCGTCAAGGAGTTCGACAAGAATCTGGTTGACATAGTTGGCTATACCGACAGCACCGGGAGTAACAAAATTAACCTGCCTCTCTCCGAGGACCGGGCCAGGAGTGTGGCGGATTATCTGATATACCAAGGGGTTGCCGGATCTCGCATTACATACTCTGGTGCGGGTGCCTCAGATCCTATCGGCAATAACAGCACCATGCAGGGTCGTGCGCTGAACAGACGGGTAGAGATAAATTTGATACCAGATCCCAAACATCAGTAAATATTGAAAAGCCAGTGTGCCGAAACTGTTCTGAAATAAGCGGTCGGCCTCACTGGCTTCTTTTCGGGCTGGCAGATAGATTATCCCGCCATCGGTTGGCTCGTCTCATAGTGTGAGGCTTCCGGAGCTGCCTGTTCTTGCTTTGGGATTACTCGATAGCTTCTGCTTTCTTTCTGGCTTGTTGGGCAGGGGTGAGAGCCACGAGAACAAAAGATACAGCAGTCCCCTCTCTGGGGAGTCATCAGGTTTTTGCAGCTTCTGCATTCATACAGATAAACGCAAGCATCCAGTGGCATGATTTCAGTTTCGGAATGGCCACAGCAGTTACAGGTGACTGTTGACTCGGTATTAAGATGAAGTTTCATTGTCAATTTCTCTGCTTTTGTTATTTTCGTCAGGGCGTAATAATCCAATGTCGACATTGTTCCTCCTTACTTGAATGATTGTTCATAAATGTTAAGCAAGAAGTGTGACAATTATGTGTTGCCTTGAGTGATTGGGAGGTTATTTGCGGTTATGTTCAGAAGGATGTGAGGGCAGGATAAACAAACGACAGTGAGATGAGATGTTTGATTCGCATATTATGACGGGAGAGACATTTTGTCTCTCCCGAACAGGAGGCAGAATCAGGCTTTTTCGGCAGCAGCCTGAATGGCGGTTAGGGCAATAGTGTAGACAATATCGTCCACCAGAGCGCCGCGGGACAGGTCGTTCACCGGCTTGTTCAGACCCTGAAGCATTGGCCCTACGCTGATGACGTTGGCGCTGCGCTGTACGGCTTTGTAGGTAGTATTACCCGTATTGAGGTCGGGGAACACGAAGACAGTTGCACGACCAGCAACGTCTGAATCGGGCGCCTTGCTCTTGGCAACAGATTCCACGGACGCAGCGTCATACTGCAGTGGACCGTCAACTACCAGATCAGGGCGCTTCTCACGAACCAGCTGGGTAGCGTCGCGAACACGCTCAACATCTGCACCGATACCGGAAGAGCCTGTAGAGTAGCTGATCATTGCGATGCGCGGCTCAATGCCAAAGGCCTTGGCAGAGTCGGCACTCTGAATGGCAATGTTAGCCAAAGCTTCTGCATCAGGATTTGGATTAACGGCGCAGTCACCGTATACCAGAACCTGATCAGGCAACAACATAAAGAAGATGGAAGATACCAGTCCACCGGCGTCTTTTTTCGGCTTGATCAGCTGGAAAGCCGGGCGGATGGTGTTGGCGGTAGTGTGGACAGCACCGGAAACCAGGCCATCCACTTCGTCGGTAGCCAGCATCATGGTACCCAGAACAACGGTATCTTCCAGCTGAGCTTCTGCCATAGGTGCATTCAGACCTTTATGCTTGCGTAGTTCAACCATGGGCTCAATGTAACGCTGACTGATACTTCTGGGGTCCATAATGATCAGTCCTTCTGGCAGATCAAAACCGTTGTCACGAGCGACCTGTTCAATGACTTCACGGTTTCCCAGCAGGATACACTCTGCAATGCCGCGTTCCTGACAGATGATGGCAGCCTGAATGGTTCTTGGCTCGTCACCTTCTGGTAGAACAATGCGTTTGCGAGCTGCTTTAGCCTGTTGCACCAGACTGTAGCGAAATGCAGGAGGTGACAGACGACGCTCTGTCAGGCTTCCGCAGTTCTGCTTGAACCAACTGTTATTAAGATTCTCTGCGATGGTGTTCATCACTTTTTCAATACGTTCCATGTCGTCCAGAGGCAACTCGTCACTCATGCGATCCAGACGGGTAGCGGTCGTATAGGAATCATCTTCAGTCATCAGGACTGGCAGGCCGGTAGAAAATGCTTTGGCACAGAGTTCATGAACTGCATTTGACATTCTGATGCCGCTGGTGAGTAGCAGTCCGGGCAGGGGAACACCGTTGGAGGCTGCCATAGAGGTTGCCAGAACAATATCATCACGGTCACCGGCAGTAATGATCAGATTACCGGGCTTGAGGTATTGGATCATGTTACTGGGAGTTCTGGCACTCAGTGTGTAGGAATTAACACGACGCTGGGCAATGTCACCTTCGTTAATCACTTCACAACCCAGATGGCGGGCGATGTCCAGAGTGCGGTGTGAACTCAGCTGAGGATCATAGCTGATGTAACCCAGGGGCAAGAAGCTCTTGCGAGTAAACTCGGGCAAGGGTTTGAATTGTTGATCTTCAGTCAGTTGCTCAACCAGTTCTTTATCCAGTTTGTTCAGGATATAACCGATGACATTGGGGTTTTTGATACCACCAAAACTGTCGGCAGCGATTTCCAGTTTATCTGCAACATCTTCCAGGGAGTCCTTGCCTTTTTCTGAAACCAGAATGATGTCGGCGTTCAGTGTTCTGGCCATATCGCTGTTAAGGCGGTTGGCATAAGGCATATCACGGGTAGGAACCAGGCCTTCGACCACGACCACTTCAGCCCCTTCGGAAGCATCGTCGAACAGAGCGACAATCTCTTCCATAATCTCATCACCCTTATTGTCCCCCAGCAGGTTTTCAACCCTTTGGGTGGTAATCGGTGTCGGTGGCTCATGGTCCATAATACGCTGAGCCAGTCGTGTAGAACGCTCAGGTCCTTTATCCGTCGTGTGCAACTGGGCAATGGGCTTAAAGAATTTTACCCTCAGGCCCAGAGTGTCCAGTGCCCGCACCAGACCCAGGGAGACTGAAGTCAGGCCGACTCCATATCGGGTTGGGGCCAGAAAAAACGTACGCATAATGCAGCTCCAGAAATGTTTGCAAGCAAGTCAAACATGGGGTCTTCAGACAGACCCCAGGCTGAATCAGGCGATCAGGGCCTGAGTGTCACGGGAAATCATCAGCTCTTCGTTGGTGGTCACTACCATTGCAACCGTTGAGCCTTCCTCGGTAATAACATCGCTCTTGCCCCGGAAAGTTTCATCATTGAGCTTGTTGTCCACCTTGAAACCGAAAATGCTCAGGCGTTCAATGACGTTCTTGCGAATGACGCTGGAGTTCTCTCCGATACCGCCAGTGAATACCAGGGCATCAATCTTACCCATGGCCGCAGCAAAACCCGCTACTTTTTCAGCCAGAACGTGGCAGAAAACGTCCAGAGTCAGTTGTGCACGTTCATTGCCTTGAGCTGCAGCGTCTTCAATAACACGACAGTCACTGTCCATTTCAGACAGACCCAGCAGACCGCTCTTCTTATTAAGCAGGTCGGTGGCTTCCTCCAGGGTGTAGCCCAGAGTTTTGTTCAGGAAGTTGAACAGGTTGGGGTCAACATCACCGGAACGGGTACCCATAACCAGACCTTCCAGAGGTGTCAGGCCCATAGTGGTATCAATGGACTTACCATTCTTGATTGCACAGGCAGAGGCTCCGTTACCCAGATGAGCTACCACGAGATTGCTGTCATTGATGTCCAGACCCAGCATATCGGCAGCAGCCTGACCGACGTAGCGATAGCTGGTTCCATGGAAGCCGTAGCGACGAACGCCGTGTTCTTTGTACAGGCTGTATGGAATCGGGTAGAGGTAAGCTTCGGCTGGCATGGTCTGATGGAATGCAGTGTCAAAAACAACAACATTGGGCAGGCCCGGGAAAATTTTCTGGGCGGCACGAATACCCGCCAGATTGGCTGGGCTATGCAGAGGAGCCAGCTTGGTGCCGTCTTCAATCGCTTGCAGAACTTCATCTGTCACCAGGCAGGACTTGGAGAACTTCTCTCCACCATGAACAACACGGTGACCAATGGCGGAGATGCCTTCTACCAGACCCTCTTCGCGCAGGAGACCCATGAGTGCTTCCAAAGCTGCTTCGTGTGCAGCCAGTCCGAGTGCCTGAGAGCCTTTTTCGCCGTTGACCTTCCAGCGCAGAACCGCTTCGCTGCTGTCCAGGCGTTCAGCGATGCCATTGATTTTCTCTTCTTCCGTTGTCGGGTTGATCACTGCGAATTTAAGGGATGAGCTGCCGCAGTTGATGACCAGAATGCTGTCTGTGCTCATAGAAATAATACCTAGCAGAATACGGGCAATGGGAGATCGACCGATTGGTTCCGGTCAGTCTCCTGAAGGGGTATGTTCCAATAGTAGTGTTACTCTGTGTGCCGAAGCACCCTGGTTGCAATACTGAAGGAGCTGTTTGCATCATGGTGGCCCACAGGTCAGATATTCGGAAACCTTGGGTGAACATGTTTGCAATTCACCAGACGAATATCGGCTTGTAGTACGTGCAACGTTATAAAAGTTTCGATTATAACCATTGATGCAGGTCAATGGACTGCGTAAAGATGCGTATTCAGATGCTATTTTTGAATGCCTCTATAGGAATTTCTGCAATCTTGGGGGAAGGCCATCCGCAGATAATAAGAATATGTCTCAAGAATCTGTTCAGGATACAAAGGTAATTTAGCCTTTTATTGCGGATACTCAAGGCCCGTCCATTCCGAGGTCGCTTCAGGCAGCATTTGTATCCAGGTTACCAGTTCTTCCTGATAGAGATAGGCGCCTGCGACTCCAATAAGCATCAATGAGATGGGAAGATAAATGCCCAGTGCACGAGTCAGATTGGCTGGTGGTAACGGCGGCTCCCCATAGTTGTTTTTTCCTTCTGTGCCCGGCCCGATACTGAGCCAGAAAAGGAGGAGAATATTAACAACTGGAATGACCAGAAACAGCCATAGCCAGCCGCTTCGATCCATATCATGAAGTCGGGTAATGACCAGAGAAAGTGTCAGCATGATTGCCAGGCTGTGAATGCCCAGAACCATTGACACAGTCTGTTGAATAGTCAGGGATGCTCCGATCAGCATTGGTAAATAATCAGGAAGCAGGAAGGCAATAGCTTCTATAGCTACGACCAGCCAACTCATGGCCAGGTAGCGGGTTCGTCCGATGCGTCTTATCAGCCGCAATGGCTCATTACTATTTTGTCGGGGTGTTCTGGACAGCGGGGTCTCGGCAAAGATAGATGAGCTGCTTTCTTCATTAGGGGGCAATGTTTTTGAGCCATCCAGGGTCATAATCTGGCATTGTCCGCCGGCCTTTCTAATGGCTTCTTCGTATTGGCGGGCTTCTTTCCTGGTGACAGGCTTTCGAACCGCATAGGGCTTGCCTGAAAAAAGGCGGTCAATGCGCTGTGCATCGGCATTGAACAAACGGGCCAGATTATTTTTGACTTCAGCTTCGGAAAAGCCAGGAAGAATCTGCCCTTTAAATATGACTTTATAATCTTTGCGCTTCATAACAGGATCTCCCGAGCTTTGGAAACACCTGTTCGGGGTGTCTCCACTCAGGGCGTCTTATCGGCAGATATGCCGGAAACGCAAGGCTGTTAATCCTCAGAAGGGACGGACAACAACCAGAATTACAATAGCCACCAGAAATAGAACCGGCACTTCATTAAAAATGCGGTAGAATTTGTCTGACTTAGTGTTGGTATCATTGGCAAACTTTTTCAGGAACGCCCCACACATGTGGTGATAGCCAACCAGCAGAACCACCAGCGCCAGCTTGGCGTGCATCCAGCCACTGCTCATGTAATAGGACGGGTTGAAACGGAGTAACCAGATACCCAGCACCAGAGTGGCGATCATGGACGGCAGGGCAATCCCACGGTACAGCTTGCGCTCCATGATCTTGAATCGTTCATTACTGACCTGATCTTCGCTCATGGCGTGATAAACAAAGAGCCTTGGCAGGTAGAAAAGGGCTGCAAACCAACAGACCATGGCGATAATATGAAAGGCTTTAACCCAGAGCATTCATGAGATCCTTTATTTTCGATTGCTGATAGCGAATAGAGAGTAGCGGAAAAGACTCCAGAGTTCGATATCAGGGTGCAGGGGTGGGTGAACTCTTTAACGGTGAACTCTTGAACATTGTAGACTGGCTCTGTTGTGTTCTGAGCGTTGTTTTGCTGAAACCCTGCTGTTAGAGTGACACGCCGTCATAAAGAGGCTGTGGATACTCATGAGGGCTTTAAAGGCGTTTATCTTAGTCTTGGGCAAATAGCATCATCTTCGAGAAAGAATATTTGCAGAAGCGAGTCTTGAAAGAATCCTTATATATATTTATTCTGTTATTTTAAATAATTATTCTATTTTTAGGGCGTCGTATCCATGATCAAGGCAGGCATTGTTGGTGGTACCGGCTATACCGGAGCGGAGTTGCTGCGTCTTCTGGCGGTCCATCCCGACATTGAAGTAACGGTGATTACTTCAAGAAAAGAGGCAGGCAAACCCGTCAGTGAGCTATATCCGGGGCTAAGAGGCAAGATGGATATTGTTTATTCTCAGCCAGACGACGATGCCCTGGCCACCTGTGATATTGTTTTCTTCGCTACGCCCAACGGAATTGCCATGAATTCCGTGCCCAAGCTGTTGGACAAAGGTGTGAAAGTCGTGGATCTGGCTGCTGATTTTCGTCTGGCCAATGCAGCTGACTGGAGGCAATGGTACGGTGTTGATCATGCCTGTCCCGAACTGCTGACAGAAGCGGTCTATGGTTTGCCAGAAATGAATCGGGAGTCCATTAAAGCTGCGCAGCTGGTGGCTAATCCGGGGTGTTATCCGACAGCTGCACAGCTGGGTCTGTTGCCTTTGATGGAAAATGGTCTGGTAGAAGGAGATGTCATTATAGATGCCAAGTCTGGAGTCAGCGGCGCTGGTCGTGAAGCCAAAGTGGCCAGTTTGTTGTGCGAAGTTTCCGAGTCATTCAAGGCATATGGTGTGTCAGGCCACAGACACCTGCCAGAAATCAGACAGGGAATAGGCCGAATGAGGGAGCAGGGTTACAGGGGGGAGCTGGTATTTGTGCCTCACCTTGTACCCATGATCAGGGGGATTCATGCAACGTCGTACGTTTCGGTAAAAGATCATTCCATTGATCTTCAGGCGCTTTATGAAAACAAGTTCAGTCATGAACCTTTTGTTGATGTTTTGCCTGCAGGCAGTCATCCGGAAACCCGTTCAGTCAAATCCTGTAATCAATGTCGTATTTCCGTTCATCGTCCACAGGGTGGCGATACCGTAGTGATTCTGTCGGTAATAGATAACCTGGTGAAGGGAGCGGCAGGGCAGGCTATTCAGAACATGAATATCATGTGTGGACTGAATGAAAAAGCAGGCCTTGATGCGCCTGCTTTGATGCCTTGATTTTTTTGTGAGCCTGTTCAGGTTTTCGATGCTCCATCCTTGCCTGTCAGGTTTCAAAGACTGAGCGTTGTTTTTGGTCAAAGGATGCGTCAGCTTGAGGGGGTGACATCAACACAGCAGGTATATTGGGTAAAGGCTTCTTTAAGTCTTTCATGCGTCGGCACTGCTCGGTTGGCGCTCCTGGCACTGATGACTGGTGATTTTTCGGTTGGCAAATCAGTACGGCTTTTTATAATTTCGCTTAGAGTAATTGTGCTAGTATTCGGCGATCCATAGTGGTTTACCAACTGATCTGGCATATCCATGGAAAAACTGTTTGAAAAGCTGCTCTATTCTGCCCGTTGGCTTCTTGCGCCAATTTATATCGGCTTGAGTCTTGTCCTGATCGCTTTGTTGATTGAGTTTTTTCAGAGTGTTACTTACCTGCTGCTCAACGTTTCTAAAATGAATGAGACGGAGGTAACACTCAAGGTGCTTACGCTGGTTGATTTGGCTCTGGTTGGGGGCTTGATCGTTATGGTTATGTATGCCGGCTATGAAAATTTTGTCTCTAAAATAGACTTGGATGAGAGTTCTGAGAAGCTTAGTTGGCTTGGTAAAATGGATACAAGCTCACTTAAGGCCAAGGTTGCTGCTTCCATTGTGGCCATCTCCTCAATCCACCTGCTCAAAATGTTTATGAATACGGGTAATATCCCAAATGACAAGTTGATGTGGGGGGCGCTGATACACCTGACCTTTGTTGCCTCAGCGTTCTTTATGGGCCTGCTCGATCTGCTGCTATACAGAAAAGAGAAAGACATTAATGCCTCGCTTTAACGCTCTCTTACCCGTGGGCTAATCGTGCTCTCAGGCTGGCTCAGTCGGCTGAGCCAGTGATGCCTGATAGGCTTTTAATTCTTGTATTCTTAGCCTGTCCAATGCCTGAAGTATGGACCGATGAAGCGTGCAAATCAGAAGACCTTGCTGCGATACTGGTGGCTCAGGACAGCGTTCTGGATTTGCAGATTATTCCTGGCTTGAAGCCTTGGTTTATGACAGCTGTTCCAGAAGATCCGGTCTTATTCTGGCCATTTTGTAGGTGCTGCTGTATTGGCCTCTGCGGAAGCAGTCAAAGCGGGACGTCCCTTCAATCTCAAACCCGTACTTTTTATACAGGGCGATTGCCTGTTTGTTTTCTGTGAAAACACCCAGTTCAATGCGAACAATATTCAGCCAGTGATCACAAAGCTGTACCATCTCGTCAACCAGCTCTGATCCTACTCCCTGTCCCTGAAAATCAGGATGTACACTGATGCCAAAAGTAGCGACGTGCTTTTTACGAGGCTTGCTGGACATAAGAATGCCGAGATGACCTGCAACCTTGCCGTTTACCTCCGCAATCAGTTGAACGGATTCATTGCTTCGGGATTGGAATAGCTGTTTCCAGTGGTCTGAGTGGTTATAGGGGATCTGGGAGGTGTTTTCTGCCAAATCCTCATATTCAAACATTTCTGCAATGTGGGGTAAGTCTCTGTCTTCCTGATGTCGTATTTTTATTTTCATGATCTCTACTTCTCTGCTATAACTTCAAAACTGCAGTATTCTCTACCCAAATGTTCGATGCAAGTTGTATGGCTGGGTGTTACTCGAGGTGGCTGGTGTGAGCCTGGGTGTGGGGATAAGTAGCAAAATTCAACAAAACTGTCTGTCTGGCTATTTTGGTATGTGTTTTACAAGGCCGCATACTCGTTGATAGCGGTCTTCCAGTCGCAGGTTTTGATGCGGAATAATGAATCAAGGTAACGGGTATGAGAAATAATCATGCAGGTTATCTCTATATCAATGTTGTCGGGGTTGTATCTGCTGATTTTCACGATATCTTTAATCGTGTTGTACTCATTGCTTCTGTAGCTATTTGAGATACAATTAGCTTAGCTTTAAGTTATGCCTTATATTTATGTCTTGCGTTTCGAAGTTCCATAGTTGTAGATCTTCCTGATAAATCATAAGTAGTAGCGGTGCTTTCAGCTAAGCGGTCATGTGTGTGACCACCCTATTTTTGTTCAATTTCAGGAATTGATTATGTCTGCTTCTACCGGAACAGTTAAGTGGTTCAACGAATCCAAAGGTTACGGCTTCATCAGTCAGGACTCTGGTCCAGACGTATTTGCTCACTTCAGAGCTATCGTCGGTACTGGTTTCAAAACTCTGGTCGAAGGCCAGCGTGTTAAGTTTGAAGTGACTCAGGGTGCCAAAGGCCCTCAGGCTGAGAACATCGAAGTAATCGACTGATTACTCTTCACGCCCTTCGGGTAGTGAACAAAAAAGGCAGCGCTTTGCGCTGCCTTCTTTCGTTTAGACGAACTCTTTGATGATTCTGGCCACCAGCATGATCAAAATCAGTATGATGGCTATTTTCGACAGTTTTGACTGTTTTTCCCGACTCATGGGTTTGCCGAACCGCTGTGTTGCCATGACCAAGACGGCTAGCGCAACAAAGAGTAGAAACAGTATCTTCAATAATTCCATGGTTATCTTTCACTGATGGGTATCGAGTTCGTCTGCCTGCCTGAGAGTCTGGTAACCTGCCCAGACTCTGGTCATGGTTGTCAGGATACAGATTACAGCAAAAAATGCAGCCAGAATCGGGAAATACTGAGGAAACAGACAGAAGAGCACAAAAATGGCAATGGTCTCTGTACCTTCTGCCAGTCCATTCAGGTAATAGAAGGATTTGTTGCTGGAGTCAGGGTCTGAGAGACCTTTCTTCTGAGCCACAATCGCATAGCCCAGAAAGCTGGAGCCCGTTCCGACGAAAGTGAAGATCAGCAGGCTGGCCATCAGGGCATTTTTTTCAGGATCGGCGAAGGCAAAGCCAAGCACGACGGCCGAATAAAAGATGAAGTCCAGGGTGATATCCAGATAGCCACCGGCATCTGAGGTTTGTGTTATTCTTGCCAGTGCATCATCGAGCCCATCCATCAGACGATTGCAAAGAATGGCAGCCAGGGCAGGCAAATAGAGTTCAAATGCCAGCAAAGGCAGGGATGCTAACCCGATCAGGAAACCAGTCAGAGTAATCTGGTCAGCCGGGCACCTGTTTTTTTCAGTGGGCGGGCGAGAAGATTCAGAGGCGATCTGATCCAGAGGGAAGTCCAGCGATCAAGCATCAGGGTGCCAGGCAGTCTTTAGTCACAGCCCGTTATCATACCCTGATCGTGCCACAAGAGTCGAAATGTTACTGTTTTTAGCCGCCGGGAAAGTGGCTTTTGTATAGTCCAGCGGATTCTATTTGTAAGAATCTGGTTAGGTGCTTATATAACATTAGGTTGTCGGGAGCTCGTGGGGATTGTCCCTGAAAGTATAAATTTTACCCGGAAAGTTCATTATGCCGCTTTTTTATCAGGATAAATGAGATGCCAGATTCTCTTTCTATCAAGCCTCCGGGTAGTATGAAGGTGGTGCGTGATGATCCCGCCAGAGAGCGTAAGATCAGGCTTTTTCTGGTACTGGCCTTTGTTCTGGTTACGGCTCTTTCTTATTATCTTGGGGGACGGATTTCCGATACCGAGGCATCTAGATTGAGGCAGGAAAACTCAGATCTCAGGAATCAGTTGCAAGACTTGTCGGGGTTAGAGGAGTCTCTCAGGCAGAAATTGGTCATCCTGGAAAGAACCAGTAAGGTGGACCGCGAGGCGGCAAACAGCCTTCGTAGTGTTATTCGGGATCTGGAAGATGAAAAAGCTCTGCTGAGCAAGGATCTGGCATTTTACAAGAGTATTCTTGCTCCAGAAGACAGTGCTGAAGGCATCAGGCTCTACGCATTTGATCTGCTGCAGGGTGAGGAGAAAAATCAGTATCGCTTCAGAATGGTGGTCTCTCAGGTGGCCAGAGACAATCCGTTTCTCAAAGGAGTTCTGAATGTCTCTGTCAAGGGGGTCAAAGATGGTAAGAAAGAGTCTTTGTCCTTGATGGAACTGGCTGGGATGGAAAAGTCCCAGACACTTGGGTTCCGTTATTTTCAGTCTTTCCCTGAAAACCGTGACTATATCAATCTGACGCTTCCCGACGGGTTTAAGCCCGAGAAAGTGATGGTCAGCATTAAAGTCAAAAGTGGTGCAGTGCGTAGCCTGACCAATATCCTGGACTGGCAGGAAGAGCTGGAAGACGATGTGAAAAACGAACTGACCGAAAGTGGTTAAGTCGCCTGAGTAGTTGACTGCTTTGCTGGGTTACTTGGATAATGGACTCAGCATATTAATACAGTTATACGTGCAGAGACCTTAAGAACAGGACTCTGATGAGAGTATACAGAGACAGGGTTTGCCTGTGGCGATCAGGTAGCACGGGAGGATAAATGAGCGCAGTAGTTGAAACGGTAATGCCGGACCCGATCGAACTGACGGACAATGCCGCTAAAAAAGTCAATCGGCTCATGGAAGATGAAGATAACAAGTGCCTGAGGCTTCGTGTCTATGTGACCGGGGGTGGATGTTCGGGTTTTCAGTATGGCTTCAAGTTTGATGATCAACTGGCAGACGACGACACCCTCGTCAGAAAGCAGGGGGCTGAGATGGTCGTGGATTCACTGAGCTACCAGTATCTGGTCGGTGCCGAGGTCGATTACGAGGAGGGACTGGAAGGCTCCCGATTCCTGGTGAAAAATCCTAATGCAACCGCCACTTGTGGCTGCGGTTCTTCTTTTTCCATCTGAATACTCTTCTTGCCGGGCGCCAGCGCCCGGATATCCCTGTTAAGTGGCTGCTCAGGCCCTCATCCTATTTGTTTGACCAGCAGGGCAATGCTGTCAGAAAAGTACTCTCTGAAGCGTCAGTAGTCAGTAACTTGAAAGTCGTCGTAATGCGGTGAATTTACCGGCTATTATACTGATAGGTATATTAATGCATACATGGATGGTGTGTGATGACAGATGTCTCAGGTCCTCAAGGAAGCAATGGACCCTTATATTCGGCTTCACCTGTTAAGAAGGGCTGGAAAAGTACTATTAAAGCACTGCTGGGAGGCATACTGAGAAAAATCAGAAAAGTTAGCCCCCATGACCTTCCTTCCTTGAAGACTGAACAAGCAAAAAGTAAGCAACCAAATCCTAAGCCTCAAACAGAACTGAAGTCGAGAGCGGCAACGAAAGCTGAAAGTAAGATTTTCATTCAGGTACTCCCTCTGAAGGGGCAATCCATCTCAGCCCCCATTCCAAAGTCTGGATCTCCAGATAGCCCCTCTTCAGTGTCAGGCCAACAGAAGCGGAGTGGAAATGAAGTTGAATCGAATCAAGGCAGCAATAAGAAGGCGCCACCAGTGGCACCCAGAAGAAGTAAATCATTATCCAGACAGCCTCTTCAGGTAAAAGAGACGGCCGATGAGCTTGTTCAGAACAAGCGACAAGAGCAACCGGATGTAAAAGAAAGGCCAGTACCCACCCCTAGAACGAGAAGAAAAAACAGAGGAGGCCTAAGCGGCTCTCTGAGTAAAGCTCCGCAGCCAAAACCACGTAACCAAGGCAAAGAGGCACTTGCCGGAAATCTAAAATCTGGGCAGACCAATCACTATGATGTACCCGGTAAACTAAAAAAAGAACCAGAATACGATGTGCCTGCTAACCGGAAGAGAAGCACTGAATATGGTGCGTCTGCAAATCTGAAAGCAAAACCAGAATATGATGTGCCTGTTAATCGGATGAAAAGTACAGACTATGATACACCCGGAGACCTGAAAGTATCTTCGGATTACGATGTCCCCAAAAGTTTGAACTTCAGATCATCCCCCCTGCATGCAAGTGATCCGGAAAGAGTCCGTTCGGATTCTATAGACCCATCTACTGGCGAAAATATATACCAATCGATAGATAATAAGGATTTTGAGCTGGAGATGCTTGAATTAGAGCTGGAGTTGGAAGGTGTCTCTCAGGATCTGGCTGATGCTTACGACTTTCAACCACTGTTCAATAATTCTGTTCGGCTTGATGATGAAATGCCTTCTCTGATTGAAACCTTTAAGAGTCAGAGACCCCCGAAGTCAGATCTACTCGAATGGGCTGCTCACATGAAACAGGAACGATCACTGATGCAACTGGGTAGCAATGGTTTTGATAAGTTTAGAAAGTCTATTGAGTCTTTAATGAGTAAAGGGTTAACCTCTATTCAAGACAGGGACAAGGTGAGAAGTAGTGTCGATAAAATTAATAAAGTTCTTGCTCCAGCATTAACCGCCAAATACGGTGTTGAAGGAGCCAGGCAACGACTCTTGAAAGCTCCGGAAGGTTAATAGAAATCACGATATTTCTTCAGCCTTGGTCTGGTCAGCGACTTTATCAATATTTATCCAGCCGGGAATATAGCTCCAAGAATCCGTTCACCAGCAGCTCCTGTAACGGCAGGAAGGTTGCCAGGTTTTCCTGACAGTGTCTGTCTGGCCAGCCAGGCAAAGGCTACTGCTTCTACCCAATCGGGTGCTATGCCAAGCGAGGTTGTGGTTGCAACGGACAGAGGGTCAAGCTCATCTTCAATCAGTCTCATCAACTGCTTATTATTGGCACCCCCGCCACAAACCATTACTTCCTTGGCTGACGGAGCGTATTGGCAGATATCCAGAGCGATGGTTTTTGCTGTCAGTAAAGTCAGTGTGGCAGCAACGTCTTCAGGTTGCAGGCCAGAAAAATTTCTCAGGTGAGACTCCAGCCAGCCCGGGTTGAAGAGTTCCCGGCCAGTGCTCTTGGGCGGTACCTCAGAAAAGTAGTTGTCACTCAGCATCGTATTCAGCAGTTGGTCATCCACGCTTCCTGATGAGGCCCATTGGCCATTGGCATCAAATTTCTGGTTGAGGTGCTGCTGGCACCAATAATCGATCAGAGCGTTACCCGGGCCGGTGTCAAAGCCTATGACAGGCTTTTCAGGGTCTGCGGGTAACAAACTGATATTGGACATTCCACCGATATTCAATATGACTCTGTCTGATGTGGAGCTACTGAAAACAGCGTGGTGGAAGGCAGGAACAAGGGGGGCTCCCTGACCACCTGCCGCGACATCTCGACGTCTGAAGTCAGCAACAACAGTAATCCCTGATAGTTCAGCAATCAGACCTGGGTCACCAATCTGCAGAGTGAAACCTTTTTCCGGGCGGTGGCGGATGGTTTGTCCGTGGCTGCCAATGGCAGAAATCTGATCCGAATCAAAATTAGCCTGTTCCAGGAGTTGCCTGACGGCGTCAGCCGATTCCCGGGCAAAAGCGGGCTCAGCCAGCGCCATTCGTTCAATTTCATCGGGACCAGGCTGTGTCAGGGCAAGAAGCTGTTCCCTGAGATTTTCAGGGAGCGGATGGGAAACTGCCTGTAGCTGTCGACAGTTTCCTGATGGGGAGTGCCTGGATATTCTGTCCTCAAATTCAACCAGAACTGCGTCAATGGCATCAAGGCTGGTGCCTGACATCAGGCCGATAAAGTATTCAGGCATATCTCTGATAATCCATAGTGCCCCTTCCCTGGAGGCTATCGTTGTTATTTCGACTCTTTCTCGTTTCTGGCCAGCATGGTTGCACCGTGTTTTTCCAGCTGAGCCATGGTTTTATTGGCAAATGCCATAAAGCGCGCCTTCTCAGCTTTGGGGATCGGAGAGGCATTAGGCAGTTTGACCGTAACGGGGTTTCTATGAACACCATTGACCCGGAATTCGTAATGAAGGTGCGGGCCTGTCGCCCAGCCAGTCTGGCCTACATAGCCAATCGTCTGTCCCTGTTTAACCTGGCTACCTTTCTTGAATCTTTTATTCACACGACTCTGGTGGGCGTATACGGTAACAATATTGTGAGGGTGCTGGATAAAGACAACGTTACCAAAACCATTCTGCCAGCCAATAAATTGAATCTTACCGTCACCTGCTGCCTTGATGGGAGTGCCAGTGGGCGCTGCATAGTCTGTCCCGTTGTGAGGGCGCTTGGTTTTGAAAATCGGATGAAGGCGGTTAGGATTAAAACTTGAACTGATCCTGGTGAAGTTAACAGGCGTTCGCAGGAAAGCCTTTTTCATACTTTTGCCATCCGGAGAGTAGTAGTTGCTATCACCATGACTGTTGGTGTAACGAACGGCGGTAAAGGCTTCACCCTGGTTAATAAATGTCGCTGCGAGTATATTGCCATCACCGAGCTTCTCGTTACCCAGATACTTTTCTTCGTACATCACGTTGAAACTGTCACCACTGCGAATATCCAGCGCGAAATCAATGTCCCAACCAAATATGCCTGCCAGCTCCATGGTCATCTTCTCGCTCAGACCAGCATTCTGGCTGGCCAGGAAAAGAGAGTTTTTGATTGAGGCTTCCGCAAAGGCAATACGCAATTCAGGCTGAAGGGTAATTTTCTTACCGACGTAGCCATTCCCCTGTCTTTCATAGAGGATGCTTTCAAGTTTATTCTGGACATAGCGCAGCTGGGTCAGAACACCTTTGCTGTTGACGCGGTATTCAAAAGTCTGTCCGGGGAGAATATCGTTCAGGTTTTTGCCCAGTTTTGGAGTCCTGGAGACTTCATAGACAGTTCTGGCGCTCAAACCCATATCGTCAAACAAAATCGAGAGGTTATCGCCGGACTCGATAGTGATACTTTTACGGGGACCTAGAGCGGCTTCTTCCGCGGCCAGTCGCTCGGCTTTTTCTCTGGCCTCACGTTGCGCTTTTGTCTCTTCAGGAACTGTTTGCTCAGGAGCATCTTCCTCTTCAAGAGCCAGTTCTTTCAGCGCTTCTTTAGGAGATGAAGGTTGAAATTCGTCAATAAGCAGTTCGGTTTCTGAGCGTTTGGCCTCAACTTGTGGAGAGGGTAGCAAGCCAATAACAGTCATCACTGTAGCCGCGACACCAGTTACCAGTAACAGGTGTCTCTTAGGAAAACTCTTGATGCCACCGGGTCGCTTGCGCGTGGCACCTCTGGGAGAAAGTCTGGTCATTGCACGTATTTACTGTTGAATTACTGTTTCAGGTACCTGCCACTTTCATGGTTCGGATCAGACAGTATTTCAAATAGCTCGTAGCTGTTCGGTTAAAGTTTTGTGAAGAATATATATGAATTATATCTCTAAAAGCTACATAATGAATTGATATATAGCTATAAACGAATTGTAAATGTTTTGCTGGTGGGTGTCAGGGAATCGACGCTGGCCCAAAGCTCTATACATTATTAGTTGAAAGCAACCAATCTGCCCTGTTCTCTTTGTGGTTTTTTCTAAAGTAAGGTAACTAAACCGCTCTCTAAGTTAATTAATGTAATTAAACCGATTTTTCTGGCTTTGTTCTTTAGTCGTTTTATTGTACTTTTACCCGCTAAATTGAGTCTAAGGCTGCTTCGGCAGTGTTTAATTCAGGAGACTGGGCCGTAACGGTTTCTCCCGGTCTCGTTGACTTCATAGCAGGATAGGTAAATGTCTGAGAGTCAAAATCTGCTTCTGAAAGATCTGCAGGCCCGCCAGCTTATCGCGCAGACCACTGCCGTGGAAGAGCTGGACGCTCATCTGAGTGAACAGCCAAGGGTTCTTTATTGCGGCTTCGATCCGACTGCAGACAGTCTGCATCTGGGACATCTGGTTCCTCTGCTGGTCCTGAAACGTTTCCAGATGGCAGGGCACAGGCCTATTGCGCTGGTGGGTGGTGCAACGGGTCTGATAGGAGATCCCAGTTTCAAAGCAGCCGAGCGACAGCTGAATACACCTGATGTTGTGGCAGGCTGGGTTGACAAGATCAAGAGACAGGTCAGCCAGTTTATTGACTTTAACTGCGGTGAGAATGCAGCTTTAGTGGTCAACAATCTAGAGTGGACCGGTGAGATGACCGCTCTGGATTTTTTGCGAGACGTCGGTAAACATTTCTCCGTCAATGCCATGATCAACAAAGAATCCGTCCAGCAGCGACTGAATCGAGAAGGTTCCGGTATCTCTTTCACCGAGTTCTCCTACGCCCTGCTCCAGGGGATGGACTTCGCTGAGCTGAACCGTCGTTATGACTGCACTCTTCAGGTGGGTGGCAGTGACCAGTGGGGTAACATCGTGGGTGGTATTGATCTTTCCCGTCGTCAGAATCAGGCCAGAACCTTTGGCCTGACTGTGCCCCTGATCACCAAGTCCGACGGCACCAAGTTTGGTAAAACCGAGGGCGGTGCAGTCTGGCTGGATCCTTCCAAGACTTCCCAATACGCTTTCTACCAGTTCTGGATGAATACTGCGGACGCTGACGTTTACCGTTTTATGAGCTTTTTTACCTTTTTGCCAAAGGAAGAGATTGAAGCGATCAAGCAAGAAGACGAAGCGCGTGAAGGTCGTCCACAGGCCCAGCAGATTCTAGCCAGAGAGGTCACGCTTCTGGTGCATGGTGAAGAAGGCCTGCAAGCTGCAGAGCGTATCACGGAAGCTTTGTTCTCGGGAGAGATCAGCAGTTTGTCCGAAACGGATCTTGAACAGTTGAAGCTGGATGGGCTGCCCAGTGCAACCGTCAAGCGAGATCAATTGGAAGGTAATCCCATGACCCAGCTGTTTGCAGAAGTTGGCATGGTGAAAAGCGGTAAGCAGGTAAAAGATGCGCTGGGTCGTAATGCGGTATTCTTCAATGGAGCAGCCCGTGGCGCAGCCGACAACATGAACCTGCCTGACTGCTTTGCTGAAGAAAATGCCATGTATGGACGTTTCTTCCTGGTGAAATTGGGCAAGAAAAATCACTTCCTGTTTGAAGTGATCTGATGGCGGGTAGTTGGCTTCCAACTCTTTAAAGGCATCTCCAGGGCTCTGTTGAGTTCAGGGCCTCCTGGCAAGACGTTTCTGGGTCATCGTTAGCACGGTATAATGGCAATTTCCGATACTGTCTTTGTGTAGTCAGGGCGGGTAACCCAAGCCATATTGTGTTCTGACTTGGAGCGGCTTTTGCTTTATGCTTCAGTGTCACTCACTCAGGAATTCTTCATGCATCCTCAAGCCGGTAAAGTCGCCACAGATGATATGCTGACCAATATTCCCCGTCTGGTCAGCGACTATTTCGCTATTCAGCCCGATCCACTGAACCCCTCGCAGCGAGTCCAGTTTGGTACTTCAGGACACAGGGGGACTTCTTTCAAGGCCACTTTTAACGAAACTCATATCGTTGCTATCACACAGGCAATCTGCGAATACCGTCGCGAGCATAATATTACCGGCCCCATGTTTGTTGGCATGGATACCCATGCCCTGTCAGAGCCTGCATTGATCAGCGCCATTCAGGTGCTGGCAGCCAATGGTATAAAGGCTCGAATCCAGGAAGGCAGAGGCTATACACCGACTCCGGTCATTTCTCACGCCATCGTCTCCTACAACCGGGATCAACAGGACAGGGCGGACGGTGTTGTCATAACGCCTTCCCATAACCCTCCAGAAGACGGTGGTTTTAAATACAACCCGCCCCATGGAGGTCCAGCCGGTGCTGAAGTCACCAACTGGGTTCAGGATCGAGCTAATCAACTCATTGCTCAGGGGTTGGAAGGTGTTAAACAGATGTCGTTTAATGAAGCGCTGGCATCCGGCTTTATTACCGAATACGACTATGTCACACCTTATGTTGATGACCTGGAAAATGTCATTGATATGGAGGCTATTCGCAAGGCAGGCGTGAAAATAGGTGTTGATCCACTGGGTGGATCCGGCCTTCACTATTGGGAGCCCATTGCGAGGCGTTATGGGCTTGATATTGAGCTGGTCAGCAAGAAAGTTGATCCCACTTTCTCCTTCATGCATGTTGATAAAGACGGCAAGATTCGTATGGATTGTTCTTCAGCCTATTCCATGGCAGGGCTGATCGAATTGAAAGATCGCTTTGATATTGCTTTTGGTAACGATCCAGACTTTGACCGCCACGGTATTGTGACTCGTGAACATGGTCTGCTGAACCCCAATCATTATCTGGCGGTGGCAATCAATTACCTGTACAACCACCGTGAGCAATGGTCGGGCAATGCCAAAATTGGCAAGACTCTGGTGTCCAGCGCCATGATTGATCATGTAGCAAAAGGCTTAGGCAGAGAGGTGGCAGAAGTACCTGTCGGATTTAAATGGTTTGTCGATGGTCTGGCTTCTGGCGAGCTGGCCTTTGGAGGCGAAGAAAGTGCCGGTGCTGCTTTCCTGCGCCGTGATGGGCTCACCTGGTGTACAGACAAGGATGGTTTCATCCTGGCCCTTCTTGCTGCTGAGATTATTGCAGTTACAGGTAAAGATCCGGGTGAACATTACCAGGAGCTGGCAGACAAGTATGGTTCTCCGGTTTATGAACGACTGCAGGCTCCTGCCTCCGATGAGCAGAAGAAAGTTCTTTCAGCCATGAGCCCGGATAGGGTTAAAGCTGATACTCTGGCGGGTGATCCCATTACTGCCAAATTAACCCATGCTCCGGCAAATGGTGCTGCTATTGGTGGTCTTAAGGTCGTTACTGAAAACGGCTGGTTTGCTGCCAGACCCTCTGGCACTGAAGCAGTTTATAAGATCTATACCGAAAGTTTTGTCGGTCCTGACCACCTCAGGCAAATTCAGGAAGAAGCCAAAGCTATGGTCTCGGAAGTTTTTGCTGCCGGCTAGGCGTTTTTTCAACGGTCTCCCAGACTCCCTTCCCGTCTGCTTCTGCGGGAGGGGCATTTCAGAAGTCCGGAATATCTAATAATCATGTCCATGAATAAGTCCCTGATATCGGGAGAGTTGCAAAGACATTTTGATGGCTAAATGCCAGGCAAGGAAAATGAACTTGAAGCGATAGCGGGCTAGCTAGTAAGCTTTTACGGCAAAGAATTCAGCAGCAATAAGCTGAAAAAGACTCATAATAAAGTGACTTATATGACAGAGTTCGACTACATCATTGTGGGAGGTGGCTCTGCAGGCTGTGTTCTGGCTAACCGCCTGTCTGAGAATCCTGACCATCAGGTCTGCGTGATAGAAGCAGGAGGCAGCGATAAGTCTCCCTTGATTTATGTACCTGCCGGAGCCGCAATTACTGTGCCCCATGGCTTTCATAACTGGCAGCTGAATGCCGAGGCTCAGTCCACCATGAATAACCGGGATATATACTGTCCCAGGGGGAAGACCCTTGGGGGGAGCAGTTCCATCAATGCCATGCTCTATATCAGAGGGCAAAGAGAAGATTACGATCAATGGGCTGCTCTGGGTAATGAAGGTTGGTCTTTCGATGATGTCCTGCCCTACTTTCTAAAATCCCAGAACCAGGAGAGGGGTGTTTCTGAATTTCATGGTGTAGGTGGCCCGCTGAATGTTGCTGACCCAAGAAGTCAGCACTGCTTGAGTGAAGCTTTTATTAAAGGTGCGATAGAAGTTGGAGAAAAAAACAATCCGGACTTTAATGGTGCTGATCAGGAAGGTGTAGGCTGGTATCAGGTGACACAGAAAGAGGGTCTAAGATGCAGTTCAGCGGCTGCTTATCTGCACCCTGTCATGGATAGACCCAATTTGACGGTCATGACCAAAAGTCATACTGCCAGGGTTATCCTTGAAGGCAAAAAGGCTATAGGGATTGAAATTGTTCGAGGCGTTACCAGAAGGAAGCTCTTTGCTCGAAAAGAAGTAATTCTTTCAGCTGGAGCTTATGGGTCTCCGCAGATTATGCTGCTTTCGGGCATCGGAGCCAGAGATAAACTGGCTCCCCACAATATTGACTGTTTGCATGAACTGCCAGGTGTTGGTGAAAACCTTCAGGAACATCCTGATGTTCTGGTTGTCGCCAATGACAAGACTGCATCATCAATGGCTTTTGCCAGACCGATGGGAATGTGCAGAGTTATCAGGGATGCAGTGAAATATATCCATAAAAGAGAAGGCTTTCTGACCAGTAGCCTTGCAGAGTCGGGCGGATTTATAAAATCCTCTCCGGAAGTTGAAAGGCCTGATCTGCAACTGCACTTTATTCCAGCAGCCATGGAAGACCATGGTCGTAAACTCTCAAGATATCTACAGTACGGGTTTTCGATTCATGTATGTATCCTGAGGCCTCATAGCCGGGGTCGAGTATCCCTTAATAGTGCATCCCCCACGGATAATCCCGAGATTGAACTGAATCTTCTGGAAAAACAGGCCGACATGGACTGTCTGGTAAGGGGTATCAAAAGAGTGAGGCAGATTATTCAGTCGTCTGAGTTGTCCCGTTACGCTGGAGAGGAGTATCTGCCGGGCTCGGATGTACAGGACGATGATGAGCTTGAGTCTTATATAAGAAATAATGCCAATCACATTTATCATCCGGTGGGTACCTGCAAAATGGGAGCTGATGACATGGCTGTAGTCGACACTCGTCTGAAAGTTCACGGACTCGAAGGGTTGCGGGTGGTTGACGCCTCAATCATGCCAACTCTGATCAGCGGGAATACCAATGCACCTGCAATGATGATCGCTGAAAAAGCAGCGGATATGATTCTTGGCAAAAATCAGCCAAAAATTCATTCTGAAAAAGTGATGGAAACAGAAAAGATCTCGGTCCAGGATTTCTGTTAATGCCTCTTGTGCCGGCTTTATAGCCGGTAAAAGAGAGGGTTAGTGTGTTTTGATAAGTGATGTTCATGGCACTTATCAAAACACACAGTACTTTTCTGCCCTGATCATCAGGTCGTCCGGCGAGCATTTTTCCAAACACTGGGCATCTGCTACCTGATTAACAGGCGCATTTCATTACAAGTCCCTGTCAGGATAATGTCACCCTTTATCTTCGACAAGGCAAAGTTTCGGGTGACATTGTCTCTGAACTCTGGAGCCAGACTGACAATAACTGTCAGGCTGGCAGGGATTCTTCCCGGGAAGTTTGTGTGCTCTGGCTTGCGCTTTCTCCACCACCAGGAACGACACGAGTGGCTATCAGCCCCTTGGGTCCCTGGCCAATTTCAAATTGCACAAGCTGTCCGGCTTTCAGCGTCTTGAAGCCGTCCATTTCGATAACGGAGTAATGTATGAGTACGTCTTGATTTTCAGTGGCTTCCTGGGCCTGGATGAATCCATATCCCTTAGGATTGTTAAACCACTTTACTGTACCTTCCAGCATAGCTTCCATTTCCTTCTTGGTCGCTTCCATACAGCGCGATTCCTACATTATTAACATTGAAGGAACTGCCGGGAAACAGCAACCCTTGTTGTTTTATTTTTAGTCACATGTCTATTCTGCGTCGTCCATATCACAGAGCTCTTTTTTGGTGATGTCTCCTCGGCTAGAAAGCTTTCATGCCAAGAATACAGCCTACATTTCCATATAGAGCTAAACCTATTATAAGACCATATTGACGCGAGATAACAGCCCATTTTGATATTCAGGAATAGATACGACAGTATTTTTTAGAATTAATTACGCTGCAGAGGATTTGTGAACTTTATATGGTTTTTTTTGGGTGGTCCCTGGACGGCTGGTAACTCTCTCATCCAGGACCATTCAATCCAGGAACCGTCGTAGTTTTTTATCCTGTTGTATCCCAGTATCTCAGAAAGAACAAAAAGGGTATGAGCCGAACGGACTCCGGACTGACAGTAAACAATGATTTCTTTATCAGGTGTGATGCCTGCTGACTGAAAGAGATGTTTTAATCGTTCTTTGTCAAGAAATCCATTTTTATTGACGGTCTGCTTGTATTCAAACCAGATACTTCCGGGAATCCGGCCGTGGCGATAGGCTCCTGACTTTATGGTTTTGCCGGTGAATTCATCGAGACTTCTGACGTCCACCAGTATGGCGTTCTCTTTTTTTGCTTGAACCGACTTTACCTTTTCTATCTCAGCAAGCCATTGAGGGTGGGGTTTGCCCGTGAACTGGTAATTGGATCGTTCAGGTGTCAGAGGTGACTTGAAATTGAGCTTTTTTTTGTGCTTTTCCCAAGCTGACAGGCCTCCATCAAGGATAGAGACCTGATCATGACCATAGAGTTTTAGTAACCACCAGAGACGGGCTGCATCCATGCCTTGCTGATCATCGTAGAGAATAATCTCTGTGTCCGCAGTAGCACCGAGTCGGCTTAATAGTTCGGACATTTTCTGCTTGCTGGCTCTCATTCCCGAGTAGGGGTAATCATTTACTTCAGCCTGAAAAGCCGGGCGCCAGATATTGACAGCACCAGGAATATGACCCAGCAGCAGGAAACGGACTTTGGGGCGTACATCCAGAAGCAGCAGGTTGCTGGCCTGCTTGATCTTTTGCTCCAGATCATCAAGGCTGACCACCGCGTTTGAATGGACTGGCACTGACATCACAACAGACAACATTAAAATCAGAAAAGCCATAGGCTTCTTTTGGGCCAATAAAATTCCTGTGAGGTTTAGCTTTAATCGGAACCATTGAACTCCATGGAGTCTGTGGCGGGCACGGGGAACTGCGCCATAAATCGTTGATCGATCCAGTCTTTCCAAAGCCATATTAAGCGTCCCCTGGTACTGAAGCAGCCTTTTGATGCAATAGCCCGACCATCTGCACAGCTTAGCAGAGAAAGAAATTGGCTCTGTGGACGATAGGGTTTCAGTGTTTTTTTCTCAAGCATGTTACAAATATTTTGAAATAGGGTCGGAGCCTGTCGAACCGCATAAACCCCCGACTTGGCCTGTCTGGAGTGAGTGAATTCAGCGACATCACCGCAAGCGAACACATTGTCATGGCTGACGGATTGCAGCATGAGGTTAACCTGGATAAATCCATCTGGGCTGGTCGCAAGTGAGCTTTCAGAAGGCCAGCGAGCGGGAGCAGCCGATGTAGCCAGTATCAGGGAATCATACGGCAGGTGGTCATTTTGATCACTGATCAGGGTTTTATCTTTGACTCCGGTTACCCTAAAATGAGTATGTATTTTGATAGGCTTTCGTTCAATTTCCTCTTTGGCCATTTTCTGAACTTTCGGTGGATAGCCCTTCAGGATACCCTGAGCTGTGACAATATGTATTTCAAGGGAGTGAAGATGCTTGAAGCGTTGGTGAAGGGCCATGGCTACCTCAACACCTGCAGCCCCAGCACCCATGATGGCCAGAATAAAACTTTCGTTCTGCTTAATGTGTTCCGGCAAAGGCTGCACCAACCAAGATAAAAAAGGCCTGATTGGCTTTATGGTGATGCTGTCTTTTGCATCAATGACACGCGCCTGTGTAGAGCCTGTATTGATGGAGAGTATGTCATACTGCAGTCGGTCGCCATTCAAAAAAATCAATTCATTCGCTTTGGTATCCACCCCCGAGACAGTCGCTTTAAGGAATGTGCATTTTGACTCATGGGCCAGCAACTCGAGATCAATGTGGGACTGTTCAGCGGTATATTGTCCTGAGATGACACCAGGAAGCATGCCCGAATAAGGAGTATAGCGACTGGCAGAGACCAGAATAAAATGAGCGGGAGGTGTTTGCTTCTTCTGAAGCCTTTTCAGGAACAGTGCATGGGCATGGCCTCCTCCGGCCAGAACAACTGTAGGCTGAATAGTATTAGTCATACTGCTCTCTCAATTGTTGGATTTACCACTTTATCTGCCGTCAGGAACGCTCTTATTATGATTTTACTTTTCCCCGCCGATGCTGTCCGGATGGATCTTTAAAAAAAGGGTATTTCCAAAGGTCCGGAAAACGTTTTGTAACGCTTTATAGTCTAAACTGTCAAAACTTCGTAGCAGCGATAAATGAGCGGTTTGGGATACACATCCAGCTATCCAAAGGAATAACAAAGCTGGTTCGCGATGTCAGTGCTCGTCGAGGAGAGTGAAGTAAAAGGATAAGGATTAGGCAAAGAATAACTCAAAATACTTTTCTCAGCTCATTGCTGTTGATGATGGAGGTGTGTCTTTGGTGTCTGGAAAATTATCCCTTTTGCCACTGACCATGTTGGTAACAGGAAATATGATGGGTGCCGGTATTTTTCTGTTACCTTCATCTTTGGCCAGTTATGGTTCAATCACTCTTTTGGGATGGATTGTTACGGTTATTGGCTCGGTAATGCTATCTTTGGTTTTTGTTCGATTGGGGTCAGATTGTAAACAGGGTTCCGGTCTCTACGCTTTTATCAGGGCAGGACTGGGACGTTATATCGGCTCACAGGTTGTTTATGGGTACTGGGCTGCCATATGGATTGGCAACATTGCAGTGGCTCTGAGTGGTGTAGCCTATCTCAGTTATTTCTTTCCTGTGCTCGGTGGTCCCTGGGAAACCGCCCTGGCAGCTATTGCTGTCATCTGGATCCTCAGCCTGATCAATTTGACCGATATTCGTCTTTTAGGTCGTCTCCAGATCGTTACGGCTTCCTGTATGCTGGTGCCTGTGATTATTGTCAGTACTATGGGCTGGAGTCAGTTTGAAACGGTAAACATCATTAGCTCCTTTAATGTGACCGGACAACCGTCCAGTCATATCTTGTCTGAATCCATCACGTTGACGCTTTGGTCCTTTATAGGTCTGGAATCAGCTTGTAACCTTGCGTGTCACGCCAAAAATCCCAGGCGGGATGTCCCTTGTGCGACATTATTAGGCACTCTACTGGCTGCTCTTTTCTACATTCTGAGCACCACGGCAATGATGGGTATTGTACCTAACGATATTCTGCAAAGCAGTGCTGCACCCTTCTCTGTAACGGCCAGCTATTTGCTGGGTGACCGAGCCGGTGAGCTGGTCAGTGCCATGGCTGTTATTGCCTGTTTTGGCAGCCTTAATGGCTGGATTCTTATGCACTCCCGGGTAGCCATAACGGCCTCTTCGGACGGTCTTTTACCTAAAGCATTCACGGTGTTGAATCGTTATGGATCACCCTGGAAAGGACTGTTAATCACAGCCATTCTAATGTCCATAATGCTTCTGTTAACAGTGGAACCTACTATTCAAAAGCATTTTGAGTCTATCGTGCTGATTGCAGTTTATATTATGTTGCTCACTTATTTCTGTGCCTGTCTATCCTGCTTCCAGATTCAGCGGAGAAAACCCGAAGGGATTACTTCAGGCTGGTTTATTATCATTTTACTGGCGTCCGGTTACTGTCTTCTCGGTTTCAGTGGGGCTGGCTATATGATTTTTTTATACGGTATGGCGTTGATTGTCTTTGGTGGTGCAGTTTACCGGTATCAGCATCGGGGTAACAAAAAACCGGATACTCTGGAGGATCCGGCTAATGGATAAAGAGGTTGTTTGAGCTTTTTCAGGCTGCCTCGGTCTCTTCATTTTTTTCCTGTCTGGGCAGACCGTAAATGGTTTTTACACCACCGCACTCATCAACAGACTCCATATGCACATCAAAGCCCCAAAGTCTGTGGACATGTTTGATGATTTCGCGAGTACTGTCAGAATCTACCGGGCGACCCTGGTGCATGAAGTGACGCAAGGTGATAGAGCGGTCACCGCGGGTGTTTACGCTGTATACCTGAATGTTGGGTTCACGGTTGCCCAGATTGTACTGGGCGGCAAGAGATTCCCTGACCTTTCGGTAGCCGGAGTCGTCATGAATGGCGCTGACTTCAAGATAGGGGTTGATTTCATTATCGTCGATGCAGAAGAGTTTCAGATCTCTCATCACCTTGGGTGAAAGATACTGCATGATGAAACTTTCATCCTTAAAGTTCTTCATGGCAAAGTGAACGGCTTCCAGCCAATCCGAACCGGCCAGATCAGGGAACCAGCGACGATCTTCTTCTGTTGGGCTTTCACAAATCCGGCGGATGTCTTGAAACATCGCAAAGCCCAGAGCGTATGGATTTATGCCACTATAACGGGGGTCATCAAAATCAGGCTGGAACACCACGTTGGAGTGCGAATGCAGGAACTCCATGATGAAGCCTTCTGTAATGTGACCCTCGTTGTACATTTCGTGCATCAGGTGGTAGTGCCAGAAGGTTGCCCAACCTTCGTTCATCACCTGAGTCTGACGCTGAGGATAGAAGTATTGAGCCACTTTGCGAACGATCCGTATGAGTTCTCGTTGCCAGGTATCCAGCAGAGGGGCGTTTTTCTCTATGAAGTAGAGAATGTTCTCTTCCGGATCCCTTGGATAACGCTCAGTCTGCTTTACTTCATTCTCTTCACGAAGAGGAATGGTTCGCCACAAGTCATTCAGGTTGCGCTGAATGTATTCTTCACGCTCTTTGATTCGTGCTTTCTCTTCCTCTGGTGAAATAGGACGAGGACGCTCATAGCGATTGACACCCTGATTCATGAGAGCGTGACAGGCATCGAGCAGCTCTTCCACAGCGTCAACACCGTGCTTTTCTTCGCACTCTGCAATGTAGTTTTTAGCGAACAGCAGGTAGTCAATGATGGAGTCTGCATCTGTCCACTGCCGGAACAAATAGTTACCCTTGAAGAAAGAATTGTGTCCGTAACATGCGTGGGCGATAACCAGTGCCTGCATGGGCATGGTGTTTTCTTCCATCAGGTAGGCAATACAAGGATTGGAGTTGATCACAATCTCATAGGCCAGGCCCATTTGTCCGCACTGGTAGCTTTGCTGGTTACTGAGAAACTGTTTACCGAAGCTCCAGTGGTTGTACATAAGTGGCATACCCACAGAAGCATAAGCATCCAGCATCTGTTCGGAACTGATGACTTCTATCTGGTTGGGGTAGGTGTCCAGTTGGTAGCGTTCTGCCAACTTTGCCAGCTCTCTGTCGTATTCTTCCAGCAGTGCAAAAGTCCACTCAGAGCCCTTGGAAATAGGCTCTGCACGACGTGATGGTTTCTGAACATTGGCAGCTTCGGAGGAAGGCCCTGATGCATGCGGATCGATGTCCTGCTCGTAGCGTTTCCTGTCAGGCATTTTGACCCTCCTTCTTTTCGAACAGTTTGCGGAACACCGGATATATCTCTCCAGCATGTCGTATCTGCTGCATGGCAAAATGACCTTCGTGATTCTTTTCGATCGCTTTGTATTCATGCCACAGGTTCTGGTGGTGACGATCAGTAATTTCTACATAGGAGTAGTACTGAGTCAGAGGCAACAGTTTGTCGACAATAATATTACGGCACTTGGCAGAGTCTGCTTCCCAGTTATCGCCGTCAGATGCCTGTGCTACGTAGATGTTCCACTCATCAGGGGAATATCTCTCGGTAACTATTTCGTCTGTGAGTGTCAGTGCTGAGGATACAACAGTGCCACCGGTTTCCCGGGCATAGAAGAAGTCGTGCTCGTTACACTCACGGGCTTCACTGTGGTGACGAATGAAAACAACTTCAATTTTTTCGTAATTGCGTTCCAGGAACAGATAGAGCAGCAGGAAAAAGCGCTTGGCGATGTCCTTGATTTCACGGGTCATAGACCCCGACACGTCCATAATACAGAACATGACCGCTTTGCTAGAGGGCTGCGGCACTTTCACCAGGTTGTTGAACTTAAGATCGAACTCGTCGATAAAGGGCAGACGCTTGAGTTTTTTGTTCAGCGCAGCAATCTGATCCTTCAGCTCTTTTCTCAGAACTTCATCGTTGCGTTCCGGGCTGACTTCCATTTCACGCAGTTGACGTTTCAGGGCACGAATCTCTTTTCTTTCTTTACCGGAAAGAGCAATTCGACGGGCGTGAGCTGCTTTCAGGGAGCGAACTACGTTCAACCTGTCAGGAGAGCCCGCAGTCGTGTAGCCTGCTCTTTTCAGTTTAAAGTCGGTGGAATCCTTGAGTTCTTTGCGAACCAGATTGGGCAGCTCAAGATCTTCAAACAGATATTCCAGGAACTCTTCACGGTTAATGGAAAAAATGAAATCGTCTTCACCAGAACCGCTGTTGCTGGCTTCGCCTTCACCACTGCCTTGACCACCTCCACCCTGAGGGCGCTGGAAACGATCACCGGTGGTGAACTCTTTGTTGCCTGGATGAACCTGTTCCACACGGCCGCCCCGACCATGATGAAAAACCGGTTCTGACACGTCTTTTCTGGGAATGCTGATGTCACTGCCGCTGTCAACGTCAGTAATAGAGCGTTGATCGACAGCGTCCTGAACTGCCTCTTTTACCAGACCTTTATAGCGTCTCAGGAAACGCTGACGGTTGACCGTACTTTTCTTTTTCGCATTGAGGCGTCGGTCAATTATTATGCTCATAGGACGCTCTCCTTGGGTGCTTAGCTGTGGCTGTTTGTTCTATCCAGAATTATTTTCCTACTGCCATGGCTATGTCGTTCTTTGAAAAATGACTATTTTTCCTGATTAAACAAGATGCAGAAGCGCCCGCAAAGGCGCTGTGGCGATTAATTATGAATGCTGCCATAGCTGCAAATGGGCTCACGACTTACTGAGACTTACGAACCCGAATGTACCACTCGGACAGTAGGCGAACCTGTTTCTCTGTGTACCCATACTCAACCATGCGCTTAACAAAGTCTGCATGTTTGCGTTGGTCTTCGTTCGAGCCTTTGGCATTAAAGGAGATCACTGGCAGCAGATCTTCTGTGTTGGAGAACATCTTCTTCTCGATCACCGCGCGCATTTTCTCGTAGCTCAACCAGCTTGGGTTCTTGCCTTCGTGGTTCGCCCGGGCACGCAGAACAAAGTTAACCACTTCGTTACGGAAGTCCTTCGGGTTGGCGATGCCAGCTGGCTTCTCGATTTTTTCCAGCTCATCATTCAGGGCGCTGCGGTCCAGAATGTGTCCGGTATCGGGATCACGAAATTCCTGATCCTGAATCCAGAAATCAGCGTAAGTGATATAACGATCAAAGATGTTCTGCCCGTAATCAGAGTAGGACTCCAGGTAGGCGGTCTGAATTTCCTTACCCAGGAACTCAACATATTTAGGGGTCAGATATTCCTTGATGAAGCGCATGTAGCGATCAGTCAACTCATCCGGGAACTGCTGCTGCTCAATCTGCTGTTCCAGAACGTACATCAGGTGCACAGGGTTGGCTGCTACTTCGGTGGAGTCGAAGTTGAAGACCTTGGACAGAATCTTGAATGCAAAGCGGGTAGAGAGTCCGTCCATGCCTTCATCAACACCGGCTGAATCTTTGTACTCCTGCAGAGGTTTGGCGTTAGGGTCGGTGTCCTTCAGATTCTCACCGTTGTAGACACGCATCTTGGAGTAAACCAAAGAATTCTCGGGCTCTTTGATGCGGGACAGAACGGAGAACTGGGCCAGCATTTTCAGAGTGTCGGGTGCGCAGGGCGCATCTTTCAGAGAGCTGTGTTCCAGCAGTTTTTCGTAGATACCCACTTCTTCGTTGATGCGTGTGCAGTAAGGAACCTTAACGATGTTGACACGATCAATAAATGCTTCGTTGGTCTTGTTGTTACGGAAGGTCTGCCACTCGGATTCGTTGGAGTGCGCCAGCAGGATACCTTCAAAAGGAATAGCCCCCATACCTTCTGTAGAGTTGTAGTTACCTTCCTGAGTAGCAGTCAACAGTGGGTGCAGAACCTTTACAGGTGCCTTGAACATCTCCACAAATTCCATTACACCCTGGTTGGCTCGGCAGAGTGCGCCTGAGAAGCTGTAGGCATCCGGATCGTCCTGAGAAAATTCTTCCAACTGACGGATGTCTACTTTGCCGACCAGGCTGGAAATGTCCTGGTTGTTCTCATCACCTGGCTCAGTCTTGGCGATAGCCACCTGATTTAAACGACTTGGGTAAACTTTAACAACACGGAATCTGGAAATATCACCACCAAACTCGTGCAGGCGTTTAACCGCCCAGGGAGACATGATGTACTTCAGGTAGCGGCCGGGAATACCGTATTCTTCGGTCAGAATCTTGCCGTCTTCGTCGGGATTAAACAGACCCAGTGGTGATTCAAACACGGGCGATCCCTTGATGGCATAGAATGGTTTCAGTTCCATCAAAGCTTTAAGGCGCTCAGCAAGAGACGACTTACCACCACCTACCGGACCCAGCAAATAAAGAATCTGTTTCTTCTCTTCCAGACCCTGTGCAGCATGTTTGAAGTAAGAAACAATCTGTTCGATCGCTTCTTCCATGCCATAGAACTCTTCAAAAGCAGGGTAGCGCTTGATCAGCTTATTGGAAAAAATACGGCTTAGACGTGGGTCGCGAGACGTATCGACAACGTCCGGTTCGCCAATGGCTGACAGCATTCTCTCTGCCGCATTGGCATAGGCACCAGGGTCGGTCTTGCATAGGTCGAGGTACTCCTGAAGGCTCATCTCCTCTTGCTGAGTTGATTCATACCTTTCCTGATAATGAGAAAAAATAGACATATCCGGCTCCCCCTCGCCACGACCTCCATGATCATAGGCGTACTTATATTATTGTTGGTCTGGGCACTGTATTTTGAACGCGAATTGTTACTGCGATTCACACGACACTGTAACTTTATAAGTGCTCTGTGTGTGTTGGTCACAGTAAATGTTATAGAGACTATCCGTATAAATGTCTACTTCTTTTCGGACTTTTTCTTGTCTGGGTAGGGGGGGTAAGTTGTTGATAAAGAAGGATAAAAGTAATTCCCGAGAGAGTTAGCCCTCCTATCTTAAAGGGGTTTTCAGGCAGTCTCCAGTGAAAAATTTTGAACGTTGAAGTCGTAAGGAGAGCTGTCGTTCTCTCCCTGATCACTTGTTCCATTCTATGCATCAGTTGTTGGAGGTCGTGCTGGGCATCCAGTTTTCTGTTACCGGTTCGGGTCAGTGGCGGAGGCTTGAAATGCAACTGCCATTGATTATTTTCAAACGCGCAGTAGTGGAAGTGCCTTGCCAAGCTCACGAGCTATTGGCAACTGCCTTCTGAACCAATCAGGGTTGTTGCTGAAAACCCCATCGTGGGAGTGCCAAAGTTCCCTGGTCGGAAGGGAGAGGACCCATACTGTCAGACTTACGTCAAGAAGGGCGGTAAACACTAAGATCAAGGCTATTGACAATATGACTAATCATTTTCATGGCTCGAACACTGTTGCCAGCCTCATCCAGTGGTGGTGAAAATCCGGCAATGGCCATCTTTCCGGGAGCGACAGCCACTACGCCACCACCAACACCGCTCTTACCCGGTAAACCCACCAGAAATGCCCAGTCCCCGGAATAGTCATACATACCCTCCATCGTCATTTCTGCGAGAATAGGCGCGATATGTTCGTGGTCAATCACCTTTTCTTTCGTGACTGGATTTACCCCGCCATTAGCCAGTGTTCCGCCAAGGGTTGCCAGATCATCACAACTAACAAGAGTTGAGCATTGACGTGTATATACATCACAGGCATCCATTGGATCGCTGAAGCAGTTGTTAGCTGCATACAATAACCATGCGATGGCCCGGTTATGAAAGTTGGTCTCTTGCTCGGAAGTGTTAACATCCTCTGAGAGACGAACGTTTTGGGACATCATTTTCCTCTGGAAATCAAGGATCATCTGCCAGCGTGACTCTTTATCGGGAGCATCGATAAAGCTGACAGTAGAAATGGCACCGGCATTAACCAGAGGTGTCAGCGGCTTGTCTTGATGTACTGTAAGTGCCAGAACAGAGTTAAACGGCAACCCCGTAGGCTCAGCCCCGATTTTTTTTCTAACCTGTTCCGAGCCTTTTTGTTGCATAGCCAGTGACATTGAGCACACTTTACTGATGGACTCGAGGGCAAAATCATAATCGTAATCACCACTATGAATGATTGTTCCATCGCAGCATGATATGGATATGGCACATAAACCAGGAGGGACGCTGGCAAGGAACGGAATATAATCGGCATTTTTCCCCTCAAGACAAGTCTTGCCAATTATCAGGGCTTCATTGGCAAGATTCTGCAACTGAGTCGTGTTGAAGCTCATGCCTGATCTCCTTTAATTTCAACCTGATTCTCAGCTCTCTTTTTGTGCAACCATTGAAAATGTCGTTCTGTCAGGTGTGTGGTGTGAGTATCAGATTCATTGGGGATGCCCGGTTGAGTATCCTCAATCTCCCAGGTAAACGGAGCAAAATCGGCATGCTCGTCTTTCCAGTGCGGCTTCCGACAGGCATAAATAATAAAAGGAAGAATGATAAAGAGGATGGTAAGGGCGATCAGAATGAACACGAAAGTGGTTGGACTTCCTATAGCAATCTGGGCTGGCGGAATAAAACTGAAGATAAAGGCAATCATTGACCCAAAAAGGCCAATACCTGCAACTAGATACATACCACCTTTGCCACCGGGCACACTGTATGGTCTTGGACGATTGGGCTGGGTAAAGCGCAGATGTATTGCCGCAGCAAACATAAGAAGGTACATCACCAGATAAAGAATAACCGTAAGTTGGCTGAGAATCTGATAGGCAGCCTGCACAGAAGGCATGACCACAAAGAGTACGGACAAAACACTGACTATTCCAGCCTGGAATAACATGATGTGAGTTGCCATATCATGCTTATTAGTGTGCTGCCAGAACCGTGGTAGATAACCAGCCTTTGCGACAGTTAATAAACCCGAAGATGGGCCTGCGACCCATGTGACAATGCCGGCAAGAACCCCGATGGCAAGGCAAATGGCTGTAAATGGGGCAAGGAAGCCCAGACCTGCCCACTTGAATAGATCGTAATACGCCACCAGAAGTGACTGAGTCAGATTAATATCTGACTGAGGAATAATAAAACCAATAGCTAATGTGCCAAAAACAAATATCGCTACTGTTCCAATGGATGCTACAGCGATAGCCACCGGGTAAGATTTTGATGCGTTATCCAGCTCTTTTACATGGATTGCATTCATTTCCATGCCGCCATAAAAGAGAAAAATGCTGGCAGCCAGTACAATATTGCTGAAATTAGTGAAGTCAGGAAGAACGTCATCCCACTTAAGTTCAATATGAATTGGCTGACCACTGAACAGGTAGCTGAATCCCAAAACAATCAAAACAGCGGCGGGAATAAGTGTGCCAATCATCCCTCCCCACTTCGAAACTTTAGAGAATGCGTCTACGCCCCGAAACGCGATAAAAGTGGCCAACCAGTAGATGACAAGAACAACAATAAGCACAAATAGCTTATTGGAAGACAGGGCCTGATCCCAGGTTTGGTCCGGTCCAACAAATGCCAGAGATACTGCACCAAAAGTCAACGCAGTAGGAAACCACACACTGACTTCAATAAACAACATGAACATGGCCAGAAAAGCCCATCTAGGGCCAAAGGCTTCTCCAACCCAGCGGAATACACCGCCTTTTTCAGGCCAGCCGGTGGCAAGTTCTGCAGCAACAAGAGATACCGGTATCAAAAAGACTACTGCTGCAAAGATGTAATAGAAAACTGAACTGAGCCCATATTCAGCCTCTGCGGGTAAGCCACGAAGGCTGACTACCGCAACGATGTTCATAATTGCCAGTGTAAAAACGGTGAGCTTCTTAGCACTGACCCCGGGAGAGGAATTGTGAGCCATCAGGTGTTTACCTCATTCCACACATTGTTACCCTCGGAGGGGGTAGTCGTCTGATAAAAAAGTCAGTCTAGCCTGAGGAGAGGTGAGTCATTTGGACTTGAAGCCGGTATGGTTATAGCTGGATGAATCCCCTTCGTTACCCGAATTTTCCACAGGATGCTTCTCAAAGTAATCAAGGCAACGTCTGAGGTCATCAACCAGTAAGTCTGCAAGATCCCGACTGAAACCATGACGAACGAGAATTCTCATGATAACAAGATCCTCACGGTTGGCTGGCATTGAATAGGCTGCAATCTGCCACCCCCTGATGCGAATGCGATCCGACAGATCATATAGGTTAAAGCCGGGGTTAACGTTCCCCTTCAGTGACCAGCTTATGGCCGGAATCCCGCCGTTTCCATCATAGATTACGTCGAATAAACCCAGGCTTTCGATCTTTTTGCTGAGGTATTGGGCTGTGTCATAACAGGCTTGTTGTATACGTTGATAGCCCTCTTTTCCCAGGCGCAGGAAAATATAGTATTGGGCAGCAATCTGACCTCCGGGGCGGGAAAAGTTCAGAGCAAAAGTGGGCATATCTCCGCCAAGATAATTGACCCGGAAAATCAAATCCTCCGGTAAATCTTCATGATCTCTCCAGACAACCCAGCCAACGCCTAGAGGCGCCAGGCCAAATTTGTGACCGGAGGCGTTGATGGACTTTACCCTTGGCAGTCTGAAATCCCAAAGTAAATCTGGCTGGCAAAAAGGAGCAAGAAAACCGCCGCTTGCGGCGTCGACATGCACCGGGATATTGAGGCCAGTATCCTCCTCAAGTTTATCCAATGCCTTGCAAACCGCCTCTACTGGTTCATACTGGCAGGTAAAGGTGACCCCCAGTGTTGGAATGACGCCAATCGTATTTTCATCGCAGCGTTTAACGGCTTCTTCTGGACTCATTATAAGACGGTCGCCTTCCATTGGAATCTCTCGAAGCTCTATATCCCAATAGCGGGCAAATTTGTGCCAGCAGATTTGCACTGGCCCACAGACAAGATTCGGCTTATCAACAGGTTTGCCCTGCTGCCTCATCCGCTCGCGCCATCGCCACTTAAGAGACATACCGCCGAGCATAGCAGCTTCGCTTGAGCCAGTAGTGGAACAACCCAGTGTGTTTGCTGCATCCGGTGAATTCCACAAATCAGCCAAAATATGTACACACCGCTTTTCCAACTCTGCTGTTTGAGGATATTCATCCTTGTCGATCATATTTTTGTCGACACATTCATCCATGATTGCATGAATCTCCGGATCTACCCAGGTCTGGCAGAATGTGGCCAGATTTTGGCGGGAATTACCGTCCAGCATCAGCTCATCATGAACGACTTGATAAGCATGCCGAGGGTCTTCGGATGTCTTCGGCATTTTGTACCTCGGCATACTGACGGATAAATCAGACGATGCGTAAACGTCATCAGTCTTTTGATAGTCCCTGCTATTGCTTCGATGAATAGAGTGAAGAGGCATGGCGGCGGTTCCAAATCAGTGGAAATGAGAGATAACTGACATTAGACCTGGCAGGACTGACGTATGACAAAAGTGTAGCAAAGTTATTGGAAGTAGATTGAGAGGCACGGAAAAATTACGAAAAGCCGGCCCAAAGCAAATACCCTTAAATGCAATTTCGGTAACACTTTGATCTCCTGAAAAGCCCCTTCAGGGAATAACTGAGAGCAGTGCAATGAATACCGTTAACTTAATCGAACAACTCGCCATGATCGCAGGCTTTTGCCAGCCATGGAAAGTTGTTATAAAGGGGGGACAGTCACCAGTGAAAAATTTTGAACGTTGAAGTCTTAAGGAGAGCTGTCGTTCAGAGTCTGATCTTGAGCCATCTTTACCCGCACCGAAAGATTTTATGATACATCTGGCTTGTTTGAAGATAATGAAAAGCTGTTGTTCCGGTAAATCTTGTTTTTCAATTTGAACCGGTCGTAATGCCATATCCACAGTTGGGGGTTCTCCCTGATCACCTCTTCCATTCTATTCATCAGTTGTTGGAGGTCGTGCTGGGTGTCCAGTTTTCTGTTACCGGTTCGGGTCAGTGGCAGAGGCTCAAAATGCAACTGCCATTGATTATTTTCAAATGTGCAGTAGTGGAAGAGAACGGGAGTTTTTAGAAGACGGGCTGTCATGATTCCGCTGGCAGGGGCTCGGGTTGCCTGTCCAAAAAATGTCACAGGCATCTCTTTTGAGCGGAGATCGCTGTATAGAAATACGGCTTTTTTCTTTTTCAGAGCCTGAAGCAGGGCAGTGGGGTCACCTTTCACAATGGGTTCAATGCCGACCCTCAAAAGAAAGGCCTTTCCGAGCTTATGAGTCAATGGCGACTGCTTTCCTGAACCAATCAGGGTCGTTGCCGGGAAACCCCGTTGTGAGAGTGCCAGCGTTCCCAAATCAGGGGGGCCCATGTGGAGAGAGAGTATAACCACACCCTTGTTTTCTGAAAGGGCGCGGGCAACGACATCCTGATTGTTGAGCAGGTAAGCCAACTTATCAAGAAAAGGCAGGGTAAGAATATAATCAACGGTGTGACGTGCAGACTGTTGAATGATCTGTTTATGCTTCTTCTCGGATACAGTTAACAGAGCCAGCTGCATTGATGCTCGGGCAATGTGACCCTTTTTAGCTCGTAAGACGTAAGAAAATACCAAGCCTATGACAGAATAGAGCGCCCGAGGCGTTCGGGATAAGAGCCCGATTAAGAGATCCGCTACCGAGTCCTTCCAGCCGGACTTTAAGAGTATCGCCATTTTTATTCTTGTTATGTAAAAAAGTTGTAACAACCAGACTAGGAGAAGGAATGCTTTATTGCTAGTCAATGGGGCAAAATTTGTGCTTTGTTGTTTATGTTGCAGAAGCTCCGGATTCAGGGAGGATGCTTCGATGCTGTATTCAATGCGGTCATTGTGTTGAGCCTTGATGAGCTCCTGTCGGGTTATTTTTTTGAAAGAGATGAGCTAAATCGCTATTTTCTGGTTAATTAACTTGTTGATTTTATTTACAATAAGGGTCACTCTTCATTCCTTTAAGGAATGCTGCCCTGATAATATTTGATGGCCTCTGTTATGGGTAATCACGACAGGATGCCTGATTTGAGGCTGCTTAGCTGGATAGCTGTTCAATGATTTTTCTTTCCTATCTTCTGCTCGGTGCTCTGGCCGGGACTCTGGCTGGTCTGTTCGGGATCGGTGGAGGGCTGATAATTGTTCCGGTACTGGTTTTAAGTTTCGAACTGCAGGGATTATCTCCCGATATTCTCACTCACCTGGCTGTGGGTACCTCGCTTGCCACTATTGTTGTCACTTCAGTTAGCTCCATTCGAACTCATCATGCCAAGGGCGCTGTTCAGTGGCCTGTTTTCAGTGTTTTGACCCTGGGGATTCTGTTGGGTTCATGGCTGGGCGTTTACACTGCGATCCAGATGTCAGGTTCGATGCTTCAGAAAGTGATTGGGACATTTGCCCTGGCAGTGGCTGTAAAGATGTGGTTTGGCTTCAAGCCTTCTGAAAGCAGCAAGGTACCGGCACGACCTATACTAGTCGCAGCTGGAGGTTTCATCGGTTGGGCTTCCAGTATATTTGGCATTGGAGGGGGAAGCCTGTCGGTACCCTTTTTGCGCAAATGCAATCTCTCAATGACTGAGGCGGTGGCGACTTCTGCCGCATGTGGCTTACCGATTGCTATCATGGGAACCACTGCCAACATGTTTCTGGGTCGGGAAAACGAGCTGTTGCCGTTGATGAGTACTGGCTATGTCTACTGGCCAGCCTTTCTTGGCATTGTCCTGACCAGTATGCTGTTCGCCCGCTTTGGTGCTCAGTTAGCCTATAAGCTGCCTTCTGAAAAGCTGCAAAAACTCTTTGCTCTCCTGTTAGTGATTGTAGGGTTTAAGTTTCTTTTCTCAATGTAAAAGAGTCTGGCCAGCTGGCCCACTCCTCTATACAGCTGATACACTGGTCCAACTAATATCCATGGCACTTCTCTCAAACTGAAAGAGAGGAGTGCGTAACAGCAAACCTAGGAGGCTGACCGAGGATAGCGCCCTTAGCGAGGACGGCAGAAAATTGAGGATGAAAATTCGGTTTTGTGAGGAGAATAGCGAGCTATTTGACGAACAAAAGCGGATTTTCAGACCAATTTGCTGCCGCCGCACGACTGCATGGATGCAGGAGCTAGAGCAACGCAGGAGTAGTTGCCGCGTGGGGCAGTCTATTCTCGGTCAGCCTCCTAGAGAACTATCCGGAATCCTCCTGTGATCCCATATCCTCAAATTGATCCCGTTGCGATCAGCCTTGGGCCACTCAAAGTTCACTGGTACGGCCTGATGTATCTGGTGGGTTTTGCCGGAGGCTGGTGGCTGGCGGTCCAGAGAGCCAAGAAATCAAACGGCTTATGGAATCCCGAACAAATCGGAGATTTATTGTTCTATATAGCAGTCGGGGTCATAGTGGGTGGACGCATGGGCTATGTGCTGTTCTATAACTTTGATTATTTTCTGCAAAATCCGCTCTGGCTGTTCAGCATCTGGGAAGGTGGCATGTCTTTTCACGGTGGCTTGCTGGGGGTTCTGCTGGCCGTATTTCTCTTTGGTCGCAGGATTGATAAGAACTTCTTTCAGATGACGGATTTTATTGCCCCTTTCATTCCTCTGGGGTTGGGTATGGGCCGTCTGGGTAACTTTATAGGGGGTGAGCTGTGGGGAAGGGTAACGGATGTTCCATGGGCTATGGTATTTCCGACAGATCCCTCCCGGATGCCAAGGCATCCATCACAGCTTTACCAGTTTGTTATTGAGGGTGTCATCCTGTTTGGAGCACTCTGGTGGTTCTCGGCCAAACCTCGCCCCCGTATGGCAGTATCGGGACTATTCTTGTTGGTCTATGGCATTGGACGCTTCTGCGTAGAATTTGTAAGGCAGCCCGACCAGCAGCTGGGCTTTATTGCTTTTGACTGGATGACGATGGGGCAGTTGCTGACGGTGCCCATGATCCTTCTGGGTGTGGCGCTTATGGTGGTAGCCTATAAAAAGTTCCCACTGGTGGATGGTCAGAATCAGGATGATCGGGCCTGGTTGAAAAAGTATAAACACAGGCCCGGTAAGAAGGCAGCCGTGAGCGGAAATAACAGCCATGAGCGGAAATAACAGCCTTGAGCGTTAATAAATAAAGGATCAACGTCATGAAACAGTATCTTGATCTCCTGCGTCATGTAAAAGAGCAAGGCACTTTCAAATCTGATCGGACCGGCACTGGAACGTACAGTGTTTTTGGTTATCAAATGCGCTTTGATCTGTCGAAAGGTTTCCCGCTGGTTACCACCAAGAAGTGTCACCTGCGCTCCATTATTCATGAGTTGCTCTGGTTCCTGAAGGGCGACACTAATATCGCCTATCTCAAGGAAAACGGTGTCAGAATCTGGGACGAGTGGGCGACGGACGAAGGTGATCTGGGCCCTGTCTATGGCAAGCAGTGGCGAAGCTGGGAAGGTGCAAACGGAGAAACGTTTGATCAGATTCAGTGGCTGCTGGATGAAATAAAAACCAATCCAGATTCCAGAAGGCTGGTCATCAGTGCCTGGAATCCCAGTGTGCTGCCCGACGTAAAGTTCAGCCCTAAAGACAATGCCGCGATGGGTAAGCAGGCTTTACCTCCCTGTCATTGTCTGTTTCAGTTCTATGTTCTGGATGGCAAACTGTCCTGCCAGCTCTACCAGCGCAGTGCTGATATTTTCCTGGGTGTGCCTTTTAATATCGCCTCTTATGCACTACTCACCATGATGATTGCCCAGGTCTGTGACCTGGATCTGGGCGATTTTGTTCATACCTTTGGTGACGCCCATCTTTACTCCAACCACCTGGAACAGGCAGAAGAACAGCTGACCCGCAAGCCACTTCCTTTACCAATAATGAAGCTGAATCCTGCCATCAGCGATCTGTTTGAATTTACTATTGATGACTTTGAGTTGGCTGATTATCAGGCTCATCCTCATATCAGGGCGGCTGTATCTGTTTAATCAGTTTTCGCGGTATTCAGATGTTCTGACGTATCAAACCAGATGTTGTTGTTACGTCAGATTGAGTCATTAATTTTCTTCTTCGTCGAAGGGGGGGGCAACATGGATGGAGTTGAGAATAGAGAACGTCACGGTATCAGCCTGGGCTTTTGCTCCATAGTATTCAACATAGACTTCTGACTGCGACATAGCGGAATCTTCTGCATAGCAACAAATGGCTTCACTGTCCGTGTGTAGCCTTACAACGTTGGGCACTTCTACTTCATAAGTTTCATAGGTTAAAACCATTTGGTGTTCATATTCACGTTTATCGGCATTGTATTCAAGAGACGGTTTATAAGTCGGCCTGCTTTTTAGACTCCTGGCGGTGCCACCCAAATGAAGGTATACCGTACATTTGTGGTTCAGTAACCAACGGGCTACATGGAGCACCAGCCCGAATGTTTGCCGCTGAGTGTAGGTTCTTGAATTTTTTATCGTCGGATTTAAATCAATGCCATTAGGGTATTGTGTAAATGAAGGCGTTTTGGAAAAGCTGCTCTCAACCGGTTGGACATCAATCACTCGATAACCACTGTTAGTAGCGAAAGGGTTAGACCAAAATGGATATTTGTATCTGATCACTAAAGGTTTCCTGGAAACTCTCAGTTTGTCCCAGAGGTAATAATATTCAGGTTGTACCGATACCTCGTAGGTTTTGGCTGGGTAGTTTGTGCCATTCAAGGCGCCTTTCCCTGCCAGAACTTCCAGCTCTCCGGATTCCCAGATAAAGCCCACTTCCCAGCCTTTTGAGGAAACCGTGCCAACCAGGAAGCCAGTTTTCCACCATCCTTCTTTGTCTGCCTGTACCTGCTCGGAGAGCAGTTCGGGTTTTAAGGGGGGCGTAGACCAGGCTGGCAGACAAAATACCGAGATTAAGAGGCCACAGAGCCACTGAGAGCCTTTCATAATGGTGTCCTTACCAAATAGTGAAGTTATAAAGTTCAGACTAGCATTATGTCAGAGGGAGAGTTTTAGGCTTTTCCCGTATTACTGAAGAAAGACCATACTGATAAAGTATCTTAAGGAAATACGATGTCCACGTGGTCAACCAGAATGATGCCCTATTCTGCGAGGATCGCTGCGAGACTGAAGGAGAGATTAATAACCCATGAAATTGTATGCCAGACAACAGGGAGAAGGTGAACCCCTGATCAGTGTACACGGATTATTTGGATCACAGGAAAATCTGGGGGCTATCAATCGCCAGCTTGCAGAAAAATTCATGGTTCACGGCCTGGATGTTCGCAACCATGGTCGTTCTCCCCATGATGACGCAATGGATTATCCTGTTATGGCTGCCGATGTTGTTGAGTATCTGGATGATCAGCAGATTGAGAAAGCACACCTGCTAGGACACTCTATGGGTGGTAAAGTCGTTATGGAAGTGGCTTTGACTCATCCTGACCGGGTGAACAAACTGGCTGTTATGGATATAGCTCCTGTGCAGTATGGGGTGCGACGGCACGACGATGTTTTCGCGGGTCTGTCTGCTGTTGATCTTGAGACTGTTCAGAAGCGGGCCGATGCTGATCATGCGCTGCGCCAGCATATAGTGGAGTTGGCCATTCGAACATTTCTTCTGAAGAACCTTTATCGCAATGACGAGGGAAGTTACTGCTGGAGAATGAATCTGGAAGCGATTCATCATAACTATCTGAATATTTCTGCGGGTAATTCCGGAAAGGAGTCTTTTGAAGGTGATGTATTGTTCCTGAGGGGCGGTAATTCGAATTACATTCTTGCAGAACACCGGGAAGAAGTACTTAAACGATTTCCTAAAGCGGCTATGAGAGAAATTGCCGATACAGGACATTGGCTTCATGCCGAAAAGCCAGAATTGGTTGCCCGTACTTTGATGCGCTTTCTTGAATCTTGAAGTAATAAGAAAAGCCGCCTCAGACGGGCGGCCTTATTGTATCAACTTCAATGCCTGGGTTGTTCACCTTCGATGTCATCCCATTGACTGTAATCATCATCGTCATCTACATCGTCGAAGGGATCGGCGAGGTTTTGACGGAGGGACTTTTTATCCCAATAATCCTCAATGCCTTGTCGAATGGATTTTTTCTTTCTCTGCTTGCAGCGTTCCTTGGCGGTTTGTCTCTTTCTGAATTCCTGACCCGAATCCCAAAAGATCTTATCCTGGTCATCGAACTGCATTGACCTAACCCTGGACATAATCCTACTTCCTTTTTTACTACTCCTAATTATCAATCTAGAAAAAAACAGTCAGGGTTCTAATAAAAAATGCTGATATTGAAGGGGGCTATCAATAGCCGTTAGCATTCAGATCCGGTTTCAGAGAGTAGCCTTCCAGTCGGACCACCCGGGTGTGCAAGGTGCCATCGGGCATTAGCTCAAGCTCTCGATAGCCCGGCCAGCGGTCATCCAGCATGAAATTATCGCATTCAGGCTTGAACTGGACACAGGTAGAAGGGGTAGAAAGAAACCGGGTATTCTGGATGATCTGATCCCGTTCCTGATGGATATGACCATTGATAACCAACCGGACATTGGAGTATGACTGTATCAGGCTCATAAACTGTTCAGCATTCTTCAGGCTGATAGTGTCCAGCCACTGACTCTCAATGGTGTATGCCGGATGGTGAAAAGCCACCAGTGTGTGTTTATCCGGGGTCTCATAGAGGTGTTTTTCCAGAAGCTGGAGCTCTTTGTCCGATAAAAAGCCCGGAACCTGCCCCGGAATCTGGGAATTAAGCATAATGATCTGCCAGGGGCCTGAATCCAGATAAGGGCTCATGGCTTCCGGGCTGACCCGCTGCATCAGTTGAGCATCATCATGATTTCCACAAGTCCAGAGATAAGGTTTATCACTGGTATCCAGAACCGTTTTCAGCGACTGGTAGGACTCCAGACTCTCGTCCTGGGAAAGGTCTCCGGTGACAAGGAAAACGTCCGGGTTAAAGGATGAGGATTGAATCTTCTCCCAGACGTCCAGGAAACTCTGATTGGTGTCTACTCCCATCAATCTGCGTTCAGGAGAGCCGAACAGATGGGTATCTGTTAACTGAATGATGCGTATTCCGGTCATAGGCTCTCTCATAATTCATAATGGCTGCAGCGAGTCTTCTTCATAATTTTATCAGGGAGGTAAGAATAAAGCAGTGACTCTTGGCACATCTTCAGTTCATATCAAATTTGACTTAAACCATGAGTGAGACAGAAGTTCAGCCATTCGGAAAAAAGCTGATTCAACTGTTCCTTTTCGTCAGGCATGAGCATCTTTTCATTGGGATAAGGGTAGATAGCCTTGAAGTGTCTTTCTTTATTAACGCTGATGATCTCGGCCATTCTGACATCCAGATAAATCCGGATTCGGAACTCGGGCAGCTTCAGCCACTCACTCCAGGCTGCATCCAGGTCGACTTGCAGAACGGTCGTAAAAGGAGCCCGCTCTAGCACCTGAAACAACGCCTGCCCTTCCTTGCCAGCGAAATAAAATGAAAGAACAACGTTATCTTTTTCCTCAAGATCGGGCAGCAGAAGCATGAGTTTATGGAAATTTCTTTCACACAAGTTTTGCTGCTTGATGAGGTCGGCTTTATAGCGAGCCTTTTCTGTCCTGGTTTCCATATGCTCAATTGTAATGCATGGCCTTGCTAAAGAGGAAGGTGGCCAGACTTGACCATAACGATAGTGTCTTCCGTTGCCGGCTCAAAATCGTAATTAAAATGTGGGGCTCTTATCCACGTGCCAGCAGGCCAGTCTCCTGAAGCTGTCGAAAGCTTACCAGAAATAATCAGTATTTCTACTCCTCCAGACCTGTCTAGCAGAGATAAGGTTTTACCTACAGGAATTCTGAGCGTAGAAGCTTTCTCATATTTGAATTGATGTAGAATCACCTCAGCAACACCGGTTGAATCATTCCGGCCCAAGGCTTCGAACATATTGGCTCGAACAGTTTGCCTGTCTGACGGATCAAACTGACAAAGCTTCACGAATATCACGCAGCCTCCTTTACTGAAAGGCGCATGCTGGCTACCTGGTGGGTTTCGTAGATAACTGCCGGGACCAAAATCTCCCGTCTCGTCCGAAAAAGTCCCTGAAAGTACCAGAATTTCCTCACCACCCGGGTGAGGGTGCTCAGGAAAACTGGCACCGGCAACATACTGAACGATGCTGGTGGCATGTCCTGACTCTTTATCTTCCCGGGCCAGAGGCTTACGGAACACTTTAATGGCGGGGCTTGGTTGCCACTCCTGATTTTCGGTTTGAATAACAACGGATTCCTGAAAGTTCATGTTCAGCACGTAATATTACCTGTTTAACTATAAGACAGTGGATGACCATTAGGTGTCGGTTTCCTGAGCAAACAATTATTGGATTCGAGGTCGCCTGTAATAAGAAGCCGGTTAAAATCTTTTCACATTGAGTTTATTGCTTTTGACGACAGGTAAACTAGTGTAAATTCAGCGAGTTGCGCTTGAGTAACAACCGGTAAACCGACATTATTGTTCGGCTTTCGGGCCCATTTTTCAAGGAACTGGAGATATGCCAAAAACTTATCTTAAAGGCTTTTTACTGGCAGCCCTGGCCAGCTCAATTATGTCTGCCCAAGCGGCTGAGACTGAATACAATTTGCTGGAAGTATACAACCTGGCGTTGAAAAATGATGCCCAGCTGGCCGCTGCACGTGCCGATATGATGGCGACTCAGGAAGGTAGCACCCAGGCAAGAGCTCTATTGCTGCCCAATTTGTCTTTGTCGGGGGGAACTCAGTACAACAAAACATCTCTCGAGGCGGCAGTCAGTGACGTTAAAGACGACTATAACTCTCATACTTGGGGAGCCACATTAAGCCAGCCATTATTCAATATGGCCAGCTGGTTTGGTTATGATTCTGCCAAGTTTCAAAGCGCCCAGGCGGAAGTCACTTTTAGCTATGAGCAACAGAATCTTATTCTCAGGGTTGCAGAAGCCTACTTTAATGTGCTGAGAGCTGAAGACAGTCTGATCACCGCCATAGCCGAAGAAAAAGCGGTTAAGCAGCAGCTGGATCAGGCACGTGAACGTTATAATGTGGGCCTTATTGCGGAGACTGATGTTCTCGAAGCCAGGGCGCGTTATGACGGCGCTCGGGTGGTCCGGATTGATGGTGAAAACAGCCTCTCGGTGTCTTATGAAGCGCTGCGCACAATCATCAATAAAGATGTTCGGGACATTGGCAAACTCAATAAAACCATGCCCGTCACTGCTCCCACGCCTGCTGTCTCTGATGAATGGGTCAACAACGCGCTCAAGAATAACCTGCAGCTTGAGGCCGCACGTGAAAGCCTGAAAGCCGCAGAGAGCAATATCAAGGCCAAGAAATCAGGACATGCTCCGACTGTTGATGCTTTTGCCAGCTATAACTACAACTCCAGTGATGCAGACTCTGCCAGAGTAAATATTGACTCCAACGGGATAAGGACCGGTGATGGTGACCAGACAGTAGTAGGCGTTAAATTTAACCTGCCTCTGTTTGCCGGTGGTGCAACCAGCTCCCAGGTTCGTCAGGCGACTTACCAGATGGAATCGGTTCAGCAGAATTACGACAAGGCGTTACGTGAGATTAACTCCGGTACCCGTAACCTGTTTCGCACCGTCAATTCTGATGTCGCTCGTGTAGAAGCTCGTTGTCAGGGTATTGTCTCTTCTGAAAGTGCATTGAAAGCCACTGAGAGCGGCTATGAAGTCGGTACCCGTAACATTACCGATGTTCTGGATGCCCAGAAGACACTGTTTGCTGCCCAGCGTGATTACCTGAACGCCCGCTACGACTTTATCGTGAACACATTGAAGCTGAAGCTGACAGCAGGCACTCTGAATCCGGAAGACCTTACCCAGCTGAATAATTGGATAGTGTCTTCAGAGGAGATGTCCATTCCCGCCCAGTGTCGTGCAAACTGACAGATACATTTTGGTTTAAACAGTTTTGAATGGCAGAATAACAGCGCTGGTTTCAGCGCTATTATTTTGTCTATAGATCTCAAACTTTTGTATCGTTTTCCGTGTGAGTTGGTGTATTATCCCACCAGGTCTTCTCCTTTTTTGGGTATCCTGCAAAATAATAAAAAAGTGCTACATTTTAGGGTTAGTTTTCGAAGTAACCAGACCTGAAGCACATGAAAAATCACAGAGCAAGTGTAATAACTCGAATTATTTTTATTATCTCTATTTTGTACTCATACAATGCCAATGCATCACCACTTAATGATGCAATCAGTAGTTTAGACTCCCTCATTGATGAGATAATTGTTAAACAATATCAAATAAATCAAAAAGGCAGACCTATTTTTTCTCATCCAATATTGCATTGCAATCTCGATTTGCTAAAACTATATCAGGCAACATTAAGTGCCAGGGAGCAGCCAGATGCAGTTCCTTCAAAAGTTATCTATGTAAGAAAAATAAAAAAACGAAAGCTTCGCTGTACGCCAGAAGCTTCTTCCCATCATATGCTGCAAAGTATAAATGAATCAATGTCCCGTTATGAAGGGGTGGCTCACTTTCCATTTGATGGGAGCGGTGAAGCATGTGGTAACTTAGAGCCTGTATTTTTTTCAGAAACAGACGACCTGAAAGATGAAGAAATTCACGAGAAAGTAAAAGATTTTTTATCAAAAATGTACAGGGCGCTGGAAAATGATGAAGTTTTTTTTACAAGGTGTTCTGATTTAGGCTTGGAAAAAGAGTACAAAATAACTTTTGATTTAATTAGTGTGGCATTACATTAGCATTGCAGTTTCAACAAAATAGGAAATATGTGAAGTTTAATTTCGTTAAGTCGAAATAACGCCTTGCTCTGGTAACTGTCGATAATAAAATATTGGCAAGAGTGTCTAATTCGCCTGTTATGATCCACTGTTAAACAATAGTTTACAGTAAACACATGTTGAGGCTCTCTTACTATGATCTCGCTAACGGAGTTTTTCAATAGAACAAATTCCCTGCCGTTGAGATCCTGGTTATGCTTCTTGAGCTTCCATTCCACTTTGGCCAGTCTTTGTCGATTCAGTCTATGACTGTTTTCTAAATATCAAGTGACAACGCTAATAGTTTTTATCGAAACAAGATCAGGTTTGCTTGTTGGCTGTCTTGAGGTTGGTTGAGGTTGATTAGTAAAGCTATTTTTTGAAGTGCCGATAACAATAAAAATACTTGAGTTGAAAAAATGTTTAAAAAGCGTCTAATAATATTTCTGTTCTGCTTGCTGCATCCTTTTTCTTTAAAAGCAGATTTTAAAGGGCTTCCAAAATTGCCAGACTTTGGAAAAGTTAACTCATACTATGATGCCGTCAGAATGCTTTTCGATGATCATTTACAAGAGATAGAAGAAATAAAGACTTCTGGCGGTCAGGTTGAAAAAGTCTTTTCTGTTATATCTCTGAACAAAAGATGGTTCGTTAAAATTACTAGAGAAGACTGCGAATCATGTGAAAGTACTCATTTTGATACTGAGTGGAAATTAAAGAAAGAATATAAGAGTTATTCATGGCTTGGTTTAAAAAATGCTGAACTGGTATTTCCTGAAAAAGGTGCAACCTTTATTCTGGAAAATAAAAAACATTTAGTTGCCAGTTATGCCTGGGTTCCTGGTGAAACATTATCAGATATTTACAGTGAATATTTTAACGGGAAAATACGAAAAGAAACCTTAAAGAAAGCATTTTATCGCTATGGGCAGGTTTTATCAGTTAATCATCTTGACCCTGAAAAGCCAAGTCAGGACGTAGATATCATATTAAATAGATCGGTAAGACTGCATCTTAGTGATAGAAATACCAGGAATGAAAAATATCATGAAAATAAAGATAAAATATATATCTTGGATTTAGCTGATGATAATAGATATGTTGGAAGAGAAGTTAAAGTGAAAGAAGAACTGGGGTTTTGGCTACTAAGTATGATTGATCTTTATGATCAGCTGGACACTGATGAGAATTGCGGTAGCAATCATGAATGTCTATTAACCCCTTTTAACAGTTTTGCACAAGGGTATATATCCTCACTTCCACTGTACAGTTCCAATGTTATTCTAGCTATGCTGAAGACACAATATTTAGAAATAGTAAAATATATTTGCAAAGCCGGTTATTCTGAATTTTGTTTGCTGGAAGACAATCTGAGGGCTAACAACTGGCATGGTAGCTAATGCTTGCAGCAAAGATGGCGAACACAGTGAGCCATGATATTCTCCGGTAAAATGGACACAGGTCTACGACTAAGTTGCCACTTCGTATTCTAGCGGAGATCGGTAATTTAAGTACTCAACCATACGAAATCATATTTTCTGACTCATTGTTCAGGCACTCGCGGCAACTGCTCCTGCGTTGCTCTAGCTCCTGCATCCATGCAGTCGTGCTGCGTTGCAACTCTGGTCACATAGCTTGCTATGTTCCCGTCGTTGGGCCTTGCAGAGCACCTGCCCAATAAGCCAGAAATATTCGATTCCGTATGGCTGAGTACTTAAGAGGGGCGCTTCGAGTCAATGGATTTATGAGGCAGAACGACGGCAGGAGCCAGAGTCGAGACATTTGTCGACTCTGTTCAACTGAGTTGGCTCTGATGTCCAGTCAGGCGATCACTGCACTTTCTGTGGCCACTTAGCCAAGATGATCAATGGTTTCTGACACCTGTTTCAAAAGCTTTTGCAATGCACCTCTATTACCTTCCACAAATCTTTGAGCCTGGCCGCCCATCTTTTTTCTGGCTGCATCGTCTGTCAGCAGATCGTATACGACTGCTGCCAGTTGTTCTGAATTCTGTATAGTTTTCATACCGCCAGCGTCTTCTAGCTGTTGGCTGATATCTGTGAAGTTATAAACGCTGGGGCCGGATAAAACAGGTATCCCCAAGGCGGCGGGCTCCAGCATATTATGACCTCCGTTCTTAATCAGACTACCTCCGACAAAGGCTATGTCGGATGTTGCGTACAGCTTCATCAGCTCACCCATTGTATCGCCAATGATCACTTGGGTATCTATAGAAGTTTCTGTAGCCTGACTGTGCCTTATGGTGTTGAATCCGAGACTTTCTGACAGTTCAAAAACACGGTCAAAGCGCTCGGGATGTCGGGGAACAAGCAACAACAGGGTATCGGATAATTTCTCGTGCACTTTGCGAAAAGCATCCAGAACCGGCTTGTCCTCGCCGTCGTGGGTACTGGCAGCTATCAGTATTTTTGTCTTGCGGCCTAATCCCGATTCCCATGTGGATTTAAGCAAAGCTGCACTGTTGTTGATTTCATCATCCACAGACATATCAAACTTGACGCTGCCTGTTATGGCCAGACGTTCAGCAGGCAAGCCCAGTTGTTTGAATCTTTCACCGTCATTCTCGGTCTGACAGGCCACCTGATGAATGTTCTGCATCATGTTTCGAGTCAGTGAGCTCAATTTTGCATAACCCCGGGCCGACTTCTCTGACAACCGGGCATTGATGATAACAACAGGAATGTTTCTGGCTTTACAGGCGGCAATGGTGTTGGGCCATAGCTCTGTTTCCATGATTAAAGCCATTTTGGTGTGAGTCCGATTTAAAAAACGGTTTTGCACGTCTGGCAAATCGTAGGGGCAATAAACATGAGAAACACGTTCACCGTATATTTTTTTAACACGCTCGGAGCCGGTGGGCGTCATAGTGGTGACGACAAAGCGGTAATTGGGGTATTGATTCATCAAGGCTTTAACCATCGGCGCACTGGCTATGGTCTCACCCACAGAAACGGAATGGATCCATATGACGGGTTTGTCATTGGGCAACGTTTTGATAAAACCAAAGCGTTCACCCCAGCGATGGCCATAAGCGGGAGATTTTCTAGTGCGCACAACCAGCTTTATCAGGACAAAGGGCACCAAAAGGTACAATAAAAGTGAATATAAGTATCGACTCATGCTCGGGCTGGGTTCGTTAGGAGTTGGACTACCAAGTATGTTAACAGATAGAGCCTGACCCGAAATAGATTTATGGATCGAATCTGTGAGGCTTTCGGTGACAGAGGGCTTTCGAACACTTAAGTATCCCATGGAGAAATGATGTCAGACATCAAGAAAGCGCTTGCATCCATTCACTGAACAATATCAAACTGCCTCACCTTATTATCAGGACTGCCATTCTCGAACTTATGAATCACTCAATACCGCCCGGGCGACGCACTCTCATGGTTCAGGGAACCACCAGTGATGCGGGGAAAAGTGCGCTGGTTACCGGACTTTGTCGAGCTTTCAGCAGGCGGGGTATCCCAGTGGCTCCCTTCAAACCACAGAACATGGCTCTGAACAGTGCGGTGACCGAGGATGGCGGCGAAATTGGCAGAGCCCAGGCGTTGCAGGCATTAGCGGCGGGTCTTGAGCCCCATACGGATATGAATCCTGTTTTGTTGAAGCCTAACTCCGATATAGGTGCACAGGTGATCGTCAATGGACGTTCTATCGGGGAAATGAATGCCCAGACCTATCATGAATTCAAACCGAGGTTGCTGAAGTGCGTTCTGGAATCCTGGCGCAGGCTGGCAGAGCAATACCGTTTGGTGCTGGTTGAAGGGGCGGGAAGTCCGGCAGAAATCAATCTGCGTGACAGGGATATTGCCAACATGGGGTTTGCCCAGGCCGCCGACTGTCCGGTTATTATTGTTGCTGATATCGATAAAGGCGGGGTTTTTGCCCATCTTTACGGAACATTGGCACTATTGTCGGAATCAGAGCAAAAACGGGTAGCCGGTTTTGTGATCAATCGCTTCAGAGGTGATATCAAGCTACTGGAATCGGGACTGGAATGGCTCGAGAAAAAAACGGGTAAGCCGGTGCTGGGTGTGCTTCCTTATCTCCATGGCCTGCATCTGGAGGCTGAGGATGCGATTGAGTCACAACAGATCTCCCATGATAACGATGCAGTTTTAAAAATTGCAGTGCCTATACTGACCCGTACCAGTAATCACACTGATTTTGATCCCCTCAGGCTGAGACCTGATGTTCAGATTCACTTTGTTGGCAAAGGTGAACCCATTCCTCCGGTGGATCTGATTATTATTCCCGGTACCAAAAATACCCGGACTGATCTCGACTATCTAAGAGAGAATGAATGGGACCGGGATATTCTCAGGCATTTGCGATATGGCGGAAAACTGATGGGTATCTGCGGAGGCTATCAAATGCTCGGCAATATTGTACATGACCCTCAGGGTATCGAGGGAGAACCAGGCAGCACTGAAGGATTGGGGTTGCTGAACCTGGAAACCACAATATCCCCCCAAAAGCAGCTGAAACAGGTGGCAGGTTGCCTCTCTCTTCCCGATATGGAAAAGGTTGCAGTGACCGGTTATGAAATTCATGCGGGTATTACCCGGGGCTCGGCTCTTGATAACCCTCTCATTCAACTGAAACAGGGGGTGGACGGTGTCATGTCTGAAGATGGCCAGATATTTGGTACTTATTTGCATGGCATTTTTGAAACAACGGCAGCCTGTAATGCCTTTTTAACCTGGTCTGGTCTCAGGCAATTAGCGACAGTGGACTACGAAGCGCTCAGGGAAGAAGGTATTAATAGAATGGCGGATGCCGTTGAGCAGAATATTGATTTGAAAAAATTGTTAGCTGTTTATCAGTGAAAAATATTTCGTTACTTAAATAATTACGTCTGAGGGAATATTTAAGATGACAGAAGAGCGCAAAGGCTATCGCCTGACCAAAATTTATACCCGTACCGGTGATAAGGGAACCACCCGGATTGGCAGTGGTGATGTACTGTCAAAAGCGGATGATCGGATTGAAGCCATTGGCTCCGTTGATGAGACAAACAGCTGGATGGGTATGTTGCTAAATGTGCTCAGGCAGTCCGATGACTTGACCGAGTCGCAGCTGAGTCGGGTCAGTGAGATTCAGCACAGGCTGTTTGATGTCGGCGGGGAGTTGGCTATGCCCGGATATCAACTGATTCAGGAAGAACATACGACAGTCATGGAAGCATTGATTGACGAATTGAATGAAGATTTACCACCATTGAAAAATTTTACACTGCCGGGTGGAGGGACTGCCGCCTGTCATTGTCATATGGTAAGAACGGTTTCCCGCAGGGCCGAACGTGCAGTGATCCGACTGCGTGAATCTGGTGTCGACGTTAATGCCCCTCTCATTACCTTTCTCAACAGGTTGTCCGATGCGATGTATGTGCTCTCAAGGCATTGTGCCAGAAAGAACGAAGGAGAGGTGCTCTGGCAGGCCTCTCCGAAGTCAAAAATCGAAGGGTAATTGCGCTTTTCGCAAGAGGGGTGAATTAAAACGAAAGTTCGGGTAATATGCCCGACCTTTACGAAGGTCCCACGGTGGCAGTGGCCAGCGCATAAAAAGTGCTGACATATTCTGACGCTGTGGATTGTTTGCGAAACGGTCTACTACCCGATTGCAAATGATAGGGAACGGGGTTTTAAACCCGGCTGTGCCCGCAACTGTGACGGAGTAATGCGCTCTCAAGAAAGCCCCTGCAGGCTTCCTAAACCACTGGATTCAAGGTCCGGGAAGGTGAGAAAAGCATGATGATCCCGGAGCCAGGAGACCTGCCTTCAGTAAAGCAACCATGGAAGCTCGACGCAATTGGGCTTTCTAACCGGGCGGGTCACCTGGCGGTTGGGAAAATTCATATCTTCCCCGGATACTGACAAGTCTCTGAGCAAGAGATAAGTCAGAATAATTCTGCGGTTGGAACTTTGTGTCCGACCGGCTGTCTGCCGCCCTGAGAAACATCGATCTCAGGGATTCCATGAGGCATCTGCATCAAACAAGTCGAGAACCAAGTCGTTCACCACTCGAGAAGGCTGTCGCAAAAGTGCTGCGCTTCGCTGAGAGGTATCTTCTGTCTGCTACCTGGCTGGCTGCTGTTGTAATTTCTGGTCATACGACATTGTTGCAGGCAGCACAGGTTTGCGTAAAAGACGACCTGAAAAGGGAAGTCTGTGTTCCCAAATCCGTCAAAAAAATAATCAGTCTTTCTCCCGGTTCAACCGAATTGATCTATGCTGCAGGGGCGGGTGTTCGTGTTGTTGCGGTTGACGATCACAGCGACTACCCACCCTCAGTCGCTAAAGTTCCCCGACTAGGTGGCTTTCCCAATGTTAGTGTTGAAGCCATTGCCACCATGAAACCAGACATAGTGGTGGCCTGGGCAGGGGGCAACAGCCCGAAAGTGACGTCGAGGCTTGAGTCACTGGGTGTCAGAGTTTTCTACATTGATCCGCTAAGCTTTCCTGAGATCGCATCGGTCATCAGGCGTCTGGGCAAACTGTTTGGTACCTCTGCGGTAGCGGATAAAGAAGCCAAAAGGTTTCTGACTCGTTATCAATCCATCAAGAAGAAATACCAGTTTAGAAAGCCTGTCACTGTCTTTTATGAGATCTGGAACAAACCGCTGATGAGTATCAGCAGGAACCAGATTATCGGGCAGGTGATAGAGCTTTGTGGTGGCCAGAATATTTATGCTGACTCAAAAATACGGGTACCTGAAGTCAGCATGGAATCCATTCTTGGCAAGAACCCCGAGGTTATTGTCAGCTCCAGCAATCTTAAAGACGGTAAAGCCATCGAAGAGCGCTGGTCGAAATGGAGCGATCTTCAGGCGGTGAAACAGCACCATCTGTTTACCGTTCAGGGCAATTTGATATCCAGACCAACACCCCGGGCGCTGGATGCCGCCGAATCCCTTTGCCAACAACTTGAGAGCGTCAGAAAAGAAAGTCTCACTAAGGCTTCAAAGACGCCAGAAAACACACACAAGGAATAATCCCATGTCCCGCACATTGCGTATTGCAGTCGCCCTGGCCACAGCAGGTCTGGCAGGCACGCTTCAGGCCAGTGAAGAAATCATCGAGCTGGAGGAAGTGGTCGTGACAGCCTCCAGAACTGCTCAGTCGGTGGATGAGGCTCTGGCTCCGGTTACCGTGATTACGCGGGAAGAAATTGAGCGTAGTCAGGCTACCAGTGTGCCGGAATTGCTCAGTAAAACACCGGGTATGCAAATCGAACAGTCAGGTGGGCCAGGAAGCAAGGTAGGCATTTTTTTGAGGGGAACCAGAACTGCACAAACGCTAATTTTGATTGACGGTGTGAAAGCTAGCTCAATGGATTTTGGTGAAGCACCAATACAGCACTTGGACCCAGATCAAATTCAGAGAATCGAAATTGTACGGGGCCCAAAGTCTAGTTTGTACGGTGCAAATGCAGTAGGTGGTGTTATACAAATTTTTACTCGAAAGGGCACCGGGAATCCAAAGTTAACTGTAAAGGTAGGGGGGGGGAGCCGAGGGACCGGTGATTATGGATTAAATTATGGCGGAGAAGTTGATGGTACTCGGTTTAACTTAGGTGCTCGCCTATTTGAAACACAGGGTTATAACAGGACGTTCGCCACATCTGGACTGGATGCTGATGATGATGCATATAGGGATAAATCACTTTCCGGCAGTATTTCGAAACGTTATTCCTCAGGGCTTGAGGCTGGCCTGAGCTTTACACATGTAGAAGGGAAGTCTGAATACGACAGTAGTTTTAATACTGAAAACACATATACACTTTTTAATTCGACAGAGTTTAATGGTTTTGTATTTGTTCCAGTAACTGAACAATGGGGAACTAGGTTGGATATTGGGTATGGTATCGATAAAAGAGATGACAAAGGTAGCACTACATATCCAAGCTATGCCACAACCAAACGAAATACTTTTAGTTGGCAGAATGATTTAAATTGGACCGAAAATCAGTTCTTAGTGACTGGTATTGACTACTCAGATGAGCATTTAACAGAGTCTAGTAATGAGTATGGTGTAGAAGATCAATACAATATTGGTGTTTTTGCTCAAAATACATCTACATTTTCTCGGAGTGAACTCCAGATCGGCCTCAGAAGAGATAAACATGAAGTTTATGGCTACAACAACACAGGGAATATAGCGTGGGGCATAGATTTACCAAAGGGTATGAAGATTATTGCATCCTATGGAACTGCTTACAGAGCACCAACTCTTGGGGATTACTATACTCCAGCGGGGCCTAATCTTACTCTAAAGCCTGAAACAGCCAAGAATAAAGAGTTAGAGCTAAGTGGCTTGGTAGGTGACAGTAGGTGGTCTGTAAATATATTTCAGAATGATATCAACGATATGTTGGAGTACAATTCTGACGCCCAGAAAACGGAGAATATAGAGAAGGCTCGCATTAGAGGTATCGAGTTTGTATTGTCAACAGAGCTCTTTGGTTGGCATACCAGAAGTAACATGACATTCCTTGATCCGGAATTTCGAGGGGACTTATATAATGGTAATGTTCTTTATAGAAGAGCTAAGCAACTATTTGTTCTTGATACTAATCGAGTATATGGAAAGTGGTCTGTTGGTGGTACTTTCAGAGCTCAAGGTAAAACATACAACGACCAAGCAAACACCAAAGAGGTTGCTGGGTTTGGAACAGTTGATTTGAGAATGGCTTACCAGTTGACAACAGAGCTTAAAACAGAAGCTAAAGTTGTCAACTTGATGGACAAAGAGTATTCATCAAATTTAGGGTACAGAGATGAACCAAGAGGTGTGTTTTTTACTCTGACCTGGACCCCTGAACTGTAAGTCATTTGTTGTACGACTAACGTCTGTCATGTATCAAGCAAGCTCTCACTCTCTTCCCCTGGAGTGAGAGCTTTTTTATAAGGTAGTCAATATGGCACTTAAAAAATCCAAAGACGTCCGGGAACTATGCTATCCCTTCATCTACGAGCGTTCACCTTTGTGTGATCACGAAATTATTACCGACGAGCTTTGTACGACACTGGGCGGAGCTATCTATGAGCTGGAAGGAGATGAACGATTCAGGGATATCTACGATTTTCTCTGCGAACTGCAGCCGAAAATTTTTCATCTTAATGCTTCTATCCGGGGGAAGCAGGCCATCTTTGAAGAGCAGATAGAGTGGCTCTCCGGGTATTTTGATCGTTATCAGGAAGAGATTGCCGGGCGAATAAAAGGTTTTGTTTTACCTCGCGGACCCCGGCCTGTTCAGTTGCTTCACTCCTGTCGTTCGCTCAGTAAAAAAGCGATCAGAGCTATGGTTCTGGTGGATGCTGAAGGCATAGAAGTTCCGGATGTTTTGCACCGCTTTGCCAACATGCTTTGCAATCTCTTTTTCAGATTAACGGTGGTGATTAATGGACGACTAGGGATCAACGAACCTGAGTATGTCAGCAAGAGTTATAAGTCCAAGTCACCCTCAAAGTTAAAGCAGCAGTCGACGAAAAAGGTTGTGTAATCAGGAAAGTTCGATTTAGGATAGAAATAAGGCTCAAAAATAATAATAAAAATCGGAGTCCATGATGAGAAAAGGACTTTCTTTTCACTATTTTTACGCTCATGGCTGTTTATGTGCCTTTAGCTTTTCAGGCGTTCTATTTCAGAATAAGAAGCGCTGTCTGCAAGTCGTGAAATCAGCCTGTCGTCATGAATTTTTTGACTTAAACTTATCAATGAGGTGACCGATAAAGGTTTATTCCCACAGATAAAAAAATGGAGGAGCAAGGATGCTTCTTGTTGTTGCTGTTGCCTGCCTGATTGTTGCTGTTACTGCTATTCTTTCGGTTATTGAATCTGCCATTATTTATGTTGATGATCTCAGGCTAGCCACAATTCTCAGACACAAGCCGGTCAACAAGGCCGACATTAAATACGTTATCAAGAACAAGGAGGCTCACCTGTCCTCCATGGTCACTTTGATCACGCTGATCAGTATTGCCGGAAGTTCGATGATAGGAGCTATTGCTGCCAGACATTTTAATGACACCGGTTTGGCCATATTCACTGCTCTTCTGACCTACTTCATGTTGGTATTTGCCAAAATTTTACCAAAGCTGTTTGCGGTTCAGATGGCAGAGCCCGTACTCAATCATTCTGCCCGTTTCGTAAGAGTTATCTGCTTTCTGCTTCGGCCAATGCTCAAGATGACGCTGGTCTGGGCCAGACTGTTCAGGATTGAGAATACTCAGGAGCCAAGTCGGGACGAGCTGAAAGGCATCATTCGTCACTTCAATAAGTCCGGTGTGATAGAGCGTGAAGAGCGTAAAATGGCAGAACTGGCTCTGAAAATGAACCAGAAGACTCTGGCAGCCTTGACCACGGAGGATGGTCCTATGGTCTGGCTTGCCTCTGATTCCAGAGTGCAGGACATTCAGGCATTCATTTGCGAGCATTCCTACAAGCGCTATCTGGTTGTGAACGATGGCGAAGTAGTGGGTATTGTGCACTATCGTCATATCACTAGCTGTCTGGTTAATGGCCTTGCCGATAAAACGGTCGGAGAGTTGGCCAGACAGGTTGTTTTCCTGGAAGAGCAGTGTACTTTGCTGGATGCCGTAAAGGCTTTTGGCAAGGCCCGGGCTTCTGTCGCACTTCTTGCCGGGCGCAATCCGGAACAGACCCGAATGATCACGGCCAAACAGGTTTATCGAGCTATCCTACAGGCTTCCTGAGTCTGTAGACCTCCCTGCCTCCCATCTTATTGCCTTCCCTGAAACTCGTATTCATTCATCGATTATTGCAAACTGAATGACAGTTTTGATCTGTTTAATTTTTATTTCTTGGTTCTGAAACTATTTAATCTGCCATAGCGTATGTGAAGACAAGAGGACAATTATTTTTTTCGAATATCAAAGAGGTAAAGCAAATGACCAGAGCAAATCACTCATTTTTAACTGGAGGCATATGGGCCAGATTGATCATGGCTCTGACACTGATTTTTTCGATGCAGGCTATGGCCGAAGACGAGATTTATACCGGGCTTTTCAGCGATAAGGCTGTCAGTGGCTATGACCCGGTGGCTTACTTCACTGAAGGTAAGCCGGTAAAAGGTTCCGATAAATTTTCTACCCGCTATAAGGGTGCTGCCTGGTACTTCAGCAGTGAAGAAAATAAAAATCTGTTTCTGGAGTCCCCGGAAAAGTACGCTCCTCAGTACGGCGGCTACTGTGCATGGGCTGTAGCTCATGGTAAGACTGCCAGTGCTGATCCTCGGCAATGGAACATCGAAGATGGTAAGCTTTACCTGAATTACAACGGGTCGGTTCAGAAGAAATGGCTCAAGGATAAGAAAAAACTGATCAATGAAGCTGATGACAACTGGCCGAAAGTGATCAATTAAACCCACTGGTTTCGTAAGTACCTAACCAGTTGGTTTCGCATATTCTGGACGGCGGCTTTTTCCACCCTTCTGCGTTCCAACTCTGGTTGCGTAGCTACGGCTACGCGCCCGTCGTTGCGCCTTGAAGGATGAAAAAATCCACTCGCCAGAATATGCGAAACCAACTGGCCAGGTACTTATCAAGTTCCGGGTAAGGTCTGGTTTACTGATGATCTGAGACTTTACTCATCTATCCCATTAATACGATGAGTCACATCACTTTAAATCGGGTGAAAGGACTTTTTGATCTTTGAGAAATGGAATTGTTCGCATGAAAAAGCGCGTGATACAAGTTTTTAGCTGGTTAACTGTCCTCTGGATAGCCAAGGTGTTTTTGTTCTCCCTGCCCTACAAGTTCAGTGGGCATCCGGATACCCAGCATATCTTTGGAACCATCGGTCAGTGGATGCAGGGGGTTATAGGTGTTTCCGTGGGGGAGTGGTTCAGCAGTTATGGTGCTATTGCCGTTGGACTTGCAGAATTATCCATCAGTTTGCTGCTGTTTCTGCCTGTCATACTGTTCATTAAAAATAAGTTGAGTACCGATGAAAGTGAAATCAGTCAGAGTCTGATACACAGTCTGGGTGGGCTGGCAGCGTCTGGCATCATGGTGGGAGCGGTTTTCTTCCACCTGGCTACACCTCTGGGAATAGAGGTATTGCACCAGGGGAAAAGTGACGGCGGTTCTCTGTTCTACGCCGCTGTATCCATCCTGGTGTTGGGGCTGATCATGGCGATGGCCAACTTCTCTTTGGTTAAAGAAGAAAAGCTGGCAAGATCTAACCCTTAACTCCCCGGGGACACTTAATCTGGAAGTGATCATTATGATAGTTCGTACGTTGCTGGTTTTGGGATTTATCTGGCACGCCTTGAGACAAAGAGTAAAGCCCTGGCTGTTTTTTCAGTTGAATGCGGATTACTTCAATGATTCCAAAGGGCTGTACTCGAAGCTTGATATGGATCAGTCCATTCCCAGACGGTGGCGCTTGCAACAGAGCCTGGATACTGATGGCACAAAGCCGGAGCAATACCCGGTTTTTCTGAAACCTGAATGGGGACAGAACTCCGCCGGGGTTATACGGATCGATAATGAAATTCAGCTGGAGGCTGCAAGAGCGAATCGCGCTCAGGACAGTGTGCCCTACCTGATTCAGGAGGGTGCTCAGGGGAAAAGAGAGTTTGAAGTGTTTGTGATTTGCTCCCCGGATTCCAAAAAGTGCCTTAGAACACTGTCCGTAACTCAGGTTCTGAATACCAGCAATGATGCACATCCTGTCAATGGTATTTACAACAGCGAAACGTTTTATCTGGACAAAACCCACGAGCTGAATAGAAAACAGGCCGATCAGCTGGCTTTGCATTTGAGTCAGGCCGGGCCGTTTAGAATGGCTCGCTATGGTATCCGGGCTGACAGCATCGAAGCTCTGGTTCAGGGGGAGTTCAAAATTTTTGAAATCAATCTCTTCCTGCCTATGCCTCTGGTGCTGTTAAGCAAGAATCTGGGGACTTTCGAGAAGTTGCGGCTGATAGGCCAGTTGACCGGTCAACTGGCACAAGTGACCGGTGAAATTCCAGAAGCCCGTAAACGGAAATCTATTTTCTTCAGGAAGCTGTTTTATCTGAATCGGCTGAATTTTAAAAAGCTGCCAGCCAAGACCGAAGAGGAGATGGTGCTGTGAAATTTATCAGGAAAGCGGTTTACAGCTACATCAGCCAGAAATTCATGAATGGCTGCACTCAGTACAATTCTCTGGAAGTTCGCAAGAGCTGTCGTTCAAAAGCTCAGGCAAGAGCGGCATTCAGTAAAAATGATATTCCTCATGCTCAAGGTGAGATTTTCATCAATCCATGGAAGGCTATTCGCTTTGCCAGACAGCATGGCTTTCCTTTGGTCGTTAAGCCCAATGTCGGCGGTTTCTCAAGAGGCAGCTATTTTCCCATTCGCAACTATCGTGAGTTATGGAAAGCGGCTTTGCTGGCCAAAATCTGGTGGCCTGCCAGTGTGGTAGAGCAGTATCTGGAAGGAAAAAACTATCGGGTTCTGGTGGCGAACGGTGAAGTGGTGTCTGTGATTCAGCGTTATGCTCCTTTTGTTACTGGAAATGGTGAGGACTCGATCAGCACCCTGATTGATCAGGAGAATGCTATTCGGAAGGAGATGGGGCTTCTGGATTGCATGTACCCGCTACAGAAAAGTGAACAAACCAGAACCTATTTAGCGAGACAGGGCTTTGATCTGAATTCCGTTCCGGCTGATCAGGAGCAGGTAAAGCTTTTCCATCGAATTGCCCTGGCACCCGGCGGTGTCATTGAAACCATTCCGGTCAATAAACTGGCCAGAGAGAATATACGACTGATGGAAAAAGTGCTGGCTACTTTCGATGCCAATATTCTTGGTATCGATGTCATCATGGAAAAAGGCATAGAGCATAGTCATAAAGATCAGAAATGTATTCTTTTGGAGGTGAACTCTCGTCCTTACGTGAAAATGCACGACTACCCCAGATATGGGGAAAAAGAAGATATCTCCGGGGTGTTTGAGGAACTGGATAAACTCCAGGTCGCTCAGACTGATATTTTCTGAGACAGGGGAGACAGGAGTGCATTACTTTTTTCAGTTCTCAGGCATTCACGCATTTCTGGTCGGTCTGTTGCCGTTCTTTATGCCCACTCTATTGTGGCAACAAGGTTATAGTCTGACCGAAATAGCTGTGTTTATTGCCCTGTCCGGTTTGGCTTATCTTTTTACCCTGTGGGTTTGGGAACACCTGAGATCTGAAAAAGGCAGCGTCCGGGTCGTAAGAGCCTCGTTTTTGACTGAGGTCCTGCTGGTGGCGGGACTGTTTTCCTTTCAGCAGCAAGCAGACAGCGGAGCCACAGGACTTATTCTACTGGCCATTCTGAATGGTATTTATGGCTGTTTCTACTGGATGGCTCAACGACTGCTGTTCAAATCCATCAGTCATAGTCGGAATTCCGGTCAGCACTTTGGCAACTTCCAGATATTGGTAGCAGTGATGCTTAAAATCGGCATAGTGGCGGGTGCATTTCTGTTGGAGCAATCGAGTGACTTGATTCTGTTTATACTCAGCGTACTGATTTCAACAGCAGGTGTTGCTCAAACTTTCAAAACCAAGGTGGCTGTTGAAATCAACACAGCGTTTTCGGCACCGGCTGTCCGTGTCTCTGAAGTGCTCCGATTTCGTGATAGTTTTGGCTCCCGTGGGGTGTTTTTTGTAGATGGTCTGTTTCTTTTTCTGGAAAGTTATTTCTGGACTCTCTCACTCTATTTTATCAATAGAGAAAGTCTGCTCGAGCTGGGTGGGATGATGGTGATTCTGGCAATCGCAGTCGCTGCCCTGTTTAAACTGGTACAGACTTTTATTGACCGTATGTCCGCTATCCGTCTTTTCCGCTGGGCCATTCTTCTTTATGCATTCAGCTGGCTGCTCAGGGGGATGGTGGATGAAACGCATTCAACGCAGCAGCAGTATGGAGTTATTCTCGTCATTGCTTTCCTGACCAGCCTGTTCCGTTTGTCATTCAACAAAGTGTTTTTTGATCGTTCTGATAAAACGGGTACCCATACCTACCTTTTACTGAAAAGTTACTGCTCTCAACTGGGTGTCGCTGTTTTGTTTATTGTTACAGCTCTGTTCCTGCATCAGGGAAAGGCACCTCTGGAGGCACTTCAGGCTGTGTACTTTGTTTCATCCATTTTAGCCTTGGTTTATTTCCGCTATAGCTGGCAGACCGGAGCTGTCAGGGTGGATGGAGAAGCCATGAGCGGAAAAAATAATCTTCTGATAAAAACTCGATAGATAGTTAAGAGAAAAGGATATTTTTATCATGCGTAATGATTTTGAGCGGATACTCCGGGGTAATCAGGAAGCGGTTGAACAGATGATCGGTTTTGTTTCTGGTTTGAGCGCTGATGACTACCGATTCACGGACTCCGATCTTTTTCAAAGTACCGTCGGGCAGCACTTGCGTCACGTTCTGGATCTGTATGAAGCGATCCGCTCTTCTTCTGAAGAATGGGTGGATTATGATCTCAGACGCCGGGGGCTTTTGCTGGAGCATGAAAAGAACGCGGGTCTGGCAGAGTTAAAAGATTTGCAGCAATGGTTAAAGGCGCTGAAAGCAGGGGATCTGGATTCAGATGTTGAAATCAAAACCGAGGTTCTTTTGTCAGAAAGCAGCAGCGTGCGACTAAAATCCACCCTGGGAAGGGAGCTGGTTTTTGCCAGCAGTCACCTGACTCACCATCTGGCAATGATGGCGACGATCGCAAAAGTAGCAGGCAACAATATAGACCCTTCCGTGGGTATGGCTCCAGCGACGTCAAGCTTTAACCGGGGTCAGGTGGTGGCTTCCTGAACGGAGTGGATTTCGTCTTCAGTCAGATAGCGCCACCTACCCTTTTTCAGATCAGGGTCGAGCGTGATAGAGCCAATCTGTTCCCGATGAAGGGCCGTTACACGATTACCCAGAGCCGCAAACATGCGCTTGACCTGGTGGTACTTGCCTTCATGAATCGTCAGCAGTACTTCCTGATCAGACATAAATTCAAGTTGCGCAGGGCGGGTTGGCTTTTTCTCCCCATGCAGCTGGAGACCTTGTGCAAACTGTTCGATGGCTGACTGATCCAGAGGCGAAGCCAGTTCTACCCGGTAACGTTTTCCGCACTTTTTAACCGGTGACGTGATTTTGTGGGACCACTGACCATCGTCTGTAATCAGCACCAGCCCAGTGGTATCCACATCCAGCCGGCCGGCAATCCTGAGGCGATCGGATTTAATGACATCCAGCAGATTAATAACGGATGGATACATCTCGGCTCCTGTTCCTGAGGGCGTCGTACAGAGAGTATCCGCAGGTTTGTTGAGCATAATGTAACGAAATCCCACCAGAGTCAGCGGTGTTCCATCCAGAAGTACTTCAGCATCGTCAGAAACCTTACAGGCAGGGTTTTTGACGACAGAGCCCTCTACAGTCACTGACCCGGTTTTCAAAAGCCTTTTGCTTTCTGAGCGGGTCAGTTCGGTGCTTTCACAAAGAAATTTGTCGAGTCTCACTGGCTGACCTGTTCCCGGGCCCAGTTGACGAAGGCCTTCCGGGTTTTTGGATCGGCTTTTTCAAACCAGTAGCGCAACATGCTGGCACTTATATTGGCCTCATCATTCTTATTGGCAGCAGAGCCATAGGTTTCCTCATTCTGAGTAGCATTGGCAAAGCCTGTGTTTGTCTCTGCGAAGACACCCATGCCTGAAAATTCACTGGCCGCTGCCGGACTGTTGGTACGATTAAACTTTTGGACGTCTGCTGCATAGTTGCGCCCGAACTGGATACCCTTGCTGGGTAAAATGGCAAATTCATAGGGAACGGCTTCGCCCTTGTCATCCTTCAATGAAATCTTGCTGGTGGGGTTGTTGTTGAAAGCTTCGGCCTGACGTATGTCTCTCAGGTTGGGAACATCAATGCTGTAGTGCTTGCCAGTTGCCGGATGGAAGGTCAGGACAAAAGGTTTGGAAGTAAAGCGACTTCGGTCCCCGCCATTAGTGACGGTATCAGATAACTGGAAAACAATCTGATGGCGCACATTGGTAAGAGAAATGGGCCCGTTAGCTTCTACTTTAAAGTCGAGGTCTTTGGCATTGGTGCCGTCAAGAACCAGTAACTCAGATTTGACCGGTAACTGAAGGGTGGCCTGTTCTGCTCTGGATTCAGCCGCCGAGACTGAAGCGACCATGAAAAAGCCAAGAGTTGACGCCAGGAGTCTGTTTAGCCATGTGCGATGATGCAGTCTTGAGCGCTCAGAGAGGCTGAAAAAGTCGTTTAAAAGAGAGCGCATAGATATCCCCTTATGCAACTTATATTAATGAGGGTAAGAAAAGCGCTACAACATGCCGGACTCAGGGGCTAAAAGCAAGTGGCTTTTGGGAGGCTGAACTCTGGTCAGCCGGTTTGCCTCGGTGATGTGAAGACTATTGCGAGCATAATTAAGTACTCAGCCATACGGAATCGAATATTTCTGGCTTATTGGGCAGGTGCTCTGCAAGGCGCAACGGCGGGAACATAGCAAGCTATGTGACCAGAGTTGCAACGCACCACGACTGCATGGATGCAGGAGCTAGCAGCCTGTCGGACTTAAGTCTGCCCTACGCGGCAACTGCTCCTGCGTTGCTCTAGCTCCTGCATCCGTGCAGTCGTGCGGTTGCGATAAATTGGTCTAAAAATTCCTGCCTCTTCGTCAAATAGCCCCGCTATTCTCCTCAGAAGCAGAAATTTTTATCCTCAATTTCTCGCAATCCTCGCTACGGGCGCTTAAGTCCGACAGGCTGCTAGAGCAACGCAGGAGCAGTTGCCGCGAGTGCCTGAACAATGAGTCAGAAAATATGATTTCGTATGGTTGAGTACTTAAGTCCATGGAACCAAATCACCATAATGATGTCAAAACAGAATATGCCTGATTATTACATGTGGTTAGTTAACTAATGATTGTTCGATTTAAGTATGAATTATGCAAAATATCAAAAACACTTTTGCTTCGCCTTTATACTCGCAGCCTGACCCTGAAGGATGCAACACTCAGTACTGCTCAGAGGGACCTGAGGACAGAGGCTCAACGACTGCAATAAATCCAGAGTCTCATTTCCAGAGCAGTGATCAAACCAATGATCCGGCATGCTTCAAACCCGGTAATTTTTCGTTATCTGAAAGACAGGCTGCAATCAGTTCAGTAGAACAAACGTATCATACACCTGATTTGACATCAGCTTCTGACCAGAGCTTGCCGGAGCAGTCATCAGCCAGCTGTCCTCCCCTCAGCGTTCTCCTGGGGCCTCTGCCTGATGACATCATTCTGGATACTCTTCCTTGTTTTCACGAAGCACCGTCCTCACCTTCTCAAGAAATTACGATAGAGGGTGTCCAAAGCTTCAGGCATGAATTACTCGAATTTCAAATGAAACTTGATCAAGAGTTTCTTGATAGAAAGTTTCTTGATACAGATGGTCTGCAGTTCCATAACTTGATCTACAGTAGATTGGCTTTGCTCAAGCGTCTCGCTAATAAATATCAGGTACTCAAAGACAGTTCATACAAACTTGTTGATTGGTTCAACACAATAAGATTGGCCGACAAAAGCGAATATGTCGTATTGTCCAAACAGCTGTTTTTGAGTGATGATATGAGTAACGTAACACTGCAGCTGGCCCTGAACTATCGTGTTCTCGAGAGAATGCTATGTCGATGGTCCCCCAAGGATGCTTCCCCGGGCCAGCAATCAATCAGCTTTCTGAGTGAGTCTATTGTATGCCATTTGTCCTGTATTTATGGTCTTGTGGAGAGCATGATAAGACACGCTGATTTCAGAAGAAATATTGCCCTTCGGGCGCCCGTTGAACCAAAAATCAGGAAGTACCACTCAATTTTGCATGCGCCCCCCCGGAAAAGACCTGACTTAATGACATGTGAGGCTTACAGACTAAATGAAGAGATAAGCAATCTGCTCACTACCGTTGCTACGGCGACGTTGGAGATCCAGAGCAAGAAAGATTCTCAAGATATCGTGAAAATCGCCTCTGGATGTCTTTTCAGTTCAATTGATCGATACAGGAATGAAGGGTACGATCACGAATTCCAACCCGTCTGCGTTGACAATAAGACGATTGGTCAGCATTTATTCTGTGCAGAGTTGTTCCATGCAGCTTTAATGTCAGGACGATGGGATGTAGTTAATAAGGTTTGTGAAACAACCAGTGGAATAGTTTTCCATAACGACTATTCACTGGAAAAAGTTATTCAAAGACTTAAAAAAAATAATACGGCAGAGATCAACATTGAAAGCTGGCATGATGGTCTTAATGAATATACACAAACCCGATCCTATCCCCTGGACCGTTATTTCGCCCTTGGGATTGAAGCTTCTTCCGTCTACCTGAGTACCCTGCTTGCTCACAAGGAGAGTGTCACAGAGAACCAGTCACCATTAATAAAGATAAAGAAGACAGAAGAGCTGCAACACATACTTAATGTTCTGAGCCCATGGGCAGCCCAGTTGCAGGAGCTTGGCTTATTGACCAATGAAGCCGTGGAATCCTGTAAATACCATCGTCGATTATCACTCGCCAAACTAAGAATACAGACTCTGACCAACAATCACGAGTTGGCTATCAGGAATAGCTTTGATGAGGTCAAAAAAGTCATCGTGCAAGGTACCGCCACGGATGGGATAACAAATGACAATCCGCAACAGCTTCCTGAATGCCTGAAATCACGGTTGGCACAAACTCTGATCCAGAATAATGATATTTTAAAGCTCATAAATAAAGAGTGCGATATATACAATCCAGACATTAACATCACAGAACTAGACAGGAAATCCTGTGAATGGCTAATCAATATTTTTGCAAACATTGCCCTATCACCACACACTGAATTGCTACTGACGTTCTCCCACTGCAGTTATTACTGTGCAATGCTCATTGAGCATATTTGTGAGTGCGTTTCAATTTTCAGTGATCTGGAGGGCTGCATTACAAGCATTCAAACAAGTGATCCATCAACCTCGCTTAAGGTGACCAAAGAGAAATGGAAAGAAAAAATCAAAGCAAATGCTTCCGGGATTAAAGAGAAAATTGATCAATTTGATAAGATCAATCAAAACATCAAAACCTGTTTCAAAGATGCTTTCAGGCAATTGAACAAAATCAGAGAGCAAGTTGTTGCCGGGCAAGACAAATGTCTGAAGATTGTCCTGTTCGAATCAATCAAGGCTACTTTATATCATGGTTTACGACAACTTCAGCATTTGAATACGGCACTTGTTACCGTTAGCAGTAAACGTATCGATATTCTCAAAAGTGAATTTCCCACTATTGCCAACCTTGAGCAGTCTACAGTCAGTTGCAGGAAGAAAATTAATAAAAATATTGCTTTCATAGCAGGTTGCGTAAAAGATCTGGATAATTCTAAAGAACTATCACTAGCGAAAACTGCTGACAATAATGAACCGAATCCAGCCCAGATTAAAAATGGCCGATTTAAAAAACAAGCCAGCAATAAGCCTGATACTCTGGCAAATTTTGTCGTGAATACATTTTTCAGGGTAGATACTCAGGAGACTCTCGAGACAAGAGCTTATTTTCATGAGCAAATAGCCAGCGAAGTACAGGCGTTGAATCATAAAAATAAACCTGTGGTATATCTGGGAAGCCGTGCTTATCAGACGCAGGTTCAGTCACGCTGGGGGAGCCAGGCATTAAAACGGGCAACCGGCAGCGATCTGTTACCGGGCGAAATATCCCGGGAAGTTATTGAGCGCTCAGTCACGCCAAGGGATACAGATCTTTTGGTACTTAACAAAGAGCAATTCAGTGAGATCAAAGAAAGACTCTATGACCGGCTGGAGGAAGCTGCCCGGGCAGGTGGTTACTTGCCTGAGAAATGTGTGCTGCTTACCACCAAAGTTGGGGAGGAACTTTACTACGGAAAAAAATGCTTTTTCTGCAACCTCATTCTTCGTTTAAAAGAAGGGTATACAAAGAAAGACTGGGTTTATGTGGTTGACTTGATCACCCCTGTGGATTCTGGCCCGTCAACCCTGCTGCCTTACGATTCCCCCGTGCTGGCTTCCGGTAATCCGACCCTCGCCAGACCCCTTACCAGCATTATGATTGACGAACTCAACCTGGCAGTCGGTCAGGCTGCTGGCCCTGCCCGTGCACTGATGGCAATGATGCGCATTAATGTTCTGGCAGCCCTTGAATCTTCAGAGCCAAAGCTTGATTCCATATCAGGCATTGTACTTATGCATGTTCTGGAGCGTCTTCAGGACAGTTACCCCGATCCAGCCCTGGGCAAAATGGCCAGCATTCTCCGCTCCAGAGCATTTAACGGGGTTGCTTATGAAGAAACGTTTGTGCCTGCCCCGGACGTTTCCAAGGCATAAAAGAGCGATGTTGGAGAGGGACAGAAAGCGTTCTCCTTACCCTGAGGCTCAGGCAGGTGAGAGCTCAAGCACAGAATGACTCCAGTCATCCTGCCAGATATCCGCTTTTTTGACGGACAAGGGTTCTTTAAAGTCAGGACCATTGATCACCAGTGTGTGAAAGTCGCCTTCTTCTCCAGTGGGGCAGATACCTCTGGCTTCTATCTCATCGGCCAATGACGGTGTCAGTATTCGTCCGAGAAAACTTTGATCCAGTGATTCATTCTTGACGCTGACAATCAGGGCCTCCTGGCCCACCGAGAACATATCTTTCAAAAGCTGTTTACGGTTGTAGTGCCAGAGGGGGTAGCAGGTCTGGATAGGAGTATCTTTAAGAATCCGGTCGTACCAGTCCTTGTGGGCATCCAGGTCGATATCACCAAAAGCAAGGTGACTGACAGAATACTCACTGATAGTGGTTGCCAGTGCCTTTTTTAATCCCTGTTCATAACCTCCAAATCCGGCAGAACCAAAAATGATAGGGGTTCCCAGACAATCAGCCTGAGCCTGAAGAACCTCCTGATGCAGTCCATGGGCACTGGTTCTCTGTTCACCTTCTTTGAGCATAGTGAGCAGACAGGCGGGTTTGGCGCCGCTTTGGCTGGAAAGCCATCGAGCAAAGCAACCGTCCTTGCCGCCACTCCAGGAAGTGGCGAAAAGAGATCCTGAAGAGGGCAATGAAGCCTGGGGAGAAATATTCATTACTGCGCCTGAATGGTTTGAATGATGATGCCCTGTGCCTGGAGAAATCGTTCACAGCCACGGACAAAGTCCAGAGCCTGGGGACCATCGCCATGTATGCACAGGGTCTCGGCCCGGATAGCAATTGTTTGGCCATCCACTGATGTCACTTGTTTGTGCAATACCATGTCTCTGATCTGGTCGAGGGACTTTTGCTGGTCTTCAAGCATTGCGCCGGCCTGATCTCTGGGGGTTAGCTGACCCGTACTCTGGTAGCTGCGGTCGGCAAAGACTTCGCTGGCGGTCTTCAGGCCAATGGCTTCAGCCTGAGATATAAGGCAACTATCGGCTAACCCATAGAGAATCAGTTCCGGATTAAATTGATAAATCGCTTCGGCTATGGCTTTGGCAAGGTTCGGGTCCCGGGCGGCCATATTGTACAGGGCTCCGTGAGGTTTTACATGGTGAAGCTGACCACCTTGAGCAGTGACAAAGGCGTTTAATGCGCCTGTCTGGTAGAGTGTCAGGTTATAGGCATCTTCGGGGCTGATGTGCATGTTTCTTCGACCAAAGCCCTGCAGGTCCGGTAAGCCGGGATGAGCACCGACGGCGACACTGTGTTCCAAGGCCAATTTTACCGTGTTGGCCATGATATTCGGATCACCCCCATGAAAGCCGCAGGCAATGTTGGCAGAACTGATATACGGCATGATTTCGCTATCGTTTCCCAGCCTGTACTGGCCAAAGCTTTCACCCATGTCGCAGTTCAGATCCAGTGTCAGAGCTTTATCAGTATTCATTTTGGATTTGCTTCCAATAATATTCAGCCGCTATGGCCAGACGGTTCAGGCTGATTCTCTGTTCTATCAGTTCCCGCTGTGCTTCTTCCACACTGACTTCCCGGAAGGTCAGTGTGTCCGATGGCTTCAGCTGGGCGACTCTGGGCAAGTCTGCGGAGATGATGTTCCCGATTTTGGGATATCCGCCAGTGGGCTGACAATCACTCATCAGAATAATGGGTTGACCATTCGGAGGAATCTGAATGGAACCCATGGCTGTCCCCTCTGTGATCAGATTTCCGGGATAGCTGCATTCGATCTTTTGACCACTGAGACGATAGCCCATCCGGTCAGAATCCGGGCGGACAGAGTAGCTCTGGTTCTGGAAAACATTCAGGCTTCGTCCGGAAAACCATGCCGTTTGTGGGCCCCGGATAAAACGAACAGGCTGAACATGTTCCTGATCCTCAAGATACTGCGTAAACCCTTGGCCCACAGCAATATCAGGTTTGAAATTTTTCTTTGCTGCCCAGGCGTTAAAGCCAAGCCGGTCGTTCTCTTTCAGTGCCCGGCCGCCAAGGCCGCCGATACCCGCTTTCAGATAAGTACTGCAACTTCCCAGAACTTGCCGGGCCTGAAAGCCGTTTTTAATCGCCAGATAACCCCGGCAGCCTGTCCTGAGACTGCCAATTTTCAGTGTTTGCCCTGCTTTAACGGCGGTTACGAAGTTACTGGCGATGGGATGAGTATCCACGGTGGCATCGACACTTCCTCCACTAAGACAGATCACGGTGGACTTATGAAATTCCAGAATGGGTCCTGTCAGAGTGAATTCCAGCAGTGGGGCATTCTCCGGGTTACCCAGTATCAGGTTAGCGACTCTGGCTGCAAGAGAATCCATGGCGCCGCAGGTTGATAAGCCCAGATGTCGAAGGCCGTATCTACCAAGATCCTGGATGCTGGTCAGCATTCCGGCTTGTTTGATGGTCAGGCTCACCTTTGTGCCTCCATTTCCTGATGCTCTCTGGAGGAAATAGCGGTGAACTTTACTCTGTCACCCGGCTTGAGCAGGGTGGGGGGGTCGTTACTGAAGTCCACCAGAGAAACAGGGGTGTGACCTATCAGCTGCCAGCCTCCCGGGGTAGAAAGAGGGTAGATACCTGTTTGCTCACCGGCGATGCCAACGGAGCCAGCCGGAATCGTTAGACGTGGATTATCAAGTCTGGGCGTCGCCAGTCTTTTATCCATTCCACCCAGAAAGGGAAAACCCGGAGCAAAGCCAAGAAAGTAAACGTCGTAGGTGGCTGAAGTGTGAAGATCAATCACTTTTTCAGTTTTTAAGCGACAGTGTTTGGCTACACGATCCAGGTCCGGAGCAAAGCTGCTTTCGTAGCAGACCGGTATTTCAACAAGATTGCCAACGTTTGTCTGACCCACCTCGAGTGTTTGCAGGATATTGAGTATTTTTTCTTTCAAAGCCTCATAAGGTATTGCTGATTGAATCTGGCAGGGATCGTAATAGACAGTCAACGTTGTGTAAGCCGGAACCATCTCAATTATTTCAGGGTATGCTGCTTCGAGAACTTGTTTTGCCGCTGTGTGAACGATCAGGTTTATTTTGGGACTGATCCGGTCACCAAAACACAGCATTAGAGCTGAGTCACCCAGAGGGAAGCACTCACAGGGATGGTTCATATTATCGTCATATTTACAGAGTCCGCAGCCGATTCTAACATAGGATTGGGTTATCAAGCTCGTCGATCACGTAAGGGTAAAATGATTTTTGGAAAAGAAACGAATACCCTACCTTCAATAAGGTGCGAGGTCTTACAGGGCAACATCTACGTATGGCATCCACTGGCTGAAGGCGATGTTGGTGTCAGACGGGTATGAGGCGTATACTGCGGGTTTTGTATTTTCCCTGTCTTACTCTCTGATCCACTTTATATGACTCAGACCATAGAAACAGATGTTGTTGTAATTGGCGGAGGCATTGCCGGGCTCTGGCTGTTCAACACCCTCAATCAGCAAGGCTATAAGGCCCTTCTTCTGGAAGATGCTACCCTCGGTGGTGGTCAGACGATCAAATCCCAGGGGATCGTTCATGGCGGAACCAAGTACACTTTGACTGGCACTCTGACCAAGGCGGCAGAGTGTATTGCCGGCATGCCAGACCGCTGGCGCATGGCTCTCAGGGGGGAAGGTGAGGTCGATCTGTCGGGAGCCGCTATACTCTCTGAGTCCCAGTACCTTTGGTCTCCCGGTGATCTGGGTTCCAGGCTCACCTCATTTTTCGCCAGCAAGGCTCTGCGAGGCCGGGTGGAGCAGTTGAAGAAACCGGAAGACTTTCCTGATATTTTTCGTCATGAAGCGTTTCGGGGCAAAGTCTATCAGCTCAATGAGATCGTGCTGGATATCCGCACGGTCGTTGATGCACTGGTGAAAGGTCTGGAAGACCGGATTCTCAAGGTGGACTGGTCTGAAAACACCCGTATTGTCACTGAAGGCAAGAAAATAGATTTCATCGAGCATACCCTTGGGGGCAAAACCCTGCAAATCAGGGCTTGCAAGTTTGTTACCACGGCGGGTGAAGGCACCGAGGACCTGATGAAGCTCTGGGGACTCTCCCGGCCAGAGATGCAGAGAAGGCCGCTTCATATGGTTATGGTTCGGCATCGTCATCCTGAGCCGCTCTTTGCGCATTGCCTGGGTACCAAGCCTGTTCCAAGAATGACAGTCACCAGCCATCCGGATGGTGAAGGTAATTGGGTCTGGTATCTGGGTGGCGAAATCGCAGAAGACGGGATGGAACGCACACCGGAAGAACAGATCCGGGTGGCCCGACGTGAGCTGACTGCATTATTGCCATGGGTTAATCTGGAGGATGCCCAATGGGCGACGATGTTTGTAAACCGGGCCGAACCCAGGCAGAGCAAACTGCTGAGACCGGATGCTGCTTTCATTCATGAGATAGAAAACGGTATTGTTTCCTGGCCGACCAAGTTGGCGCTGGCACCCAACCTTTCTGATGAGGTCATTAAAGTGTTGAACAGGCAGCAACTCTCACCTTCTGGCAATGAAGGCTTTGCTTTGCCAGAGGATGTTCAGCATCCTGAAATCTGCCAACCCTTCTGGAGTGGGGCATTCGTCGATCATGACTGATTACAGGCTTGAGACAAGAACCATTGCAGGCACCGATATCCGGGTTTCTCCCATCGGTTTCGGAACCGTAAAGCTGGGCAGGGATCAGGGAGTGAAATACCCATCCGGGTTCAGGATTCCGGATGATAGCGAGGCCAGAGAGCTTCTGGAACTGGCACAAACCCTGGGTATTAATTTGCTGGATACAGCGCCAGCCTACGGCACCAGTGAAGAACGATTGGGGTCTTTACTAAAAGGTCAGCGAGACAACTGGGTTATCTGCAGTAAAGTCGGTGAAGAGTTTGAGAACGGTGAGTCTCGTTTTGATTTCACACCGGAACATATTCGTTTCAGTATTGAGAGAAGTCTGAAACGGCTGAATACTGATCGGATTGAAATGGTGCTGGTCCATTCCAATGGCGATGACGTCAATGTCATTCAGCACTATGGCTGTCTGGAAGTACTGGAAGCATTAAAAAGAGAAGGCAAAATTCTGGCGTCAGGCATGTCTACCAAAACCGTTGAAGGCGGCATTATGGCCCTGGAAAAGTCGGATATCGCCATGGTGACTTATAACCTGAAGGAACAGGCTGAGAAACCGGTACTTGATTACGCTCTCCGGAACGATAAGGGCATTCTGATCAAGAAAGCTCTGGCCAGTGGGCATGTTTGTCTGGAAGGTGAAGATCCGGTGGAGAAAAGCATGGAACTGGTTTTCTCTCATCCTGCGACTTCGGCGGCAGTGATTGGCACCATTAATCCTTTACACCTGAAGAGCAATGCAGAGTCGTGCGCCAGAGTCATCAGACGTCTTGGGAGCTGATTCCCTGGCGGCCAGGTTAGAGAAAAAAGGTTTTTATTGGCGCGGGGTTCCCATGTTTTTGTACGCCGCATCCATCACTTCAACTGTTGTCAGTGACGGGGTGTCGGCCAAGATTCCAGCTGCCTGCTGACACAGGGATGCGTACTCATCAAAGCTCCAGCCTGCGTCTCTGTGAGCTGAAAAATCTTTACCCAGAAGGTTAACTAACTCTCGTGAATTGCAGAAAGTCTGCAGTTCCTTCAGGTAATCACGTAGTAGGCCTGCTTCACGTGTCAGCTCTGGCCTCTCTTTTTTCAGGGCTGCAAGAGAAGCATCGAAAGGAATGGCGGGTGCTGCTCTTCCAGGTGGCTTAGGAGCCGCTTTGGCTTCAGGTTGAACCCTGTTTTCCTGAGCCGGTATAGTTTGACTGACCGGTTGGCGCTTGCTGGAAGTTTGCTTGCTACTGAATGAATCTTTGCTAACAGGGTCTGAATGAATTCTTTCCTTGATACTCTCTCGGTACTCGGTGTTCAGGAAATGACCCTCTCCTTTCATGGCGTAGTTACGGTGCAGGCTTTTGAGGTCTTTTTGCGTAGCTTCTAAAATTCCCTGAACTTCATTTAAAGCACTCGCGATCTTGCTTTTTGTTTCAGGGGGTAATTGTTGACTCTTCATAGTTCTGTTCAGATTTTGCTTAATTTGGTGAGCCTGTTCAAAGCATTGGCAGGTCAGAATAGTCTGGGCCTGGATAGCAGAGTACCGGTTGCCGGGAGAAGAATATCCTTTTGAGTTGGGTAGTTCTTCCACCAGGCATTCAGTCAGTGCGGGATAAGATTTAAGCTGATCTCGAATGGAGTCAGGATATGTAGAGTAACTCAGTTCTTGCCGCTGAGCCCTTAACGGTGCCATGCACTTATCCAGTGCATCTCTGAAAGACTGCCCATGATCTGTGGCATTTTTTAGTGGCTGAGCGCTATTTCTTGCTTTCGACAGCATCATGGAAAGACCGGCTTCCTTGAATGCTTTTTGAACATGAGGTTGCAAGGCTGCTTGTCCGGATTTTCTGGTCAGGTTAGCCAACAGGTCTTCCAATTCACCCTGGTTTTTGGCGTGCTTGTTAATCACTTTCTGAACAGACTCAGAACTGCCATTTTTGTTGTTTACTGCTTTTTTGACATCATCCAGTGCCACCATAAATGCTTTGACGGCTTTCTTCTCAGTGGCTTTCTTTTCTTTCGCTGCGGCTTTATCAGAATTGCTGACACTGCGGGAGAAGAGGCTTTTTATCGGTAGTTTCTTGCCTTTCCCGTTTTGAGGGACCGTATTTTCAATGGAGTATACTGAAGAGCCCTTATGGCGTCCCCTGGGTTTATCAACTTTATGTTGAGCATGTTCAGACCATGTCGGGCTGATAGAAATCTTTTCGCCGCCGTTGATAATACCCATTACTCTATCCCTGAATCTTTGAGTGCTTTCAACTTATTATAGAGGGCAAAGTTCTGGAGAGTGGCTAGCCTTGGGTTTTGGAGAAGATAGCCGCTAACCGTCGAAAAGTTGGCGGCAATCCTGTTGTTTTACGATAAAAGTATCAGGCGGATTCTTTAGATTTGTCCTTCCTGATTTTTTCAACAATGGCCGTTGTCGAACAGTTATCCAGGAACGCCAGAACCTTCACTTCGCCACCGTATTCGTAGACGATAGGAGCACCGACCACTTCATCAATGGTGTAGTCACCGCCTTTTACCAGAACGTCAGGTTTAACCATTCTGAGCAGGTTTTCAGGTGTATCTTCTTCGAAGCATACGACCCAGTCCACCGCTTCAAGGCCTGCCAGTACCGCCATTCTGCGATCTTCCGAGTTAATGGGGCGGCCTTCACCTTTCAATCTTTTTACAGAAGCATCGCTGTTGATCGCCAGTACCAGCCTGTCACCCTGCTTTCGGGCCTGCTCCAGATAACCCACGTGGCCGGCATGAACAATGTCGAAACAGCCGTTGGTGAAGACGATCTTTTCGCCATGGGCCCGGGAATCTTCCAAGGCAATTTTGAGCTGATCGGGGGTCACAACGCCACGCTCTGCGCCCAGTTCTCTGTTCACCTCACGGCGCAGTTCCGGCATGCTGACCGTTGCAGTCCCCAGCTTGGCAACCACAATACCGGCTGCAATATTGGCCAGAGCGGCTGCTTTGGGCAGCTCAGCCCCCGCTGCAAGTGCAGTGGCCAGAGTGGAAATAACGGTATCTCCGGCGCCGGTCACATCAAAAACTTCACGGGCTCTGGCTGGCAGGTGCAGTTCCTTTTCGCCTCTGCGAATCAGGGTCATGCCGTGCTCACTGCGGGTGATCAGCATGGCGTCAAGCTCCAGCTCGTCCAGTAACTGGTGACCTTTGGTGATCAGTTCCTGCTCATCTGTGCAGGGGCCAACAACGGCTTCAAATTCATGCAGGTTCGGGGTAATGATACTGGCACCACGGTAACGCTCAAAGTTTGTACCTTTCGGGTCAACAAGGACCGGAATGCCTTTTGTACGTGCCAGTTTGATCAGCTGCTGTTGGTTCTGCAGGGTACCCTTGTTGTAGTCAGAAAGAATGACAGCCCCCATGTTTTTCAGCAAATTGGCTGCTTTTTCTTCCAGAATATCGCTGCTGAGAACGGAGAAAGGTTCTTCCTGATCCAGGCGAATGAGTTGCTGATGCTGGCTGATGACCCTGAGTTTGGTGATGGTAGGCATATCTTTCAGTCGGGCAAAATCGCAATAGACTCCGGCCGCTTCCAGACGGGTCTGCAGGGAGTCGGCTGCTTCATCATCTCCGGTAGCGGCTATCAGCCAGGTCGGGGCGCCCAGAGAGGCAATGTTCAGGGCTACGTTGCCAGCGCCGCCGGGGCGATCTTCTACATTGGTGACGCGAACAACAGGTACTGGTGCCTCAGGGGAGATTCTGGAGGTGCCGCCGTGCCAGTAGCGATCCAGCATGACATCGCCGATCACCAGAACCCTGGCTTCATTAAATCGTGGCAGAGTCAGTTTCATTCAGTGTCTTCCGCTTCGGTATTTAGGGGTCCTGCCAAGTGAGTTGGCCGAGCTTCCGGTAGGTTTACCACGAAATCGTCTTGAAGGGTAATCATGGTAAAACCCTAGCAGCCTGTCGGACTTAAGCGTCCGTAGCGAGGATTGCAAGAAATTGAGGATAAAAATCTCTGTTTCTGAGGAGAATAGCGAGCTATTTGACGAAGAAACAGGGATTTTTAGACCAATTTATTGCAACCGCAGTAGGACAGTCTTAAGTCCGACAGGCTGCTAGCTTTTTTAAAGAGTTCAATGTTGTAATGGCTGCGAAGAAGCCAAAGGTATGACCTCTATGGCTTCTTCCTGCTCTTCCTGGAACTGCATCTGGTGCAGTTTGGCATAATGACCTTCTCTGGCCAACAGTTCGGAATGAGTACCGCTCTCTGCAATTTCGCCTTTATCCATCACAATGATACGGTCGGCATTCTCAATGGTGGAGAGTCGATGAGCAATCACCAGCGTTGTTCGATTCTTCATGACTTCATCCAGGGCCGCCTGGATATGACGCTCGGATTCGGTATCCAGGGCCGAAGTGGCTTCGTCAAGAATTAGAATGGGAGCGTCCTTCAGAATAGCCCTGGCTATGGCCAAACGCTGACGCTGGCCACCCGAGAGCAGTACGCCATCTTCGCCAACCAGCGTGTTCATGCCCTGAGCCATATTTTTGATAAATTCATTGGCATGGGCGGCTTCGGCAGCCAGGTGAATGTCAGAATCATCTTTGTCGCGCAGGTCTCCATAGGCTATGTTGCGAGCCACTGTATCATTAAACAGAGTGACATTCTGATCCACCAGAGCAATATGACTGCGAAGGTTCTTCAGGCTGTAATCATCAATGGGCGTATCATCCAGAAGGATTTCACCCTGCCCGTGAGGATAAAAACGGGGAACCAGGTTGGCCAGTGTGGTTTTTCCCGATCCCGAGCGACCCACCAGAGCAATAGTCTCACCCGGATTAACAGTGAAGTTAATATTCTTCAGGGCGGGTTTGTCAGTATTCTGATATTTGAAAAACAGGTTTCGAAACTCCAGCTTGCCTTCAACTGTTTCCTTTTCAAAGGTGCCGTTATCAGGTTCGGAAGGCTGGTCAGCCATTTCAAAAATGCTCTCTGCTGCGGCAATACCTTTCTGGATGTTGGCATTCACTTCGCTCAGCTGACGAATAGGCTTTGGCAGCAGTGCCGCAGCCGTGACAAAACTCACCAGAGAAGCGGTGGTTGCATCTCCTTTTAGCCACAGCACGAGGAAGAACAGGATGGCGAGGGCCGTGTTTACCAAGAATTGCAGGGTGGGCGTATGGACAGCGGAAGCCTTGACCATTTTCAGCCCCTGACGGGTATTGCGATCACTGGCATTAAAAAAGCGGCTGGTTTCATAACTCTCACCACCAAAGCCTCTGACTACCCGGTAACCATTGATCGATTCGGAACTGACGTGGGTCAGATCCCCCATGGATGTCTGAATCTTCGAACTCAGCTTACGGAAACGTTTGCTGGCGGTACTGACCACCAGGGCAATGATGGGAGCAACGCCGATGAATACCAGGGTGAGCTTCCAGTTGGTCAGGATCAGATACCCGAACAGAAAAACAACGGTCAGGCCTTCCCGCACAATAACCTTGACGGCATCGGTAGCTGCCGAGGTCACCATACCCACGTTGTAGGTGATTCTGGCAATCAGGTGTCCGGAATTGTTGTTGTCAAAATAGTTATTGGGCAACTGAATCATTCGGTTAAACATCAGGCAGCGCAGGTCGTGCACAACCGATAAGGACACCTTGGCCAGGAAGTAGTTGCCCAGAAAGGAACCAATCCCCCTGAATATGGCAATAGACAACATGACGATGGGAATCAGGGCCACCGAAGTCATGATAGAGGCAGGAAGAAAACTCCCAAGGTCCCTGTCAATAGTGGCAAAGCTGCCTTCAAGTGCTTCAACAAAATATTCCAGCAAACGGGCAAAAGCTGGCTGGCTGAGCGCAAACATGACATAGCCCATTAGACTGAGGGCAAAAAAGCCCGAGTAGGGCTTTACATAGCTGAGAAGGCGCAGGTAAATCTGCAGGCTTCCCGACTTGGCGTGTTCCGACATGGCCACTGTAATCAGTTAAAAATGAGGGGCCTATTCTGGATGAATCTGGCTGCAGGCTCAATGGATAGTGCCTCTAAAACCACGGGTTTTACCGTAAAATGACGTTTTTAGCAAAGCTCTACCCTGCGTTGCCCTCCTTTACCCGGTTCGATCATTTGCGTGACGTCACAAAAAATGATCTGAAGTGTTGTTACCCTGAAAGGTCGGTTTTACTGCCCAGGACACACTCCCATTGAGTTTTTTGCATAGCAGGGAGTGTGTGAATACTGAGCATGAGCAGCAATACGGCCTACACCCGTGTCAAAGCGGCTTTATGAATTTTCCGGTCTAAGGTATGATTGGCCGCCTTTTTTTATTGTGGAAATAATGAGTATTCAACACAGATGAGTGGTATGCAGCGATTATCTTCCACGGCTTATCAGACCCTGATCGAAGGGGCTGAGGTGATAGAGCAGGACCATTTTGGCGACAAGGTTCTGAAGCTGAAAGATAAGACTTTTCTGAAACTGTTTCGGGTTAAAAGCACTATCAGCTCGGCGTGGTTTAAGCCATATTCTGTCCGGTTTGCCAGAAATGCCTCCGAACTTATGACGCGTGGCATTCAAACGGTTGACATCATTAGCTGCTACCGTCTTGAAAGGTATAAAAACACGGCTGTTCATTATCGGCCATTGCCGGGTCGGACCCTCAGGCAGGTTTTCCCTGCTCTGGATGAAGATGGAACCAGAGTTCTGGCCCAGCAATTAGCCCGATATATTGCGCACTTGCATAAACAGGGCGTCTATTTTCGCTCCCTGCACATGGGTAATATTCTGAAGTTGCCCGACGGTGCTCTTGGGCTGATAGACATTGCCGATATGCGCTTTAGCCGGAGTTCTCTGAAAGAAGCGTTAAGGCTCAGGAATTTACACCATCTGGCTCGTTATGAGCAGGATGTTCAGTATTTGATTAAGGATCAGACATTTTGTTCCACCTACGCCAGGCTGGCAGATTTGGATGTGGACAAGGTCGAAGCTGTAATGCAGCAAACCTGAAAGATTTCAAGAGAGAAAGACAGTGATAGAAAAGTTACGCAATATTGCCATCATCGCACACGTTGACCATGGTAAAACCACCCTGGTTGACAAACTGCTTCAGCAGTCCGGAACTCTGGGTCGAAAGGATCAGGGTGCCGAACGGATCATGGATTCCAATGACCAGGAGAAGGAGAGGGGCATTACCATCCTGGCCAAGAACACCGCCATCAACTGGCAGGACTACCACATTAATATTGTGGACACACCCGGACACGCCGACTTCGGTGGTGAGGTGGAACGTGTTATGTCCATGGTGGATTCGGTGCTGCTGTTGGTGGATGCGGTTGACGGTCCTATGCCTCAGACCCGCTTTGTCACCCAGAAAGCTTTTGAGCAGGGTCTGCGCCCTATCGTTGTTATCAACAAGATTGACCGTCCTGGTGCTCGTCCAGACTGGGTAATGGATGAAGTCTTTGATCTGTTTGATCGTCTGGGTGCTACCGAAGAGCAGCTGGATTTTCCGGTTATTTACGCTTCTGCATTGAACGGTATTGCCGGTGATGATCCTGAAAACATGGCACAAGATATGACGCCACTGTTTGAAATGATCGTCAATAATGTCCCTTCTCCCAAGGTGAATGTCGATGCACCCTTCCAGATGCAGATATCTGCCCTGGACTACAGCAGCTTCCTGGGAGTTATCGGTATTGGTCGTATCACCCGTGGTGTCCTCAAGCCTTCCACTCCGATTCGTTTGATTGGTGCTGATGGCAATGAGCGCAATGCCAAGATTCTCAAGGTCATGGGGCACCTGGGTCTGGAACGTGTAGACGTGGAAGAGGCTCGTGCTGGCGATATCGTTTGTGTAACGGGCATCGACAAGCTGAACATATCAGACACCCTGTGTGATCCAAACCACGTTGAAGCGCTGCCAGCACTGACGGTGGATGAGCCAACCGTGAGCATGACCTTCCAGGTCAATGATTCTCCTTTTGCAGGTCAGGATGGCAAGTATGTGACCTCCCGTAACATCAAAGAGCGTCTGGATCGTGAACTGCTGCATAACGTAGCGCTGCGTGTTGAGCAGGGCGATGATGCTGACAAGTTCAAGGTGTCTGGTCGTGGTGAACTGCATCTGTCGGTTCTGATCGAAACCATGCGCCGTGAGGGTTTTGAGCTGGGGGTTTCTCGTCCAGAGGTTGTCATCAAGGAGATTGACGGCGTTTTGCAGGAGCCTTACGAACAGGTTGTTGTGGATGTTGAGGAAGAACATCAGGGTTCTCTGATGGAAGAGATGGGCCACCGTAAGGCAGAACTGACCAACATGGTACCAGACGGCAAGGGTCGTGTTCGCCTGGAGTTCATTATGCCTGCCCGTGGTCTGATCGGTTTCCGTTCCCAGTTTCTGACCATGACTTCCGGTAGCGGTATTCTGACCAACGTTTTCGATCACTATGGCGACGTCAAAGGCGGAGAAGTGTCTCACCGCAAGAACGGTGTTCTGGTTTCTATGGTGAATGGTAAGGTGCTGGGTTATGCGCTCTGGAACTTACAGGATCGTGGTCGTTTGTTCCTGAATCCGAACGTTGACGTATATGAAGGTCAGATCATTGGTCTGCATAATCGTGACAATGACCTGGTGGTTAACCCGACCAAGGGTAAACAGCTGACGAACGTTCGTGCTTCCGGCTCTGACGAAAACATTCAGCTGACACCGCCTATCCAGCATAGCCTGGAACAGGCCCTGGAATTTATCGACGATGACGAGCTGGTGGAAGTTACGCCTGACAATATCCGTCTGCGCAAGAAGTTTCTGAAGGAGCATGAGCGCAAGCGCGCCAGCCGCAGCAAATAATTGACTGGCTGTTCTGACCGGGGGCGGGGGCAGCTCCCCGGTCAGTATGCTGGTGAAGCAAAAACCTGGGCCCAGTATATTCTGTATCGGCCTGAGGGGTTCTCTACAAAGCTGACTCCCATCTCGATGACATTAGGGTTCATGATATTTTTACAATGCCCTGGACTGCTCATCCAGCCGGTGAGTATGGCGTCGAGGTTGTGTGGGCCTACGGCTACATTTTCGGCATAGGCTGACCAGCGATAACCCTGTGATTCAATTCGTTGATTGATTTCACTGCCATCTGAACCTACATGGCTCATAAAATCTTTATTGGCCATATCCGTTGCGTGTTTGAAGGCGGCTGCTTCAAGAGAGTAGTTCCAGCGCAAACGTCCGACTGCACGCATGACGGTATTGCCACAGACCCGCGGTTTAGAGCGTATAGCATTGACAGCGGTTAGCATCTGATCTGCAAAGCCCTGAGTGGGTTGGTCTATGGCCTCGTTGTACCAATGAGAGTGAGTCCAGCGAGAGACAGACCAACGGGATCTCAGGAAGCTGTCCACTTTGAAAGAGGAGTATTTCCATGCTTCAAGAATTTTCTGCGGAATTGTGTCCATATAGCTGGCCAGTTCCTTGGGCATATCTGTAGAGTTTCCTATCACCCCTGTGCCGTCGAGACGGGCCATCATTGGCAAGTTTGGAGCAATAACTTCTTTCCAGAAGTCTTGTAAATGAGCCTTGACGGTTTCCCATTTCTGGTAGATGACTGCGGAGGCAGCACCAAGAATACCCAGTTTGAAGGCACCTTTTGCACAGCTTGCACAAAAACGAGTCATGGCTCCTTTTCGATATTCGCTTGCGGCTTCGTTTCTGTAATGCTCGACATCTTGTTTCATTTTTTCTCTGGCGAATTTTCTTTTTCTAGCCTCTTTTATTTCGCGCTCCATCTCCTCGTGACTGGGTTGGTGGAGGACATTTCTGACGCCAAATTGGAGCGCAGAGAAAAAGTAGGGTGGTATATCACCGCTGCTGACAGCGAAGATATCAAGTGTTCTGGCAGGTCGGTTGATCATTGCATTCAGCGAGTCTTCAGCAAGAGCTGCCCTGGCTGTCTGATGGGGTTGCAGATTGAAGACAATGGGCTGCACATGACCAGGAGTGTCATTAACTCCGAGTGTCAGGAAAAGGCTTATATCCGCTGAGATTAAGGCCGAGAAAAGAGTTTCTGGCTCTTCTGACAATGAAATGATGTTTTCTTCTACTTCGTAACTGCCATCTTCAAACCCTGTGAAGAATTGAGTAGCAATCGATCCATCCGCTAACGGCGTTATTGTCAGTATTCTTTTCTTAAGAAGAATGGCCAGTTGTGTGTTCAGATGGTTGATAGGCACACCAGGTGTCGAACCTTCGGGTATGACCGCACTATGACTTTCAAGGTAGAGATGCAGAGCAGCCACATTGATTGGCTGATCGTCCGGGTAGTTGAGGTATTCTTCCGATTGCCTGTAGAGTTGGCTGAGTTCCTGTTCACTGAGAAGGCTCATGATGGAGCGGGCCCAGCAACTTCCCTGATCTGCATTTTTGTTACACCTTTCAGGCATTTGATAATTGTGGCTTGAGAGGTAACTGTTCAGCTCCTCAGAATTATTCACCGGGAAGGGGTCCACCACTGCGGCATGACAAAAGCCCATGGCTGTGGAGAACGCCAAAGCTATGATCAATGGATCAATGGACCTGTGAAAAAATGGATTGTTCATCGACTACTGCTCGCTGTTTGAACGTTATACATAAGCACTCCCTGCCTTTCATATCAGCTATGAAACTTGGATAGCCCAGAGGCGTAAAAGTTCCTCAGAAGCCATGACAATGCTTGGAAAACCTTGGTTTTTAAGAGTATTGTAGAGTGCTGGGAGCCTGTCTGATTTAAGCTTTCGACTGTCTCCAGAGACAAGAGGTGGATCAGATGCTCTGTTTGCTTAGCTGACTGACTTCGCTTGATTCAGTGACTTCTGAAGGAAGGAACATGCGCACGCTTTACCCGGCTATAAAGCCATACTCTGTTTTCAAACTGGCTGTAGATACCGTTCATCAACTTTATGTGGAAGAGTGCGGGAGTCCTGATGGTATTCCTGTGTTGTTTGTCCACGGCGGGCCCGGGGTGGGTACTTCAGAAAAGTCGCGGCGATTCTTTGATCCCGAGAAATATAGAATCATCCTTTTTGATCAGCGAGGCTGTGGTCGGTCGCTTCCCCATGCCGAGCTGGAAGGGAATAATACCCAGAATCTGATCGCAGATATGGAGCAGATTCGGGTGCATTTGGGTATTGAAAAATGGCTTCTTTTTGGCGGTTCCTGGGGCTCTACCCTCTCTCTGCTCTACGCTCAGGCCCACCCTAAAAGGGTTATGGCCATGGTGCTCAGGGGGATTTTTCTGTCCCGACAGAAAGACTTTGACTGGCTCTACACTGAACAGGGGGCCGGCAGAGTGTTTCCTGATCACTGGAAGCACTTCGAGGAAATTATTCCGGAAAGTGAGCGAGCTAATATGCTGGAAGCTTATTACAATCGCTTGACCGGTGATGATGAGCTGGCACAGATGAATGCTGCCAAACACTGGGCGTTATGGGAGGGCCGGATCAGCACTTTGAAGCCCTGTCCCGATGCTGAAGAGTTTTGCAGTGAGCCACACAACGCAAAAGCCATATCCCGCCTTGAAGCCCATTACTTCATGAATGACAGCTTTATTGAACCTCATCAGATTATTCGTGACATGAAATTCATTAACCAGATTCCGGGCATTATTGTTCATGGTCGATACGATATGATCTGTCCTTTGGATAACGCTCAGGTTTTGGCTGATCACTGGACAGAAGCAGAGCTTCAGGTGATCAGGGAGGCGGGTCATTCGTCCTCCGAGCCGGGCATTGTGGATGCACTGGTGATTGCCACCGATAAGTTGGCGGTTAAATTCAGTTAATTTCACATGGGTTCCAGTGATTTTCTTCCTGGCCCCGGCTATCAGCCGGGGCCAACTTTTATACAGACTTCCGGAGTAGGATAACTCATGCGTGGATTAATCCAGCGAGTTCAGTTTGCCAATGTAAAAGTGAATGGCGAAACCGTAGGCGAGATTGCAGAAGGTCTATTGCTATTGTTGGGCGTAGAAAAGGACGATGATCAGGCAAAAGCGGATAAGTTACTGGATAAAGTGCTCAAATACAGGGTTTTCAGCGATCAGGACGGAAAAATGAATCTGGGTTTGAAAGACACTGGAGGTGGGTTGCTGGTCGTCTCACAGTTCACGCTTGTCGCCGGCACACGCAAAGGACTCCGTCCCAGCTTCAGTTCCGGGGCTTCTCCTGAGCATGGTGAAAAGCTGTATGACTATTTTGTCGAGCGTGCCCACACGCTTCATCACGATGTGGCAACGGGGCGTTTTGGAGCCGACATGAAAGTCTCCCTGTTGAATGATGGGCCGGTTACTTTCAATCTCGAAGTCTGATGTATTATTCGATGGAAAAACGCCAGAAGGGTTAATCTCCCGGCAGCCAGTCGTCATCTGTGATCTGCTCAAACGGCCATGGGCATTGTTCGGGGAAGCTGTCCTTGTTCAGGCGACTGGCCTCAGAGCGAATGTACTTGTTCATTTGTTTGATGGCATCATTTTTGGCATGTGGATAAACCTCGGCCAGCAGGTCATTAACTTTGGGTTGCAGGCAGGGATTTTTCTGTATGTGGCGTCCAATTTGTGTTCTTGAATTATTGATGCTTGGCATCCAGGTATGGATCACTTTATCTTTGACCCAAGGGTCTTTCAGTACCCGTTTCTGATAGTCGTACTTGAGAAGATGCACCAGCAATATGATCAAGTGGGAACCTAACTCGTCGGCAATATTGCCCATCTGTATATCCATCGCCTCCAAAAGATTAGGGATGTCAAGCTGATCAAATTGCCCCTTGGCCAGAAGTTCCCGTTGCTGGCCAAGCCATTGGGTGTAATCGGTTTCGTAAAGATTTTCCATAAAATACCTCCATTGCCTTACCACTGTAGGCAAAAAGCAGAAGGGAATCAAAATGAAGTCCCAAGGCTCAGACGTCTTTGTGGGGGGGCAAAAGAAGGAGCATTGCCAAAGACCGTTTTATCATCAAGACTCAAGAGCATCAGATCCAGCTATCTGGACTTTCTCGCTGAAAAAGGTGGAGAAATGGCTCGTAAACTGTTTTTCTGGATTGCCATTGGCGGAACGCTGATCACCTTGCTTCTGTCGTTTTTCTGGCCCGGGATACTTTGGTTGTTTGTTTTTCTGGTGCCTTACACTCTGGTCGGGGTTCTTGATCTGACCTGCACCAATCATAACGTTTTGAAAAATTATCCTGTCATTGGTCATATGCGCTATGCGCTGGAGTTTATCAGTCCCGAGATTCATCAGTACTTTATTGAGTCAAACCAGAGCGGCAAACCTTTTAATCGTGAAATACGAAACATGGTGTATTCAAGAGCCAAGGGTGTGTCTGATACTCAACCTTTTGGCACCCAGTTTGAACTGACCGATTGCGGTTACCACCGGGCCAATCATTCCCTGACACCCAAAGAGGTAGATGCCAGCCATGGAAGAATACTGATCGGTGAACATTCCTGCTCACAACCTTATCTGGCGTCAAGGTTGAATATTTCCGGCATGAGCTTTGGTGCCCTGAGTGCCAATGCCATCAGAGCAATGAATGCGGGCGCTCGCAGAGGAGGCTTCGCTCACAACACGGGAGAAGGCGGGTTAAGCCGACACCATCTGGCAGAGGGAGGGGATCTGGTCTGGCAGATCGGCACAGGTTACTTTGGTTGTCGAACACAAGAAGGTGGTTTCGACGAAAAAAGCTTTGCTGAAAAAGTAAAGCATGAAACCGTGAAGATGGTTGAAGTCAAATTATCCCAGGGAGCCAAACCATCCCATGGTGGCGTACTACCTGCTGTTAAAGTCTCGAAAGAAATTGCTGAGGCCAGAGGAGTCCCTGAGGGAGTGACCGTCATTTCTCCACCTGCTCATTCGGCTTTTTCAACGCCTAAAGAGCTGATTTTATTTATTGATCATCTCAGGGGGATTGCCAATAAGCCGGTGGGCTTTAAGCTCTGTCTGGGCAACAAAGTGGAGTTTATGGGGATCTGTAAAGCCATACTGGAAACCGGTTTGGCTCCGGATTTTATTACGGTTGATGGCGCAGAGGGGGGCACAGGTGCAGCCCCGGTGGAGTACACGGACCGGCTGGGAATGCCGTTGAATGAAGCCCTGGTCTTTGCGCACAACTGCCTGACAGGTGCAGGTCTGAGAGAGAAAGTAAAGGTCATTGCCAGCGGCAAGGTAGCGTCGGGCTTTGATATGGTGACAAAGATTGCTTTGGGTGCTGACCTATGTAACTCGGCCAGAGCCATGATGTTTGCTGTGGGATGTATTCAGGCATTGAAGTGCAATACCAATCACTGCCCGACCGGAGTGACCACTCAGGACCCGGTCAGAGGCAGAGCTGTCAACATTGCTGAAAAACAGATCAGGGTGGCAAATTATCACCGTGTGACGGTGGCTAGTTTTCTCGATATCGTTGGAGCTATGGGGCTGGACAGTCCTGAACAGCTGAGTGCAAGGCATATCTTCCGACGTCTCGCCGATCAGACAGAAGCTTCTTACGCAACCATCTACCCGGTTCTGGAAACAGGATGCCTGTTGAATCGCGACGATACGGTTGGCTACAGCAACCACTGGGCGCAGGCTTCGGCTGGTGAGTTTTTGCCCGGACAGGGGGGAATTGCCTGAAACAGAAAACGCCGACATTAAAGTCGGCATTTTCCGGGTTAAACAGGATTACATCTGTTCAACGGTTTCAATGCCCAGCAGGTCAAGGCCTTTCTTGAGGATGTGGGCCGTCAGGGCACAGAGTTGCAGGCGACTGTTTTTAACGGGTTCGCTGACGCCTTCTTTGTTAACCGGGCAGTTTTCATAAAAGCCCATGAAGGCACCAGAGAGGTCATAGAGGTAGCCGCAAAGTACGTGAGGTGTTCCTTCACGGGCAGTCTGTTCAATGGTTTCGCTGAATTGGTTGAGCTTCAGCGCCAGGTCTCTCTCGGAAGGCTCTTCAATCAGGATGTTACCGGTGAGGTCGGATTCAGAAACTCCGGCCCTGCGGAAGATGCTCTTAATACGGGTGTAGGCATAGAGCAGATAAGGCGCAGTGTTGCCCTCGAAAGCCAGCATGGTGTCCCAGTCGAAAACGTAGTCGCTGGTGCGGTTTTTGGACAGGTCAGCGTATTTCACCGAGCCCATGGCAATAGCTTTAATGACCTTAAACTTTTGTTCTTCGTTGAGATCAGAGGCTTTGCTGGCAATCAGTCTGGCTGCACGCTCTTCAGCTTCGTCCAGCAGATCTACCAGTTTGATGGTAGTACCGGCACGGGTTTTGAAAGGTTTGCCATCCTTGCCCAGCATCATACCGAATGCATGATGTTCTGTGCGGGTATCTTCATTGACAAAGCCGACTTTGCGGGCAATGGTGAAGATCTGGTCAAAGTGTTGTCCCTGACGAGCATCAACATAGTAAAGAACACGGTCGGCATTCAGGGCGTGGGTCCGGTGCCGCAATGCTGCCAGATCGGTTGTAGAATAGAGAAAGCCGCCGCCAGACTTTTCGACGATGACACCCATGGGGTCGCCGTCTTTATTCCTGAATTCATCCAGAAAGACCACTTTTGCACCCTGGTCTTCACTCAACAGGCCTTTGCTGTCCAGTGCATTAATAATGGCAGGCAGGCTGTCGTTGTAGGCGCTCTCACCCATAACATCAGATGGCGTCAGGGAAACATTCAGTCGCTCGTAGACTTCCTGGTTGTGAGACAGAGTGATATCAACCAGCTTTTTCCAGAGTTTCAGGCAGTGCTCATCGCCAGACTGTAATTCGACAACATACTTACGGGCTCTGGCGGCAAAGGCTTCGTCGTCGTCAAAACGTTTTTTAGCCGTCTTGTAGAAGGCTTCCATGTCTGCAAGCTCCATAGCCTGGGCTTCCTGGCTGTCCTGCTCCAGCTCTTCGAGGTGAGCAATCAGCATGCCGAACTGAGTTCCCCAGTCGCCCAGGTGGTTCTGGCGAATGACCTTGTGGCCCAGAAATTCCAGGGTACGAGCGGTGGCATCACCAATGATGGTGGAGCGAATGTGGCCAATGTGCATTTCTTTGGCAACATTGGGCGCAGAGTAATCGACAATCACGGTTTCCGGGTTGCTGACAGAGGCTACACCGTAACGATCGTCTTTTACTGCTTCCTGCAATCTGGCAGCGAGCCATTCTGGCTTGAGATAGATATTAATAAAGCCGGGGCCGGCGATTTCCGTTTTTTCAGCAATACCTTCCAGATCCAGATTTTCTTCCACTTTTTGGGCCAGATCTCTAGGCTTGAGTCCCATTTTCTTTGCTGCTGCCATCACTGCATTGCACTGATAGTCACCAAAGTTGGCCCGTGCGCTCTGACGAACCATCGCAGGAGTGTCCTCCGGGGCTCCGGCGGCGATCAGTGCTCTGATGACTCTGTCTTCAAGCAGTTTAACAATATTCATGGAAAAAATTCCTTGGTCTGAAACGAGTGTACGATGATTTTTTTTGCTCATGGCTGCGCATCGGGAAAAATATTTTGCACTGTCTGCGTCTCATTGTTGATGGTTTTTCAAAATATCTTTCTATCGCTATGGGCATCTCTAACAAAGAGCTTGTTGACCTTTCTGGTCAGCGGCAGCCTTGTTCTGCAAAAAAGCAGGATGTCGAAAGTGATGGTGACTGAAAAGCAACCTTTCAGCCTTGGCATCGTCGCCATGTGAATGTCAGGCAGCCCGGAAAGTTGCCGCAACAGAGGGCAATATCAGATGCCGACTGAAGCCTTTCAGGACTTGCCGCCTGAGAGGCCGGTGGAGTGGCTGATGAGAGTGATTTCATAGCGGGAAATAATAGCGAATAAAACGGCTTTGAGACAATAGCAGTCTTCTCTAATCATGAGAAATGTTGCCACTGCCGAGAAGTGTGAAGTTGGGAGAGACGAGCATCTAGGAGCCTGACCGAGAATAGACTGCCCTACTGCGGCGGCAGCAAATTGGTCTGAAAATCCGCTTTTGTTCGTCAAATAGCTCGCTATTCTCCTTACAAAACCGAATTTTCATCCTCAATTTTCTGCCGTCCTCGCGACGGGCGCTATTCTCGGTCAGGCTCCTAGACCATGGTCAGCTGGATGATTTGTCTGCCCCGGCTGCTACAGAGGCTGATAAACCGGATTTATCGCCATCAATGGGAAAATAAAATAACTGTCTTTTTTCCAAAAAGCGACTAAACATAAGGATCTGAATTCAGACACTTGAATATTCTTCAGATCAGTGAGAGCTTGCGATGTTTTTGAGGACTTTTTGCTTTGCCCTGACTCTATGGCTGGCATTAGCACCTTTAGTTAATGTTTCAGCAGTTAATTTTTCAGCCGGACAATATGAATCCAGTTTAATGGGGGCGGCTGCCGAGCATCGTAATTTCGACCTTTACACCAATCAGATGGATGCTGCTTTACAACACAAACTGTCCCGGCTGTTACCCCATCTGCCATTATACGACGGGGCATTTATTATTGATGTAGGATCTGGCACTGGAGCTGTGGCCGCAGCCATTGCCAGGGGAAATCCCGGATTAATGGTTCAGGGGATCGATATTCAGCCTCCGATGATAGCCCATGCCCAAAGTCGATACAGCGCAATAGAAAATCTTCATTTTGAGCAGGGCAGTAGCAATAAACCTTATGGAGTGAATGCTGACGCAGTGATAATGGCTGCGGTCCTTCATGAGATCTATTCCTACAACGAAGATTCTCTCGACGCTGTTAAAAATGCTTTAGAGCTTGCCTATGAGACGCTTAAGAAAGGGGGGAGAATCATTATCAAAGATTTTGCCCGACCTGAAGATGGTACGAGGCAAGTTCGTTTTTATCACGCAAAATCTGATGTAAAGGAGCGACATTGTTTCGCTGAATTTGCACTCGGCTTCTGGCAACTTAACCGGCATGTGCCAATTGGTTCGTATGAGAGTACCAAAGATTATGAATCCGTCGAGACGGATATGGCATCAGCTTATGATTACATGTTCAGAAAGGACTATACGGAAGACTGGCATGCAGAAATTAAAGAACATTACGGATTCATTGATCCCCGTGATCTTATTTTTATGCTGAACGAGGTTGGTTTTAAAGTTCATGTAGCTAAGTTTTTTGATAATGAATGGATTTTAGAGCACCGGATTCGTGGAAAAGTGTGGCTTAAGGATGTGAAAACCGGTGAAGACATTCCCATTCCAAAATACGATATGGTCATTGTCGCTTATAAATAAAGAACATTACTGTTCACTTTCCATCTCCCAGAGATTGACCTGGCTGTCTTCAAGGTGGATTCTGCCCGAAAAAAATCCATCGTGGTTATTATGGGCTGCATTGTGGTCGACGATCAGCAGCAGGCTGTCAGGCAGATATTTTTTTAACATCCACTGCGCCCGTTGCACCGATGCCTGATCCATCCCGGCGAAAATTTCGTCCAGTATGGCTACTTCAGGGCGCCGGTTAATCACCGAGAGCAGCGCCAGTTTTTTAATCTGGCCACCACTGAGCTGATCTTTCCAGTTACGTTCGTCGCGAAGCTGTGCTTCCAGAAGGTGCCATTGATCTTCAGGGTAGAAATCGATCTCCTGCAACATGTTGATTAACTCTCTGTCTGTCAGGTCGCCTCTGTATTCTGGCTTTTGAGGATGCGGGTCGTTTGAGTCGGTTTCCAATCTTAACGTGACGAGTTCTCTCAGGGTTGTGTTGGGAGGAATGTAGGTTAACTGCTCGGCATGGAAGACTTCAGGCAACTCGCCATTGGCAGTGGTGTAGGTCACATTACCCGTTGCCCAGATACCATTGCCGGCTTCTCTTCTGATCTTTGAAAGCAGGCTGCTCTTGCCACTGCCAGAAGCACCGGAAACCGCATAATAGCCCTTGGGAATGGTCAATGCCTGATCGGTCATCAGCACTCCTTCAGGATGCCCCATGGAGAAGGCGTCCAGACGAATGGCGACCTCATCCCCTTTTTTTGCCCGATAGTCAGGTTGTTTCCAAAGTTCCGCCGGGGGATCGTTTATTTCTGCTCCCAGTGAGTAAATGCTATAGAGCGCTTTATCGAAGCTGAGCAGGTATTCGACGTTATTAGCGTGCCATGAGAAGGCGTCGGAGACACTGTCAGAGGCGAAAAGAAGGGCCTGATAATCGTCGTATGCAACTTCCCCAGTGCTCATCTTTTTGGCAATAAAAAGGCTTTTGGCGACGAAGTCGACAAGGCCTTTTGCTATGCTCCAGCTGCCCGAAATCAGCCCTGCCTGAGACTGGCTGGCTTCTGTTTCACGAACTGCCAGCAGCAGCTCAGAATACTTTTCGACCATAAAATCCTTTTTGGCACCGCTGCCAATGGTTCGTGCATTGGTGTTGAAGTCTTTTTTCAATAAGTCGAGTTTAGTGCTCAGGGAATGCCTTTTGGTTTCCAGATCCAGGGCTCCCTGGTTAAGGCTCAGGGTCACGGACTCAGTCATTTTGCTATAGATATCCATGAACACCAGCATATCGGCAGCGCCGCTTTTGACAATAAAAGAGAGGTCATAAAAACCACCGATATAAGCACGGGCCAGCGAACGCTTCAGTGAGCTACCGGCATTGACGATGTTGTGGATACTGACATCCATTCCGGCAATCAGGGTGTCGAGATTTTTATCCAGGTTCAGTCTTATAAAATTCTGGTCATCGAAAAAGAGACTCTCCAGTTCATCTTCTGCAGCTTGCGTCATCAGAATTCTGTAGTAGCTTTCTATCACCGAATCCATCAACCAGTGTCCTACGTAAGGCAGGCAGAAATAGCCCACTGACAGACCGGCTTCAACATAACCGGATAAAGCCTCTTCAGGTTTTAGACCGAACCTTGGATTAAAGTTTGACAGACTTGCATGAAGAGACTGGGCCCGGGAAGAGTGTATTTTGGTCAGTCTGGAGCTCATTAGTTGAGAGCCTGCTATGGCAAGAGCCTGCATGTGTGAGAGTCTCTGGATGGTCTGGTGATCCATAATTTCATTCAGGATCTGATCCATTTCAGAAACGACTTCCAAATTGGATTTGTCATTCTCGCGACTGGAGGGTTTCAGAGTGATACACAGATAAGAAAGGGAGCGCTCGTCTTCTGAAAGTGAGGTAAACAGGCAGGTTCCACTCCAGACAGTGCCGGCACTTTCCATTAAATAAGGAACATTGAGTTGAGACACCGCAGAGCTGTAGGAGCTGCCAATCAGTGGCAGTCGGCCCAGAGCCGATGAGAAAAAGGGCGTCATTACTTTTAGCTGGGTGACAGCGGATAATGTTGTGGATAAGGGCTCGGTGTCCGTAAGATTACAGGCTGCCATCACTTCATCGACTGCACCGAGAGCCGCTCCTGCAGCCGCTCCCGGCATTCCTCCCAGGATGGCGCCGTTGATGGCTCCCTTTGCGGGTGCGCTGACGTACTTTTCAAGGAAGTTAAACTGGCCTGAAGCAGTCAGTGCGCCACCGACAAAACCACAAAGGTAATTAATAAAGCTGGGCATGGGAGTATTGCTCATGGTAGCGGCTCCCATGACACCGGCACTCATATAATAGGAGGCAGATGTATTGAAGTGATTGTAAAGTAAATCCAGGCCGGATAGGGCGACACCGGAAATAACGCCTGCACTCACGGTATAAGGGGTTTGGTCAGGCGAATTGCTCGCAGCTATGCCACCTGCAATTCCGCTCATGACAGGCATTACCAGCCACTGAGAGTTATGCAATATCTGATGTGGCTGGTGAGACACCAGATCAGGATAAGAGGGTTGTAATAATTCTGAGCAGAAAGCCATTTGATTCATTAGTAATAGAATGAATCCAGGGAAAAAGAATCGCATTCAAAACTCCTTTTACTTCTTGATTTTTTTTATCTGTCACTTCTGTGGACTGTAATAGTTAGAGTACGGGGAACCGGAAAAGTTCCTGTCTTTTCCGATATCAGAGAAGTAGTTTGAAGGGGTTATTTAGAAAGAGGCCATTGCTGTGCGGTGTGCAAGATGTGAAGTATCCGATTAGTGATTTTGTGACTGTTAGCGCTATTGAGGGTGTCGCAAAACTCCACCAGTTCGTTCCCATGCTCTGAGGTCGTCATTCCCGCGAAGGCGGGAATCCAGGGCCAACAGTGGGTCTCTGCCTTCTCGGGTATGACAAGGCCAGGGGGGCGCCGGGCAGTATGGTTCTGGTGGTGAGTCAGTGTGGATTCCCGCCTTCGCGGGAATGACGAGAATGAAGCCGGGAATGACGAGAATGAAGTCGGGAATGACGGGAGTCAACTCGTTCCCTCGCTGGAGAGGGTTTTGCGACACCCACGCAGAGCGTGGGAACGAGTTGAAAGACCAGTCCTACCCGATTTAGAGTTTTGCGACACCCTCCTTCGCGGGAATGACGAGAATGAGGAGAGAGTTTTGCGACAGCCTCTATTGGGAGGGGATTCTTGACCGCTCAAGAAGGTTTCTGTTTCACCGTTCGTTGCTCAGCGCCAGACACTTGTGCCTGGCTTTTACTGTGGAGCGACAGAATTCAGATCTGATTCCTGAGTCCTAATTGATCAGGATGAGGGTTAAGATAGGTTTGTTCCTGGATGTAATCGTTACCATGATTTTCAATGAAATGACGGAGCATGGTCATTGGAACCACTAATGGCAATATACCCTGGCGGTACTCCTCGACCAGCTTGAGAAACTGGTTTCGCTCTTTGGTATCCACGGTCTTTTTCACATACCCCAGAATGTGCAACATGGTATTGGTGTGGGACTTGCGGTTAGCTCTTTTTTTCAGGGTGTTCATGAATTCTTCGAAGTATTGTGCCAGCAAAGATTCCAGTTCCAGCTTGCCACCTTTGGCAACCAGTTTTCCCAGAGCCGTATAATCACTGGGGTTGTGAGCCATGATCATATATTTGTGGGTAGAGTGGAAATGGACCACAGCGGCATGACTGGGGTTGTTCAGCACTTCGTTGTGCCAGCGGTGGTAGGCATAGACCCGGGTGAAGAAATTTTCCCTTAAAACGGGATCATGGAGTCGGCCTTCCTCCTCTACCGGCAGTAGAGGTTGCGCTTCCATCAGAGCCCTGGCATAGGCACCGGCTGAACTGACGCCGGAAGGGCAGCCGTTTTCATGGTACACCTTGACCCTTTCCATACCGCAGCTGGGGGATTTTTGCATCAGGATGTAGCCACTGATATCGGTTAATTCTCTGGCTTTCTTGTAGCCATAATCCGTCAGCTGATCGGTAACGTCGACATCCGGATGGTCTGTACCCACAACCCGAACCTGTTGGATATCCCCAACCAGACGAATGGGCTCTCTGGGGGTGCCGAGTCCAATGGCCACTTCGGGGCAGACTGGCTCGAAGTGGAAGTACTGGCTCAGGGTATTCATGCAGAATGAAGAGCGCTTGTGTCCACCATCGTATCGGACTTTTTGACCCATCAGGCAGGCGCTGATGCCGAGTTTGATCTCTTTTTCAGGTTCTGGAATGGAGACAATGGCCATTTAACACTTCCTTCTTTTATCCCTTTGCTTTCAATGTAACTTATTTTTAAGGCAAATCCCCGGGAGCCTGTCGGACTGTGAGGAAGTTCGAACCGGGCTCCAGAAAGAACGGCCATCTTTTCTTTTGTAAGCTCCCTGTGAGGTCCGGGTATAAATGTCAGTATGGAAGGCTAATATAATACCGCATACGTACAAAGCCAACGATACTACACCGGTAATAACAAAAGCCCGGGTTACACTTACTTGAGAAACTCCCAGATCAATATCGCTGAGAAACCACCGACCACCCCGGACATATAATCGGGCAGGGAAAAACCGAATATACTACGAAACAATAAACCGATTAAAAAACTTGCCACCAACATCACTGCAAGGGTAATCAGGCACCGTTTCCAGAGAGGCAATATGGATGAAGCAGTTTTGACATCAGTCATGATTATCCTCAAAAGACCATAATCTCGTAGTCTAGTAGTCGACCGTCATAACCCGCAAATTCAGAGGCGTTATAAGCAGCATGAGTTATCAGGCAAAATTGACCTGAAGAATTGCTCAGACAGGTGTACTAATCGTCGCTCAAATCCAACAAAAAAAGCTGACTCGCCCTACTGAAATTCTTATGGCTGCTTCAGCGCCTTGAAAGCAGAGAGTACTTTTGCTCTGGATGCTTTGAGGTCAACAATCGGTGCTGGGTAGTCAATCTCATGAGTATCTTTTTGCCAGGGGGCGTGAATCTCCTTACCACTGAGTTTGTCCAGCTGGGGTAGCCAGTGGCGAATAAACTGACCTTGTGAATCAAATTTCTCGGACTGACTGACAGGGTTAAACATTCTGAAATAGGGGGCCGCATCGGTGCCAGTGCTGGCAGACCATTGCCAGCCACCGTTGTTGGCAGACAGATCACCATCGATCAGATGCTGCATAAAGAAAGTTTCCCCGAGGCGCCAGTCAATCATCAGATTTTTGGTCAGGAACATGGCCGTGACCATTCTCAGACGGTTGTGCATCCAGCCGGTACTCAGCAATTGCTTCATGGCTGCATCGACCAATGGAAAACCGGTCTCACCTTTGCACCAGGCATTGAATGCCTGTTTATCCTGATTCCAGGGCAGATGTTCGGTTTCCGTAATGAATGCCCTGCCTCTGGAGAGTCTGGGGAATCCATGCAAAATATGTTTGTAAAACTCCCGCCAGATTAACTCACTCATCCAGCATTGCAGGCCATCACTTCCTGAATCCATTTCGCCATTGTTGGCTTGAAGGGCAGCATAAAAACACTGTCTGAGGGAGACTGTTCCTGAAACCAGATAGGGTGAAAGGGTGCTGGTGGCATCAATACCCGGAAAATCCCGGAACTTTTTATAACCTTCACCGTGAGACTCAATAAATGCTTTGAGCCGGTTTGCTGCTTCCTCCTCACCAGCGGGCCAGAGTTTTTGCAGACCTTCTACGGGCGTAAACAGATTTTGATAGTCGACTGTCTCAACTTCAGGCAGCTTCAAGGGCTTTTGTTTTTCAGGCGCAGCCAGTGGCTGAATCTGATGCGGGTTAAGGGTTCGATAGAGGGCTTTTTTAAAGGGCGTGAAAACTTTGAAATAATCACCGCTGCCATTCAACAGTTGACCGGGGGGGATCAGGGTCTGGTCAGAAAAGCGCAGGCACTCTAGCTGTTGCCCGATAAATGTTTGCTCTACAGCCTTGTCCCTGTTTTCTTCATTGAGCCCATGTTCGTTATTAAAGCTTATGCCATCGCACTGTAGCTGCCGGGCCATCTGCAACAGTTGTTGGGCACAGTGTTCAAAGCGGAGAGACTGGATGACTATCAATGGAATGTTGAGTCTATTAAGAGACTGTTCCAGCTGTTTGAGATTCTGCATCCAGAACCAGAGCTTGTTCGGACTGTCATTGTGCTCCTGCCACTGATCCGGGCACAGACAATAGACAGCTATAACTTCATTTTTGTCTGCGCTGTGGTATAGAGCAGGGTTGTCACTTACTCTCAGATCGCTTCTGAACCAGACCAGTGTTCGACTCATAGCAGTACGAGCTGGAAATCCAGCCCACCCCCGAAATATGTTAATGAATGCTGGCTCTGATTGTGCTGGATTTTCATAGTCTCAATTACACCTTCAGTCATATTTTTAAGTTATAACTCTGTTACGGGTTATGACAGGAAGTGGATCATCCCGGGGATACGTTAAGAGTTTCTGGCCTGATAGTTGCTTAACAGCATCTGAACTTTCTCACTATGCTATCTGGGGTATTAATAGCATAAGTGAGCTAACAGGATGGCTTTAAGAAAAGGTACTACACATGCTCGACACGAGTTCGCTTCCAACAACCCGTTCCGTTGAATATGAGCAGGTTTCTGATGATTATCTGAAGCAGAGACAGCTTAAGAAAGGAGCAGCGGGCTGGCTGGTTCTGGCTGGACTCGGGGTTTCCTACGTTATTTCCGGAGATTTTGCCGGTTGGAACTTCGGGCTGGAACAGGGCGGTTTTGGTGGCATGCTCCTGGCCACCCTTGTCATGGCTATTATGTATACCTCTATGGTGCTGTCATTGGCCCCCTATGTCAGGATAGATGTCGCCTCTTTTGATTCATGACTCTCAATAATTGAGAGCATACAAAAAGAGGCTGTTATGACTCGCTACTCCAAAGAAATGAAAGAGTCCATTATCCAGAAGATGATGCCGCCAAATAATGTTTCCGTGGCTCAGCTTAAAAGAGAAACCGGCATTAATGATGCAACCCTGTATACTTGGCGCAAACAGGCAAAAGCGCAAGGTGTAGCCGTGCCCGGTGATGGTAAGAATCCTCAGCAGTGGAGTGCTGAAAACAAGTTCGCGGTTCTGATGGAAACCGCCAACATGAACACAACAGAGCTATCCGAATACTGTCGTAAGAAGGGTCTCTACTACGAAGACTTGCAGCAGTGGAAAGCTGATTTTATCGCAGGCAGCACAAAGCCTGCTGAATCCCGTCAGGTACAGGCCGCTGCCAGACGAGATGACAAGAAGCGCATCCAGAAACTGGAAAAAGAACTCAAACGCAAAGACAAGGCACTTGCTGAAACCGCAGCACTGTTGGTTCTAACAAAAAAGGCAAACGCGATCTGGGGGGAGCGCGAGGACGATTGATTCCTCTCCCTGATCGCAAGGAAGCCGTTGCTTTAATCCAGGAAGCTGTTTCACAGGGTGCACGTAAAGTGAAAGCCTGTGCTGCGCTCAACCTGTCGATACGCACGGTTCAGCGCTGGCAAAAAGATGTAGAACAGGTGCGGGAAGATCAGCGTCAATACGCAGACCGGACAATGCCTGCCAACCAACTAACCAAGAGTGAGCAAAACGAGATTCTGAAAGTCTGTAACAGCGAGCGATTCAAAAGTAAGTCGCCATGCCAAATTGTACCGACACTGGCCGACGAAGGTGTTTATATGGCTTCTGAGTCAAGCTTTTATCGAGTGCTGAAGGCCCATAATCAACAGCATCATCGCGGTCGCAGTCAGAAGCCCGCAAAGCGGAAGCCGACATCGCATCGGGCTACGGCTCCGAATCAGCTCTGGTCGTGGGATATAACATTTTTGGGGTCGCCGATCAGGGGTAAATATTATTATCTCTATTTGGTTCTGGACGTCTATAGCCGCATGATTGTGACCTGGGAAGTCCATGAGAGGGAGTCCTCTGATCTGGCTGCTCAGATGATCCGCAAAGCTTTCATGCAGAATAAAATCAGCCTTCAGGAGCAACCACTGGTTCTGCACTCCGATAATGGCAGCCCAATGAAAGGGGCGACCATGCTGAGTACTCTTCAGCAGCTAGGAGTACAGACATCGTTCAGCAGGCCGCGCGTAAGTAACGATAACTCATACTCAGAGTCAGGCTTCAGAACCATGAAATATCGTCCCGGGTATCCGAATCACTTCTCCAGTCTGGAGTCAGCCAGAAAGTGGGTGTACGGGTTCGTAAACTGGTACAACATGGAGCATAAGCACAGTGGCATCAAGTTCCAGACCCCCTACGACAGACATACAGGGAAGGCTCAGAAAAGGGTTCTGAATCGTGAAAGAGTTTACCGTAAAGCAAAAGAGCAACACCCTGAGCGATGGGGAAGCCGTGAAACCAGAAACTGGCAATTACCGGTAGAGGTGTGGCTTAACCCTGAGCGATCAGAGAATCAGCAGCATTGTGATTTAGCTGCATAAGTTGAGGCGACATCTACCTTGAAAGTTACCGTTGGCTGAGCTGTCTTCTTCATTACCTACTGCAGGTGGCGGCTACTCCTATGCCCGTCGGGCAATGGGTCCCTGGGGAGGGTATCTGACAGGCACCGCCATACTTCTTGAATATGCGATCGCGCCTGCGGCGATAGCTGTTTTTATAGGCGGATATGTGAACGAACTTTTTGGTTGGGATGGGCCCCTGGTTTACGGTGCCTTCTATGCTGCCTTTATTGGTTTGCACCTTTTGGGGGCTGGAGAAGCTCTGAAAATCATGATGGTGATTACCGGTCTGGCATGTTTAGCCATAGTCGTGTTTATCCTGGGAATGATTCCTGCCTTCAACGTCGACAACCTGTTTGATATCGCCGTCAATGCAGAAGCTAACGGCGCTTCAACTTTCCTGCCCGAAGGTTATATCGGTATCTGGGCTGCCATCCCATTTGCCATGTGGCTGTTTTTGGCGGTAGAGGGTGTTCCCCTGGCGGCGGAAGAAGCCACTGATCCCAAGAGGGATATGCCCAGAGGGATTATCACCGCCATGGCCCTATTGTTGTTGTTTGGAGGGCTGGTGCTGGTTCTGGCCCCCGGCGCAGTAGGCGCTGAATACATGAAGGATCATGCTGCTCCACTGGTAGGGGCTTTGCAACAGGTCTATGGTAAAGGTTCTTACATGGCGACCTTTGTAAACTTTGTTGGGCTTGCCGGTCTGATCGCCTCCTTCTTTTCTATCATTTATGCTTATTCCCGACAGGTATTTGCTTTGTCCAGAGCCGGCTATTTACCTCGCTTTTTATCAAAAACCGGTCAGCGAAAAGTGCCTGCAATGGCCCTGGTTATTCCGGGAATCATTGGCTTCCTGCTGTCATTGACCGGAGAAGGTGATCTGATGATCACTATGGCCGTTTTTGGTGCCACTATCTCCTACGCCATGATGACGCTGTCTCATATTATCCTGCGAGTTAAAGAGCCAGAGCTGGAACGTCCTTATAAGACGCCGGGCGGCATCATAACGTCAGGTATCGCTTTTGCTCTTGCCATTATTGCCTTTATCTCTACCTTTCTGGTGAGCAGGGAAGCTGCTTTCTGGTCTGCGGTTTTCTACGCTGTCATGGTGGCTTATTTCGGTTTATATAGCCGACAACACCTGGTGGCTAAAGCGCCAGAAGAAGAATTCGAAGCTATTACCAAAGCTGAGTCTGAGCTGAGCTGATTGGTTGGGCACCTTTCCGGTGCCTGACTCCTGAAAAGCCTGAGAAAAACGAGTATCAAATATGCACAACCCCAGAGATGTCAGAACCATTGATGATGCCAAAAAGATTGTTGAAGAGAGGGGACTCTCGCACGTTAAGGTCGGTCTTTTCGATAATGACGGGATCATGCTTGGCAAATACATGAGCAAGGCCAAGTTTTTTTCAGCTCTGGAAAGCGGCTTTGCCTTTTGTGATGTGATCCTTGGCTGGGACAGTAAAGACCAGCTCTATGACAATGTAAAATACACAGGCTGGCATACCGGATACCCTGATGCTCCCGTCCGCATCTTGCCCCATTCCTGCCGGGAGATCCCATTTGAAAATGGCATGCTATTGTTCATCGCAGAGTTCAAGGGGCAGTCAGAAGCGCTCTGTCCGCGCGGGACATTGAGAAGGGTGATAGAAAAAGCAGCCGATATGGGTTTTGATGCCCGTGCGGCGCTGGAATATGAGTTTTTTATGTTCCAGGAGACACCGGAATCGGTTCGGGAAAAAGGTTTTCGAAACCTCAAACCATTGACGCCTGACTGGTTTGGTTATTCGATGATAAGAAACTCGGTGCATTCCGATCTTTATCACCAGATACTGGAAATGGCCGAAGTAATGGACTTTCCCATCGAAGGCATTCATACAGAAACCGGACCGGGCGTGGTCGAAGCTGCCATTGCCGTTGACACTGCTGAAAACGCCGCAGACAAAGCCGCACTGTTTAAAACGTTTATGAAAGTGCTGGCACAGCGAAATGAACTGATGGCCACTTTTATGGCCAAGTGGTCACCGGATTATCCGGGGCAGAGCGGTCATATTCATTTGTCGTTGTTCAACAAAAAGGATGGGCGGTCGGCGTTCTTTGATCCCAGCCAGAAACACAACATCAGCCAGACACAGAGGCACTTTATTGCCGGTTTGCAGCGATTAATGCCTGAATTCCTGCCGATGTTGGCCCCTACCGTCAATAGTTACACCCGACTCATTCCCGGCTTCTGGGCACCTACCGACGCGACCTGGGGGGTTGAAAACCGAACCACCGCACTGCGTGTCATTCCGGGCTCAGAAAAGTCACAGAGAGTGGAGTACCGGCTGGGCTCTGCGGATGCTAACCCTTATCTTTCCCTTTCCGCTGCTCTGGCTTCTGGTCTTCAGGGCATTATTCACCAATGGGAGCCTGAGGATCAGGTGAAAGGTAATGCCTACGACCAGGGGCACCCACCTGAATATGCACTTCCATCAACGCTCTGGGACGCAGCCCAAAAATTCAAGCAATCCGAAGCCGCCCGAACGATGTTGGGTGACGCTTTTGTCGAACACTACGCTGCTTCCAGAGAGTGGGAAGAACGAGAGTTCAGAAAGCATATTACGGATTGGGAAATGGATCGTTATTTCGAAATTATCTGATCACTTCCAACGGATTTAAAACAATGAATAATATACAGATTACCCTTTCGCCGGTGGATGGTTCGGTGGTTGCTGAACGTCCACTGTCTGATGTTTCAGACATTAGTCAAGCGTTGGCAAAGGCTGAGAAAGCTCAGCTTGACTGGCAGAGTCTTGCTCTGGAAGAGCGGCAAAACATCTGCAGCAAAGCGGTGGATTACTTTGTCAGCCAGAAAGACGACATTGCCAGTGAAATTACCTGGCAGATGGGCAGGCCTGTCAAATACGCTGCCGGTGAAGTAGCAGGGTTTGAAGAGCGTGCCCGCTATATGATTGAAGCTTCAAGTGAAGCACTGAAGCCCGTCACAATTCCTGAAAAAGAAGGCTTTACCCGTTATATCTGCAAGGAAGCTCTGGGTGTTGTGCTGGTCATAGCGCCCTGGAATTATCCCTACCTCACCGCAATCAACAGCATTATGCCAGCCCTGCTGGCCGGTAATGCTGTGCTTCTGAAACATTCCGCTCAAACCCCGCTTTGTGCCGAGCGCATGGTAGAAGCCTTTCTGGAAGCGGGTCTGCCTGAAGGGCTTTTTCAGTATCTGCATATGTCCCATGAGAACACCGAGTACCTGATTCAGTGTGACGCCATCAAGCATGTGGCATTTACTGGCTCAGTACCTGCAGGAGCCACAGTAGAAAAGGCGGCTGCCGGACGATTCATCGGTATGGGTCTGGAGCTTGGTGGCAAAGATCCCGCTTATATCAGAGCGGATGCTGATCTGGATGCAGCAACAGACACGGTGATAGACGGTGCTTTCTTTAACTCCGGTCAGTCCTGCTGTGGCATAGAAAGGCTCTATGTGCATGAAGCTATTTATGATGCATTTGTTGAAAAAGCGGTTGCGCTGGTGAAGCAATACCGTCTCGGACGACCCGATGATCCTGAAACCACTCTGGGCCCTCTGGTGAAAAGCAGTGCTGCGGACTTTGTCAGGGGGCAGGTGGACGAAGCTGTTTCACAGGGGGCCGTTGCTCATATCGATCCGGCCTTGTTTTCAAAGCATGAGCCAGGCACTCCCTATCTTGCTCCCCAGCTGCTGACTCAGGTAAATCACGCTATGCGAGTGATGACTGAAGAAAGTTTCGGTCCTGTTTTAGGGATTCAAAAAGTTTCCTCAGATGAAGAAGCGATCAGCCTGATGAACGACAGTGAATTTGGACTGACTGCCGCCATTTTCTCAAGGGATATTGAGCGGGCGGTTGAGTTGGGTCGTCAGGTTCAAACCGGCACTTTCTTTGTCAATCGCTGTGACTATCTTGACCCTGCTCTGGCCTGGACAGGTATTAAAAACTCTGGTCGGGGCTGTACTCTGTCGGTGTTGGGTTTTAATGCCCTGACCCGACCCAAATCCTTCCACATCAAGCACGGCTGAGGCAGTAAGGAGACATCAATGAACATTGAGCAGTACACAGCTAACTGGAACTTCCCGACAGCTATCCGAACGGGCGCTGGCCGCATCAAAGATCTACCTGCTGCCTGCATTGAACTGGGGATGAAAAATCCACTCATTATTACCGATCCGGGGTTATCACAGCTGCCCATGGTTCAGGAAGCCCGGCTACAGGTCAGCTCTGCTCTGACCGGGTGTGGACTGTTTTCCGGAATCAAGGGTAATCCAACCGGCGAGAATGTTTCAGCCGGTGTGGCTGCCTGCAAGGAAGCTAACCATGATGGTGTCATCGCTTTTGGTGGAGGTTCTGCCCTGGATGCAGGCAAGGCTATTGCCCTGATGGTTGGCCAGAGTCGTTCAATCTGGGATTTTGAAGATGTGGGTGATAACTACCTGAGAGTCAATGCAGAGGGAATGTTGCCCGTTGTGGCTGTGCCCACCACTGCCGGAACAGGCTCAGAAGTGGGGCGTTCTTCCGTGATCACCCATCAGGATGAACAGGTGAAAAAGATTATTTTTCACCCGGGTATGCTTCCTGGCATCGTGCTTCTTGATGCGGAACTGACCTGTGGTTTACCTGCCGGACTCACCGCAGCGACCGGTATAGATGCACTCTCTCACAATCTTGAAGCCTATTGTTCGCCTTTCCATCATCCTATGGCCCAGGGCATCGCACTGGAAGGCATTCGTCTGGTAAAAGACTATCTTCCCAGGGCAGTGGCGCAGGGCAGTGATCTTGAGGCCCGGCATCAAATGCTGGTGGCCTCCAGTATGGGGGCAACGGCCTTTCAGAAAGGTCTGGGTGCTATGCACGCTCTGGCCCATCCACTGGGGGCTTTATACGACGCTCATCATGGATTGTTGAATGCCATTCTGATGCCCTATGTTCTGAAGGCAAACAAAGCCGCCATCGGTCAGAAAATGGCGGCTCTCAGTCGTTACCTTGACCTGCCTGCCCCGGGCTTTGACGCTTTCTTCAACTGGGTGATAGAGCTCAGAGAAGAGTTGGAAATCCCCCATACTCTGGCTGAAATCGGAATCGACGAAAGCCAGCTGGATAAAGTCGGGCGGATGGCGTTTGCCGATCCTTCGGCAGCCGGAAACCCAATCTCTTTTTCTGCGGCTGAATATCAGCAGATAGGTCAGGATGCGGTTCGAGGAGATCTATGATGAAAGTCGGTTTGCTGTTGTGTGATGACGTTTCGCCCGAGCTGCGTAAGGTCCACAACAATTATCCGGATATGTTTCTGGCTCTGCTGAAAAAGCAGGAACCTGATATACAGATGGTCACCTACCGGGTATTGGATGATGAGATTCCTGAAACGACCAATGAGTGTGACTGCTGGATTATCTCGGGCAGCCGTCACAGTGCTTATGATCCTTTTCCATGGATAGCTTTATTGGAAGGGTTTATCAGAAGGCTGTATGAGGATCGTTGCAAGCTGGCGGGTATCTGTTTTGGTCATCAGATCATGGCAAACAGTCTTGGGGGGCAAGTAGTGCTGGCTGATAAAGGCTGGGGTGTTGGTATGTCCTACAATCACGTCACGCGAAAGACCCGTTGGATGGAGCCTGCGGTTGTGGATTTCAAATTACTGGTCAGTCACAGGGATCAGGTCACAGGTTTGCCTTCTTCGGCTGAAGTACTGGCCCGCAGTGATTTCTGTCCCAATTTTATGCTGCAATATGGCGATTCTTTTATCAGTGTTCAGGGGCATCCGGAGTTCAGCAAGTCTTACTCTGCGGACTTGATGAACTCACGTCGGGAAGCGATTCCCGGGGACAGAGTGCTCAAGGGTATGGATTCGCTGAAAGACGATCCTGACAGTGATCTGATAGCTCAATGGATCATGCGGTTTTTCAAACAGTAGTCACGATCTAACCCGGAAATTTAATTGAGTTTCCGGGTTCACATTAAAATGGCTTATTAATCAATTGGTTATATTAATATATGAAGTGCTGAAACAAACGGCTACGTTTTAGTAACAGTAGTCTTATTCAGATTTGACGTATGATATCAGTCAGTTGCCAGAGGTAGATCGAACCCTCTGGCCGTGTTGAGTGTTTGATTGTCATTGCCCTGAGGAAACCCAAGTCCATATGAAATGGATTGAGCTCTGGTCGCGCATCTGAAAGACCGGGCCAACAGAACAACATTATGTTTTTAGATCAATATTGTACTGAACTGGAAAATAACCAGTTCTCATTCACTCGTCAGCAGTCCAGTGATTTTGCCAAGAATATCGCCAATGACTTCAACCCGCTGCATGATGTGGACACCAAGAAGTTTTGTGTTCCGGGTGATCTTCTGTTTGCTAAAATCCTGTGCTCTGAAGGTTTGTACCCTGATATGAAAGTGAGTTTCAGTGGCATGGTCAGTGATGGCGTTGCCCTGTCGATTGCCGATGCTGACAATGGTGACAAGATTATTTGTGACCAGAGTGAGAAGGAATACCTCCGGGTTGAGCATAATGGCAAGCAAACAAACAATGCCGACATGATTGCAAAGCTGGTAAAGGCTTATGTGGCGTTCTCAGGTGAAAACTTCCCACATGTCCTGGTGCCACTGATGAAAGAGAAGAATGTCATGATTAATGTGGCACGGCCTCTGGTTATCTATGAAACCATGTCGGTACATCTGGATACGATTGAACTGAAAGACCCGGTAATAGAGGCCTCAGCGTCTCATCTGGAAGTGAATGGCAAACGTGGTAATGTTACCTTGGGCTTTGTCTTCAAAGAAGGTGGCAAAGTTGTGGGAGAAGGGAAGAAAACCATGGTTCTGGCCAACCTGCGGGAATACGATCAGACTACCATCGACAGTATGGTAGAGGAGTATAATCGTCGCCGGATAGAATACGCAGCCTGATTCTTCTTCTGCATTACCTTTCGGGAGTCTATCAGGCTCCCGTCATTCTGTTATAATCCCGAATCCGCCAAGGAAGACAACAGAGAGCCCGGTTTCCAGAGAGCTTCTCAAACATCAGGATTAAGAACCAGAGAGAAAGGATAGTGAGTCATGCCTGCATACCGTTCAAGAACCTCGACCCACGGTCGTAATATGGCTGGAGCCCGTTCGCTTTGGCGTGCCACGGGTATGAAGGATGATGACTTCAAAAAGCCTATTATTGCTGTAGCCAACTCTTTTACCCAGTTTGTTCCCGGCCATGTTCATCTAAAAGACATGGGACAGCTGGTGGCCAGAGAAATTGAAAAGCATGGCGGTGTAGCCAAAGAGTTTAATACCATCGCCGTCGATGATGGTATCGCGATGGGGCACGACGGCATGCTTTACTCCCTGCCCAGCCGGGATATCATTGCCGACTCCGTTGAATACATGGTGAATGCCCATACTGCTGATGCCCTGGTCTGTATTTCCAACTGCGACAAGATTACTCCCGGAATGCTCAATGCCGCCATGAGACTGAATATCCCGGTGATATTTGTCTCGGGTGGCCCCATGGAGGCCGGTAAAACCAAATTGGCACAGCATGGCCTGGACCTGGTCGATGCCATGGTCATTGCCGCTTCCGATGCCGACGATGAAACTGTTGCTGAGTATGAACGTTCAGCTTGCCCAACCTGTGGCTCATGCTCCGGTATGTTTACCGCCAACTCCATGAACTGTTTGACGGAAGCTCTGGGTCTGTCCCTGCCGGGCAATGGTTCCATGCTGGCCACTCATGCTGATCGTGAGCAACTGTTCCTCGAAGCCGGGCGACGGATTGTCGATATTACCAAGCGTTACTACGAGCAAGATGACGTCTCTGTTCTGCCTCGTTCTATTGCCAGCTACAAGGCTTTCGAAAACGCCATGAGCCTGGATATCGCTATGGGCGGCTCTACCAATACCATTCTGCATTTGCTGGCCGCTGCACAGGAAGCCGGTGTCGATTTCACCATGAAGGACATTGATGCTCTATCTCGCAAGGTGCCTCAGCTGTGCAAGGTGGCACCTAACATCCAGAAATACCACATGGAAGATGTCCATCGTGCCGGTGGCGTGTTTGGCATCCTGGGTGAACTGGATCGGGCAGGGTTGTTGAACAACGAGATCCCGACGGTTCACAGTGAAACCATGGCTGCGGCTCTGGCTAAATGGGATATCAAACAGACCAGTGACGAATCGGTACTGACATTCTTCAAGGCGGGACCGGCCGGCATTCGTACGACACAGGCATTCAGTCAGGAAACTCGCTGGCCAACGCTGGACGATGATCGTGAATCAGGTTGTATCCGTACACTGGAGCATGCATACAGCAATGAAGGTGGTCTCGCGGTTCTCACGGGTAATATTGCCCTGGATGGTTGCGTAGTAAAAACGTCTGGTGTCGATGAGAGTATTCTGGTTTTTGAAGGACCTGCTCATATCTGTGAGAGTCAGGAAGATGCGGTCAGTGATATTCTCGAAGGTCGGGTAGAAGCCGGTGATATTGTTATCGTCCGCTATGAAGGTCCCAAAGGTGGTCCGGGTATGCAGGAGATGTTGTATCCGACCAGCTACCTGAAATCCAAAGGTTTGGGTAAAGAGTGCGCGCTCCTGACCGATGGTCGTTTCTCTGGCGGTACTTCCGGACTTTCCATTGGTCATGCTTCTCCAGAAGCCGCAGCGGGAGGCAATATTGGTTTGGTGGAACAGGGTGATATTGTTCGTATCGATATTCCTAATCGTACCATTGACGTACAGTTGTCTGATGAAGAGCTGGCCGAGCGTCGTACCCGGATGGAAGCGAAAGGCAAGGCAGCCTGGAAACCTCTGAAAGAGCGGCCTCGTAAGGTTTCGGCGTCATTAAAAGCCTATGCGGCTATGGTGACCAGCGCCGATAAAGGTGCTGTCAGAGATGTGTCGCTTCTGGACTGATAGTGACTCTTGAACGACAAGCTCTATGTTATATAGATCTTGTCGTTCATTTTATGAATCTTAAAAAACAAAAAATTCAGGACAATGAGTCTGAGCTTACATTGATGTGCCGACTTAATCGAAAATAGCCACTATTTTGGCTATCGCTTCTTCAACTGCATCAGGATCAGCTTTCTCTATGAATTCTAGTTCTCTCGAAATGTAGTCCAATGACTTGATCTGTTCACAAAGTGCAACTCCTGAAACATCTCCGCCATCAATTTTGACCTCAAAGGGCCAGCCTCTTATTGTTGATGTTATTGGGGCCACCAAAGCATATTTGGTAAACCGGCTATACAGCTTATTCGATAGAACCAACCCCGGCCTTCTCTTACGTATTTCCCTTCCTGAGGAGGGATCGAAGTTGATCCATACAACATCACCTCTGTCAGGAATATAGGGCATCAAATCTTCTCCCCACCAACAGGACCATCATTCATCCACTCCCTATCTTCCTGACTAGGCTCAAAACTGTTCTCGTCATAACCATCAAACATTTGCTCCAAGGTGTATTTCATCTTTGGCTTTGATTCCTTCAGGAGAATTTCGCCCTTTAAAGAATTTACTTCCAACCAGGAACCTTCACCTAACCCTGAAATAGAAAGAGCCTTAGCAGGTATTCTAACGGCAAGGCTATTACCCCATTTTTTAATTTGAACGATCATCTGGCCACTGGCTCCGAATAAAAGTATATACACAGGTATAAACTATAGCGCCTGTGCAAGTTAATACAAGCGTTCTTAAATTTGGCCACTTTTAAAACTACGAGTGCTCAAAATCGTACAGGTAACTGAAATTTTAGTTTCAGGTCTCCACCCCATGCTCAAACACTAATCCTTACTGACTTTCATTTTCAGAGATGAGGTTGAGCCCGTTATCCGCCTTTTTCTATTCAAAAACGGAGTTAAAAGGGTGATCAGGCAAAGCCTGGCGGGTGCTGAAAATCTGTCGCTGCTGCAATAGATGGACTACTTTACTGTTGCGTTCAAACTAAGCGAGAAAGACGACGATGGGTAATTATATGGCTCGATTACCAACCGCTGCTTCCCTTGGCTTCATCATGATGGCTTGCCCCTGTTCAAAACTGCTGGCAGGAAGTCCTTTTTCAACGCCAGTGGTGGAGGAATTTGCCAGAGAAAAAACCACAAAAGGGTCTGGCTTCCTGGACGATTTAATTAATCATAATGCTTATACAGGGAAAATCCCTCCTTTTGTACCCAGCCCAAATAGCACCCATCTTATCTTTGCAATGAACCATGAAAATGAGCAAGGTGAAAAAGTAGCTGAGGATTCAGAAGCATCGGACGGGGCCGGAGCGCAGCAGCCGCAGCCTTTAATGGAAATTCCGCTCCCGCCAATGAATCATGCACAAATTACTGCCATTATCACGGGATTGAATACGGGAATTGATAACAACACCCTGAACACTATGTTGAGCTATATCCCGATAACCCCACCCGATGAGAGCCTTACAATTGCAAGCATGATTCAGCAAGTGCAACAAGCTCTGCATATTTCGGCTGACAGTAACCAGAATGCAATGATAGGCGTTCTGACTAACATTGTGGGTACCGAATCTCCTGTCGATATGAGCAAGCCAGAAGATCAACAGAACCTGGCGATTTTGATGTTGAGTTACTACACAGTCATCCATTCAAATGGAAGCCTCCCTCAGGTAGCTCATGCTTTATTTGACGCATTCCTGTTTCACGCCACTGGCTTGTCTGGTATTGAGAGACTCCATGCCGGAAAACGTGATCTTTTAGGTACATTAGCATCAATAAACGATCACGATGTTTTAAAAGCAAATGTTAAAGAGTCTGCTTCAGTCTTCTCTGGCCTTAAGTTATTGGGAGAAATGCGTCTTAAGATTTTGCAACAATTGGGTGGTCCTTCAGAAGCTGAAAGTTCTGAGTCATCAGCAGACCCAATGTTATTAGCGGCTTCCTCTCTGCTCAACTTTGGCGTTAATAAAAATTTAACACCGCTTTATCAGTATGATATAGAGTCAGCTGAACAAATGTTAATGCTTATAGAAGAATATGGTGAGAAAGATCCTGAATCAGTTGCCTCGAATATGCAGTTCATGAGTTTCTTGTATGCCACAAGTCTGAAGCTTGAACTTCTCTTTAAAAAAATCGTAAGTGTACATGTTGATAATATGTCGAGTTGTTTTAGCCAGTCAGATACGGATGAAGACATGTTTGAACATTACGTAACGATTTTCAGAAAATTAGAATTAAAGATAAGACACGAAAGGGTATTAAAGGCCTCAAATGACAACCCTGGAAATGAAAACCCTGAATTGTTTCAAAACTTTCTTCTAGCCTTAGAAAAGTTCATATCAAATCAATTAGAAAAACCGTTTATTGGTAGAAGTGAATACACTCCCACAATGTTAAGGCTCTCCATAAGATTTGCCCAAATGCAGATAAACTATGATTTGGCGGTGTCACGCGCTGTGAGGGCGATGTTTCTGCCAACTGTTAAAACCAACGTCACTGAGCAGGTTCATGGAGCTATACAAAACAAGGCAGAAAAGGGAGATAAAGAAAAAGAGCTTAGCATCGAAGAGAAAGAGAAGGAGAGAAAAAGAGAAGAAGAGAGGATAAAATATCTGGAAAAACGGCAAAAATACCTGAGCGATTTCACTGATTGGTTCGATGCTAACTTTGATTATTCTGTGGAAGCGCTTTATGGTTCTGAGAATATCGAGGCCGTCAGAGCGAGCGTGGAAACGCTTTATGATTCTGAGAATATCGAGGCTGTGATGGCGAGAGTGGAAGCGCTTTATGATTCTGGAGGTATCGACGCCGTCAGAGAGAGTTTTGGCTTTTGAAGGAGTTTATTTTTAATCTTCTTCCTGTTCTTTCAGACCGATTGCTAAGTACCTGGCCAGTTGGTTTCGCATATTCTGGCGAGAGGATTTTTTCATCCTTCAAGGCGCAACGACGGGCGCGTAGCCATAGCTACGCAACCAGAGTTGGAACGCAGAAGGATGGAAAAAGCCGCCGTCCAGAATATGCGAAACCAACTGGTTAGGTACTTATTAGCAGGCTTTCCGGTAAATTTTTAAAAAGAAGATCAGAGATTGCTCAGGAAGAGTATCAGAATCAGGCCCGGGCAAATCGTCCTGATGTACCAGGGCCAGATCTTCCAGAACAGACTCTTTCGGATTTCAGGAAAGCCCTGACTCAATTCCTTCAGCAGGCGGTTCTGACGCATGATCCAGCTGCCATAAATGGCAATCATGAAGCACAAAACAGGTTGCAGATACTGAGTAGCGACTTTAACGGCCAGACCCAGCAACATCTCAATGTGATAAATGATTAAAATCGACAGGCAGGCCGAGATCACCGTAATGCACCAGCTGGCGTAGTGGCGACGAAAACTGAGCTTTTCAACCATAAAGGCTACGGTTGGCTCTATCAGAGAAATCGATGAAGTCAGCGCGGCAATCGTCAGCAGCATGAAGAAAGCCAGGGCAACCAGCTGCCCGAGTATTCCCAACTGATTAAATAAGGTTGGCAGTACGTTAAACACCAGCGTGTCAGCACTGTGGAGCTGTCCGTTAGCGGTGTAAATCTCGATACCCTGCTGCATGGCAGCGAACATACAGGGAATGATCAGCATACCGGCCAGGAACGCCACTGAGCTGTCAACCAGTGCAACCTGGAAAGCGGTGAGTGGAAGATTGGCATTTTTACCCAGATAAGAACCGTAAACCATCATGCAGCCCACACCCAGAGACATAGAGAAGAAAGACTGCCCCAGGGCTGAAATCAAAAGCTGTTGGTTCAGTAGTTTGGAAAAGTCCGGAATCAGATAGACTTTCAAACCTTCTATGCCACCGGGTCGGCTTAGAGCGAAAACAATGAGCATCGACAAAATAATAAACAGGGCGGGCATCAGTCTGTTACACCAGCGCTCGATGCCTTCTTTAACCCCGCCGATGACGATCAATGTGGTCAGAACCATGAAAAGCAGGGTGACCAGAGTCGTTGAGTAAACATTAAAATCAGTCAGCCAGCTGGCCGCCGCGTGAAGGCTGCTCAATTCGAAGATCGGGGCCAGAGAGAAACCAGTAAACCAGCCACCGATAATGCTGTAAAAACTGTAAATCAGAGTCAGGGTCACTAATCCCATAATGCTGGTGATCAAGCCCAGTTTTCTGACCCAGTTCCTGTTGTCCAGACCGGTCATGGCGGTCACTGAGTTGGATTGACTGTATCGACCGATAGTCAGTTCGGCCACCAGTGTGGGGTAAGCCAGAAGGAATGAGAAACAGAGGTAGACCAGAACAAAGGCTGCGCCGCCATTTTGTGCCGTCTGGGTTGGAAAACTCCAGATGTTTCCCACACCTACTGCGCAGCCGGCAGCGGCAATAATAAAGCTCAGTCTGCTACTGAACTGACCTCGTGTAGTCTGGATTTTTGGCAATGTGGATTTACTTTGATCAGTCATTCCATTCAGGGACTGTTTGTCCGCCGGCTTATTTTTAATGCAGCCTGTTGATAGCAGCTTCCTCGTTGTCTGATGCGTGAGCCTGATCTGTATGGGCTGACAACTGCGTCGCTGTACCAGCAAACCCCAAAGACTATAGCAGTGATTTCGAGGTTTGCTTTTCGTTTCTATCTACTTGATAGGGCGAATGAACAGCAACGGCTTGCCCTTTTCCAGTACGTAGGGGTAGGCGATGGTTTTGTTGTCGTCCCCGATACCCACCTCTTTGGGCGCCATGTAAAAATAGACCCACCCTGGCAGACGGGCACTCAGCTTCTGATAAAAGACATTCTCGCTGATGCTCTCCAAACCTTCCCCCTGGGTGATGGACAGCCTGGGGAAAGCGTTATCATCATGGGCTGAGAAAAACCAGGCTGGCTCTCCCGCCATACTGAAATAGGAGAATGAAGGAGCATGGTCGACAGTGCTTGGAACCGGGATATACAGACTCAGAACACAGTTCATTCGTGCAAAAGAGCAGGTAGCACCGGTCTGTTCCAGGTACCACTGCTTGAAAGCCAGACCATTATGCTCGAAAGGCGTTTTGATCGGCTTGTACTTGTAATTCATGTCGTTGAGGATAGTCAGGGCGGAGCGGGTCAGCATCAGCTCCATCGTTTCCCTGGCTCCGATCTCATCCTTGGCCATGGCGATGGGCATCCAGGCAAACAACCTGTGGTGGTCATAATGGCTGGCACCCGGTACCGTCCATCCCCAGTAAAAGCGTTCAAAGGCGCCATAAGGTTTGACATTAACTCCCACCACACCGCTGGCGGCACCATAGGCCGGGTGAGAAATATTGCCCAGTTTGTAGTCCTCCAGCTTGCCTTCCTTGTTGTAAGCTCCGGCAGGTAACTGCTGGTCATACACCTGTTCAAGCATGCCGCCTGCATTAGTCAGGTTCTTGGCTTTGGACCATTTTTCGTTATAGGCCCCTTTATGGTTTGACACGTTGAAGGCACAGCCTGCTATCAGCAATGCAGCAGCTGCTCCCAGCAGGTTTCGAAAAATCATATCCATACACTCCTGTGCGCGGTTTCGGATCTCTCGAACCATCGGCCCTGCCATAGAAGCCTTTATAGAAGTTGTTCGCTTGTTGCAAATGCGTCTAGCAAGAGGGTTTATTTAGTGCAATAGGAAATTACAAGCGACTAATTAAAGGCAGATTGAGTCAACCGACTGAGATTGAATACCATTTTTAGCCAGACGTCTGACGGTCACAGCTGTCTGTTTAATGTCATTAATAACGTGCTCAGTGGTGGTTGTAATCAATGAAGCTCAAAGGGAGCCTCATTGTGTGAGATCAGCTTGAAGGGGAGCAGGCATGCCGGCCAGGAAAAGGCTCAGGGTCAATAATTCATCCCAGCAGTTGATTTTTTCAAGCCCTTTGACACCTTTGTCAATATGGCCAGAGTGAATCAGCATTTGGCGAAAGGCACGCTCACTGTGACGACCCATGCATTTTTCCAGCAGGTTTTTACGCTTCTTGAGAATAAAGGGTGACATGCCGTGAGTTTTGGCTGCCTGATCATAAGCCACATTGGGCGGCGTGCCCCGGGATTTTAATCGGCTGAGGTGGCTGAGCAGTCGCACGTCACGGGCCAGAGCCCAGAGTACAATGGGTGGCTCAATGCCTTCGCTTTTCAGGCCGCCAAGTATTCTGACCACAGACTTCGGGTCACCATTCAGAGCGGCATCAGCCAGCTGGAAAACGTCATAGCGGGCACTGTCAGAAACCGCTTCCCTGACGGTTTCCACTTCAATCTTTTTGCCATCCGCCAGGAGCTTCAGCTTTTCAATTTCCTGTGACGCGGCCAGCAGATTTCCTTCAATGCGTTCGCAAAGCAGCGAAAGAGCATCCTGGCTGGCTTCAAACCCCTGACTTTTCAGACGGCGGGCAATCCAGCCCGGCAACTTGTCATGTTCAATAGGCCAGATCGGGATAAACAGTCCTTCCTGTTCCAGGGCCTTGAACCATTTTGCCTTTTGGCTGGCATTATCAAGCCGGTCGGTAATGATCAGTAGCAGGTTATCCGGAGAAAGATGTTTCAGATATTCCAGAAAAGCTTTTCGGCCTCCATCCCCGGGCTTGCCATTGGGCATCCTGACTTCGAGAATTTGTTTTTCAGCGAACAGTGAGAGACTGTTTGCTGCTTCCAGAAAATCCCCCCAATCAAAGCTATTGTCGACATGGTAAACGTGTCGCTCGGTAAATCCCTGCTTTCTTGCCGCTTGCCGGATTTGGTCACAGCACTCCGAGACCTGCAGGGGCTCATCGCCACTGACTATGTAGACAGCAGCGAGTTGTCGCTTGAGTTGGGCGCCGAGTTGGTCGGGTCTGATGTTCATTCTTCCACTTCACGCGCCTCTCGCTCGGCTTCGAGGGCTTTGCGGGCTCGCACTTCTTCCTGGCGAAGCACTTCTTCGGAAATACCGGCTACTCTGCGAACAGTGGTCAGCAAAAGCTCCTGACGAAGCTGATCAAAGATGATGGCTTCCTCGCTCAGGGCTGCGTTGGTCTGGTTCTTGTCCTGGAACATGTAGCGCTCGTTGAAGAGCACAATGGGGTCAAAGAGTTTCAGGCCATCATGGGTGCTGAGCTGGTAGGTGGCTTTCAGGATCAGCAGGCGTTCGTACTGACCGACACTGGCTTGAATCTCATCGCCTGTCGAACGCTCCAGACTCACCACTTGCAGGTGGTAGTGGGCATTATCTGTGATCTCAATACCATTGAGCGTGAGGGCTTTTTTTAACTCCCTGACAAACGGCAGATCACTTCCTGAGACAGACAGCTGGGCAATTTCACTGGCAATATCGACCTTGCCTCGCAGCTGAAAGCCGCAGGCTGTCAGCAAACTGGTGATCAGTAGCAGGGGCAGAATGGCTCCTGTATGAAAGCGTCTTGTCATGATTTCTCCATTCCGGGCTCAGGACTCTTTATTGAGCTCATGGCTGTTTTAGCTCAAGGCTGATGAACTGTGACCAGAGATTGTACCAGCAGTCGGACAGTATCTCAGGAGACGGCATGCTAGCATGGCGTCCCCTAAAGGTTAACATCGGAATGCCTGCCTGTGTATCGTTGCCTTGAAGAGCTTAACCGTCTGGAACAACCGTTTTCCGGGTTGTCATGACAAAAGCTGTGTTCTCGTAATAGTACGCAGCTTCATTGATAAAGATGGGGTATCCGGGTTCACCCTGATAGGGAGTCACTGTGCCATCCATATTCTGAAACATCGGCATGCCCGGCTTCAGCTCCTCAAAGTCCCTGTCCTGCAGGGCGCTGTGAACCATGGCAGATATTTGTCCGTCGTCGTCTCTGGGATAATAAAAACGATCCCTGACGGTATAGACTTCGGTGCTTGCTGGCAGGATATTGTCCTGTTCGTTTTCTGACATTTGGGTGAAGTTGACCAGATGTTGGATCACTGATTCAGTGTCTGAAAACTGATCGTGTCGCAAAACGCCGTTGGGAAGAGGGCCGACTTCAATGGTCACTGCGTAGTCGGAAAGGCTGTTCAGCGTCCGGCTGAACTGGTTATCACGGTCACTCAGAATGATTTTTACTTCCGGCATCTGTTGTTGCACATAGGATGCTGCCTTGAGGTTGAAACTTGCCTGATCTTTGATAATCAGCGTCATTCCCATGTTGCTGGTGGTACTGTGCAGATCGATGATAAAACGGTCATTGTTGGCTTTGGGGCCGAGCAGTTGATTGATTTCCCGGGCTCGGCGGTGTTCATAGACCGAATCATCATCGCCGTTGAGAATGTTATCCGTGAAGGAACGATTCAGGTCGGCATCCATAAATCGTCTGACTGCTTTATAAGCTTCAACATTGGCCAGCAGATAATCTACTGGAATGACGCTCTGTTTGAAACTACCGTCCTGTTCCAACTTCCTGATCAGGTTAGGCCCAATCAACTCGTTGCCGTGGGTTCCGCCCACGATAGTGATTCTTTTAATCATAATCAGACCTTTGTTGTACAGGCTGCTAGCAGCCTGTCGGACTTAAGACTGTCCTACACGGCAACTGCTCCTGCGTTGCTCTAGCTCCTGCATCCATGCAGTCGTGCGGTTGCAATAAATTGGTCTAAAAATCCCTGTTTCTTCGTCAAATAGCTCGCTATTCTCCTCAGAAACAGAGATTTTTATCCTCAATTTCTTGCAATCCTCGCTACGGACGCTTAAGTCCGACAGGCTGCTAGACCCGGCTTCAGATTTGTATAACTTTCTGGGAAGTTAAGAGCCCGCAGACCTCTTATGTTCTCATGGGCTGGCGGTCCAGCTACGACAGAGTTCAATCAGTTCCCTGGTTCCCTGACTATTGTACTTTTGTCGGTGCATGATGAAATAGAATTGTCGGCTCAAATCTCTGTCAGGGATTAACAAAGGTATCAGACTGCCCCTTTTGAAAGCATCCTGAAGTGTAATTCTCGACAGGCAGCCAATCCCGAGACCGGCCTCGACAGCTCGCTTGATGGCTTCAGTGTGTTGCAACTCAATAACCACTTTCAGGTTGGGCAGAATGCCGTGCATGGCTCGATCAAACGCCTGACGGGTACCCGAACCGGCTTCACGAAGAATCCAGTCAGCACTCAAAAGATCCTGGTCTGTCAGTTGGGTTTTGTGTTCGAAGTCATGGCCCGGTGCACAGAAGGCAACCAGTTCATCATCACACCAGGGAATGACATTCAGGTCATGGTGGTGTAACTCTCCTTCGATCAGTCCGATATCCAGATCAAAGTTAAGAACCTTCTCGGTAATATTGGCGGTATTGGCCACCTGCAGATCAATATGGGTACCCGGTTTGTCTCTCATCATTCGGGCTACGATGTTGACGGCCAGATAATTGCCTATGGTCAAAGTAGCGCCAACCCGGATCTGTCCTGTCAGAGCTTTACTGAAGAGTTTCTGCTCAAGCTGCCGGGCCTTTTCCAGAAGAGCTTCGGCGTCCGGTCGAATCTGCTGGCCGAGGTCATTCAACTGAAGTCTTTTGCCAATGCGATCAAAGAGCTGAGTATTGAACTTTTGCTCCAGTTCTTTCAGTGCACTGCTGGCGGCAGACTGGGACATGACCAGAGCTTTGGCGGCGCGGCTAAGGTTCTGCTGGCGGGCAACCTCCAGGAAAACCTCCAGTTGTCGGAGAGTCAGTTTCATGAGCTAATCGATTTAATCGAATAATCTTATAAGAATTATCTGTTTTGCAAATATCCTACCCCTGACTGGTCTATTCCGGAAGAAAAAATAGTATGAATAATTGAACTTTTGGCCAACTTTTCTCTCAAACGTTCGATTGTGATGAATTTTTTTCGCTCTGGGTAAGAAACAATCACTCACGTAGCTCAGGTGCCAGCACCTGATGCGACTAGTTGTCGACCAAAGAATGTCTGCTGTCAGTTGATATGATGGTTCGATATTGATCTAAAAACACAATAAGGAACTGACTAATGGATATAAGTTCGCACACCTTCTCAATGGCAAATTTGAAACAATTGATTCTGGAATCGAGAAGTTTCTGTGATGACAGTACAAGAAAAATCAACAATTTGACTGAAGGTAATTTTTCTCAAGAATGTGGCATTTGCTTTAAGGGTGTTTTTGGCTCTCACAACGTCGTTGTTGCACACGTAGAATGGTATTTTTTTGAGTCAACCAACCCCAAACTCCATTTTTTTCATGGTTCCTGTTCCAGGGAATTGGAAGCAACCCGACAGAGTCTCTATTCCCGGGGAATATGCCCTATCTGTCAGGATTACCTGGCCCCGAAATTAGAATTTTCATCGGTGGCTCATGCTGTAGTATCTGGCGAGATAGACCAAGCCCTGGAACTTATGGAGCATGAAGGCCCGGGCTCGAAACACTCTTGGCAGGAAGCGAAAATGTCAGCCCTCCACATTGCAGCGATAAAGGGCGACCAAAATATAGCCAGACTACTGGCCGAGGATCCTGACACCGACGAAGATATTGAACCTGACGAAGGTATTGGTGTCGCCGAAGAACTTGATATCGGCGAAGACATTGACGTTCAAGACTCAAAGGGCAACACAGCACTGCACTACGCAGTCAGCAATCATAACCTGGAGACGGTGAGAACATTACTGGACTTCAATGCTGGTATGAACATCCGCAACGAGTGTGGCCGTACACCTCTGCATCTGGCTGCGGAAAAGCCTGAATGTCCTGATTTGTTTACCCTCTTGATGGAGCATGGAGCCCGTTTCGATATTCCAGATGCAGACGGTCACAGGGCAATCCACATAGCTGTTGATGCTGACCATGAGTTGGCACTTGAAACTCTGATTAAAAACAGAGCCGATGTAAATGCAACTGCTCACGATGGACGTACCGCCCTTCACTACGCAATGGTATTTGGTTTACATCAAAGTTACCCAAAAAAGAAAAACCATTTAGGCCTGGTCAGGATGCTGATCAATGCGGGGGCAAAAGTTGAGCTTCGCACCGGACTCGGGTACACAGCTTTTGACGGAATCAAATATATAGGAAATTCATCCGGCAGGGAGGAAATTATTAAAGTGTTACTCTCGTCTGCTATTAATAGCTTTGCTGATATTAACGCACCGGCTGGTCATTCAGGTCGCGACCCAGGTCGCAACCTTCTTGAATATGCACTCATTGCCAAGGACAAGGAAGCATTGCAACAACTCATTGACAGAGGTGCTCAAGTCACAGACAGAAACCGAGACAAAGTTGACTCGATTTTGAATGATCATAAGGATAAGTAACTGTTCATGATGCAGCAAAGTGTCAGGCAGAACTTTTGGCTAACTTTTCTGTAAAACGTTCGATTGTGATGAACTTTTTACGCTCCGGGTAAGAAACAATCACTCAGATAGCTCAGGTGCCAGCACCTGATGCGACTAGTTGTCGATCAAAGAATGTCTGCTGTCAGTTGATATGATGGTTCGATATTGATCTAAAAACACAATAAGGGACTGACTAATGGATATAAGTTCACACACCTTCTCAATGGCAAATTTGAAACAATTGATTCTGGAATCAGATAGATTCTGTGAAAAAAGTACAAGAAAAATCAACAATTTGACTGAAGGTAATGTTTCTCAAGAATGTGGCATTTGCTTTAAGGGGGTTTTTGGCTCTCACAACGTCGTTGTTGCACACGCTCCACAAAATTTTTTTAAGTCAATCAACCTCCATCTTTTTCATGGTTCCTGCCACAGGGAATTTAAAGAAAACCAGCAGAGTCTCGATTCCCGGAAAATATGCCCTGTCTGTCAGGATTACCGTGCTCCGGAATTAGAATTTTCATCGGTGGCCCATGCTGTAGTATCTGGCCAGATAGACCACGCCCTGGAACTTATGGAGCATGAAGGCCCGGGCTCGAAACACTCTTGGCAGGAAGCGAAAATGTCAGCCCTCCACATTGCAGCGATAAAGGGCGACCAAAATATAGCCAGATTACTGGCCGAGGATCCTGACACCGACGAAGATATTGAACCTGACGAAGGTATTGGTGCCGCCGAAGAACTTGACATAGGCGAAGATATTGATGTTCAAGACTCAAAGGGCAACACAGCACTACACTACGCAGTCAGCAATCATAACCTGGAGACGGTGAGAACATTACTGGATTTCAATGCTGGTATAAACATCCGCAACAAGTGTGGCCGTACACCTCTGCATCTGGCGGCCGAAAACCCTGAATGTCCTGATTTGTTTACACTTTTGATGGAGCATGGAGCCCGTTTCGATATTCCAGATAACGACGGTAACAGGGCAATCCACATAGCTGTTGATGCTGACCATGAGTTGGCACTTGAAACTCTGATTAAAAACAGAGCCGATGTAAATGCAACTGCTCGCGATGGACGTACCGCCCTTCACTACGCAATGGTACTTGGTTTACATCAAGATTACCCTAAAGAGAAAAACTATGTAGGCTTGGTCAGGATGCTGATCAATGCGGGGGCAAAAGTTGAGCTTCGCACCGGACTCGGGTACACAGCTTTTGACGGAGTCGATTATGTGGGAAATCCATCCGACAGGGTGGAAATTATTAAAGTGTTACTCTCGTCTGCTATCAATGGCTTTGCTGATATTAATGCACCGGCAGGTTATTCAGGTTACCACCCAGGTGACAACCTTCTTGAATATGCACTCATTGCTAAGGACAAGGAAGCATTGCAACAACTCATTAAAAGAGGCGCTCAAGTCACAGACAGCAACCGTGATAGAGTTGACTCGATTTTGAATGATCATAAGGATAAGTAACTGTTCATGATTCAGCAAAGTGTCAGGCAGAACCAGCGATCATCAGGAGTGATAACAACCTTGAGTAATCTTATCGGGATCATTCAGCTGAAGTCTTTTGCCAATGCGATCAAAGCGCTGAGTATTGAATTTTTGTTACAGTTCTTTCAGTGCACTGCTGGCGGCAGACTGGGACATGGCCAGAGCTTTGGCGGAGCGGTTAAGGTTCTGCTGGCGGGCAACCTCCGGGAAAATCTCCAGTTGTTGGAGAGTCAGTTTCATTGGGTAATCGATTTAATCGAATAATCTTATAAGAATTATCTGTTTCACAAATATCCTATCCCTGACTAAGATATCCCGGAAGAAAAAATAGTACGAATAAATGAACTTTCGGCTAATGACGCTTTCAAAAAAATTCAGATATCTGTCCAAAAGAGCGGTATATATTAAATTGTTACTCCCGTCCGCTATCAATGGCTTCGGTGATGTTAATGCACCGGTAGATTCTCGGGGTAGGAGCTTTCTTAAATACGCTCTCAAAGCTCGGGACATCGAATCGGTGCGAAAACTCATTGACAGGGATGCTCGATTCACAGGAAAAGATCGCGAGGGAGCTGGCCACCTTTGAATTATTACAAAGACAAGTAAATTTTCAGGTTACAGCAAAGTGTCAGAAAGAAAAATCGACCATCAGGAGTGACACCTACTATGAGTAATCTTATCCGGGAGACAGTGACCAGTGTACATCACTGGAATGATACCCTGTTCAGCTTTACCACTACACGCAACCAGGGCTTGAGGTTCAAGAACGGCCATTTCACCATGATCGGTCTGGAAATCGATAACAAACCTCTGCTGAGAGCTTATAGCATTGCCAGCGCCAACTATGAAGAAGAGATGGAGTTTTTCTCCATCAAGGTACAGGATGGCCCCCTGACCCAACACCTGCAGAAGCTGGAAGTGGGAGATGACATTCTGGTGGGCACCAAGCCTGTGGGGACTCTGGTAGCCGATCATCTGCTGCCCGGAAAGAATCTCTATCTACTCAGCACCGGAACGGGTCTGGCTCCTTTTATGAGCATTATCAAGGATTTTGAAATTTATGAGCAGTTTGACAATGTAATTCTGACTCACGGCGTTCGCTATGTTTCTGAACTGGCTTATCAGGACCGGATTGAAAATGAACTGCCAGAAAATGAATACTTTGGTGAAATGGTTAAAAAACAGTTGAAGTATTACCCAACGGTTACCCGGGAACCTTTCCGCAACCAGGGGCGCCTTACAGACTTGATGGAAAGTGGCAAGCTGTTTGCCGACCTGAATCTTCCTGAGCCCGATCTGGAAAATGATCGCTTCATGCTGTGCGGCAGCCCTGCCATGTTGAAAGATCTGTGTCGTATTCTGGATGAGCGTGGCTTTAAGGAAGCACGTGGTGGAAATCCTGGGCACTATGTTATTGAAAGAGCTTTTGTTGAGAAGTAATCCCTTTCTGAACAGGCTGTTGTGAAAGTCTTTTGTTTGGCCAATAGAGCCGTTAAAAGCTGGGCCAGCTTTGTATGCTACTTTTGCGACAGCCTCTTTTCAATCTGCTATCAGTTATTGAGAGTTATGTATTAATGGAGGGAGCTCCGATCCTGGGGTTGGGGGATTACACTGGTTCGAATATATTTTGAGGTATGATAAATATGAGGGTTTGAGACTCTCTGTCTATCTTCAATGAATTCTCCTTCGTCATTAAGAAACATATCTGTTTCATATAAATCATGCCATATATCACTCCCACGTGGACATCCATCATATAATGATTGAAGCTTGGTTGCTTCATCCATAGTAAAACCTTGAGCTATTGCCACTATGACTGGAAGTAAACGATTGAATCTCGCTAAATGAGCCAATTCAAGAGCATTGTTGTTTGCCCAGGTTACACGCTTACGCAATAACTCATCGGTATAAAAAGGTACTAAATCCAAAGCCAGTTCTTCATTGTTAGTTTTAATGGCCAATACCAGAGGTGTATTGTTTCCAAATTGCCTTTCTAATGTCTTTTGATTTGGTGTGATTAATAACTCATGGCTTGTTTTCGCTAGATGATTGAATAGGGCTTTTGATAACTTTATATCTCTGGCTGCAATGGCTGCGGTAAATGGCGTGTTTTGAAAGGGTGTCGAATCAAACTCCATTAGGGCCGATTCAATCTCATCTCTCTCCAGAAGTAATGCAATGAACTCTTCCCGTTCTTTTGACGCTAAAAGATGTTTTGCTTCGATTTTTGGAGTATTGGTAATATCAACAATAAGCTTAAATAATATATTTGGAGTGAAGCCAGTCCCTTTATATGCAAAAGGATCTCCACCACTTCTCAGTAGCTTTACTGCCCTGGCCCAGTCAACTTGCGCTACTGAAAGTACTTCTATAAGTTTCTGTGTGACTAAATTTCTTCCTCTTTCCAGACTTGCAGTCTGTGACCTTTTGGCTTTATCAGGAATGGGTATATATTTGAATTTCAGAGGATAAGGAGATGCTCTTTTCATTGATCGAAAAGATCGCATTCTTAATTTTTCAGTATTTCCTTTATGAATAGGATTTCTCTTATCAAAATACCAACTTCCGTACAATGGATCATTTAGATGAGGTGGAGTCATATTATCAACTTTATATCGTAAAAAATTACTCATTTGTTTGATTTCTTACGTCTTATAAAGTTCCAAATATATCTTTTTAGTTAGTAATTCTAACGTTAATTTCTGAGTAAAAAATATAACAGTCGTTGACTTGTTTGCTTGCTTCAGAGGCCGTTGAAAAATGCTGGTATGATATTAGGAATTGGCTCAAAATACGCATTTTCTCTCTGTAATTAGCGGTTTTTCGACACTTTTTCCTTGTCTCAGCTTTACCCGTTACCTCTAAAGACTCTGGAGTGAAGGGGTGAGACATATAACCAGCTTTGGAGGTACAGCGATCGAAGCTGATAAGCTTTTGTTGTTTGGTTTTTATGTACTGATGTCCTTAATCGATTCATCGATTAGCTCAATATTTTAAATTCACATTGACTGGCTCCGACAGGCACAATTACTCGCAACTGCCTCACTTTCGTCCTCATCATCATCGACCAGATAATCCACAGCATTGGGGTTTATTGCAACCCACCCCGGCAAATTGTCTAGCAACTCCTGTAACAGTTTCAGCTCCTGCCCCGCACCAAACTCGCTTCGCCTGAAACCACCTTCCCGCAAGGCACTGAGTGCCATTAACATTGCCCCAATCGTATCCTGGTCTATGGTAAATTTTGCCACCTGATGCAGCAATGAATTCTGGGATCCGTCACCGGTAAAAAGAAAATACAAGACGGCCGCTGCAGAACTGGGGGCCCAAGTTCCTCTAAGCTTTGTGTCACCATTCTTTTTTCGAGATCTCTCTGCACCAGAACTGGAAGGCAGAAGGATATTTAACTCAGCCATAACCTCCCCATGATCAAGTTTGCGAGTGTGCGTGTTTTGCAGGATTTGTTGCTCAATAATTCTCAGGCATTTCAGAACTTCTGGTTCAGTTACATGCCTATAAATGCGCTGTAAGGTTATTTCAGCCAGATCCCTGTTTGCAGTCCTTGAATCACGATCTTCAATCATGACTCTCGCAGCAAGGGCGATAGCGACAGCAGCCTGCATGGCCTGTTCATGGTTATGACTGACCTGAACCGTTTGTCGAACCCGGCTGACAAAATCCTCGTCACTGATAAACGGATCATGATCAAGGATAGCAACAATCGTAGCAATTCCCATACAGCCGCCATTACCAGAGGAGCCTTCTGTTTTTCCTGACCTTGTACGAAAACTCTGACTGGAAAGATCCAGAACCTGATCCCTGGTAGTTAGAGTGCCATTTCTGAATCCCTGAAAGAAAGTTTTTAACAACCGAGAGTGAAAAGCACCGTAGTCGCTTAACACTACATCCATCGAATCTTCCATCTTTAAATGAAAACGCTGCTCTTCGGGAAATGCAAAAAAACACTGGCATCTAGCTAGCCTGACAGTATCAATTTGTGCACCTTTACCCTTTTTTTGATGCTGTTTTTTAGTGTGATCAGAGCTTCGGTAATAGTCCAGAAAGAACTTGTAAATCGCAGCCGCTTTGTGAGTGTCATCCGTAAATAGCTCACGTCTCCCTGCTCCATAGCCGTAACGAACGGTTCCCTTGCAATCTCCCAGGGCGGTGCCAAGCAAAGCCAGCTCTGCATTGGTCGGGGTAGCAGCAAATGCAGGCATTATTAGCAGGAAAAAGACTGCAAAGTAAATGCACTGAGCAATGAAAAATTGAAGATTAACTGTTTCATACCAGCATTCTGGATCCGTTCGTCCGAGGTTAGTCATTAGATACATTCCTTATATTAATTCAAGTAAGGGAATAATAGCGGCTTTCTTAAATCTTGCTACCCAGAAGCCTGGGAGCAATGTTTGAACGTAGGGGACCGAAGCTGGTACGAACGTATTGGTCTGGTCAACAAGGGCTTTTACAAGCCTGTCACTTTAGGGGCGGGTAGTTGACTCACTGATATCTTTAACTGACTCATCGATTAACTCAATTGTATCTTTTAGTTCTTTGGATAAATTAAAATTTGCACACAGTTTAATAAAAGGCTCGTATCCGCTAATTATTGTTCGTATTTGAATAAGTAGCATTTTTAATTCATTTTCTATCTCACTTCTGGCCTTCGTATCCAGTTCAGAAAAAGCTTTGTCGAGTGTGCAGCGATGAGTGATTGCAGCGGCTACAGATGCCAGAGAAACTTGCATTTCTATACTTATTCCAACTTGCTCTACGCCCTGCTCATTTTGAGAAAGTAAGACTCTGGTTGTCATGGGGCTGGGCTGATCACGACATGTTAACATGGAGTGCGACATTCTCAGATCCCCTATGGGATCCCTCAAACCTGAAGACCTGCAAATGTCTGCAAAAAAATCCACTTGTTCCAACCCTAGTTTTTGGGACTCTACGAGTATCTTGTCATGTAACTTCAAAAATTTCTCTGTAGCCGATAATATTGAAGCTTCTGAAACAGAGCTATTGCCTAATATGAAAAATAATAATACATACAGTCTTTTTGTTGGAATCACAGCGTTAGTAGCTCTATTAGTTAAATAACAATGCAACATAATAGTCGTACCTTCACGCTTAGGAAAAAATAATAGCCGTTATATAAGTACTCAACCATACGAAATCATATTTTCTGACTTATTGCTCAGGCACTCGCGGCAACTGCTCCTGCGTTGCTCTAGCTCCTGCATCCATGCAGTCGTGCTGCGTTGCAACTCTGGTCACATAGCTTGCTATGTTCCCGTCGTTGCGCCTTGCAGAGCACCTGCCCAATAAGCCAGAAATATTCGATTCCGTATGGCTGAGTACTTACGAATCATTTTTGCAGATCGTGGTGTAGTTACATTATGAGTACAAGCGGGCGTCCGCGAGCTGATTTTCAGAGAACCAAAAACAATGTTGGTTTTCATGATACAAGTCAGTGGTCTCCTGATGCCGACAACAGCTGGCGGACTCACAATTACAGCAGGAGGCAAGTATTCCGCAAGCGCAATGGTGACTCAGCATATAGACGTTTGAAGCAGGACTAATGATTTATTTTTTCTTTAACGTCATCGTACACGCCTTCGAGTCCAGCTCTTTTACCGAATTCAAAGTCAAACCAGGCCTTATCGGCAAAGCGGGGATAGTCCGCTTTCACATAGGCATAATCCTGTCCAATGAGCATTTCAAAATTTCGGGCGAGGCCGACGATCGCAGCCAGAGTCAGTAAAATAATTGCCAGCAGCTTGAACATACTTCTTACCCCAACGAATCTGTTACTTCGATATTAGCAGAATGATGCTTTAAGGCTCGGTGTACTGTTGAGAATTCGCTGAATAAAAATCAGGTCTCCCGCAATGGATGAAGGAGACCAAAGCCATCAGCTCTGAGAGCGATAAAATGCCAGAGCGGCGGCTGCTCCGTTTTTATCAGAACCCAATACTGCCTGCAGAGCACCCAGACAGCACAGAACATGAGTCTGGTCGGCGCTGCAGCCCATCAACCCGATCCGCCAGACCTTTCCAGCCAGATCACCAAGGCCAGCACCGATCTCCAGATTGTACTTTGACAGCAGTTCACTTCTCACCCGGACGTCGTCAATGCCATCGGGAATCCTGACCGCATTGAGCTGACTCAGACGCTCAGCCTCAGGAACAACCAGCTCCAGACCCATTGCTTCCAGACCGGTTGCCAGGGCCTGATGATGGAGCTTGTGGCGGCGCCAGGCGTTTTCGATGCCTTCTTCCTGCAGAATAACCAGGGCCTCATGAAGGGCATACATAGCGTTGACAGGCGCGGTATGGTGATAAGCCCGTTTGGCCCCCTTGCCCCAGTATCCCATGATCAGGTTCATATCCAGGAACCAGCTCTGGACTTTGTGTTTGCGGTTGGCAATTTTTTCCACGGCTTTTTCACTGAAGCTTACCGGAGAAATACCCGGCACACAGGAGAGACATTTCTGTGTGCCTGAGTAGATAGCATCGATACCCCAGGCATCCACTTCCAGCTCAGATCCACCCAGTGACGTGACCGCATCAACGATGGTCAGGCAGTTATGCTCTTTGGCCAGACGACAGAGTGTTTCTGCATCAGAGCGGGCACCGGTAGAGGTTTCTGCATGAACGAAGGCCAGAATTTTGCTGTCCGGGTGGGCCTGAAGCGTTTTTTCAACTTCAGCCACATCAACAGCACGACCCCATTCACCCTGAACAACAACGGGTTCGCCACCCGCCCGCTCGACGTTTTCCTTCATACGGCCACCAAAGACACCGTTAATGCATACCACTACCTTGTCGCCTGGTTCGATCAGGTTGACAAAACAGGCTTCCATGCCGGCAGAGCCGGGTGCGGAGATGGGCAGTGTCAGGGCATTACGGGTTCTGAAGGCGAACTGAAGCAGCTCCTTGACCTCATCCATCATACGGACAAACTCAGGATCAAGATGACCGATGGTGGGGCGGGACAGGGCCTCTGTAATTCGAGGGTATACATCTGAAGGGCCTGGGCCCATCAGTGTTCGTTTGGGTGGGTGAAACGATTGAATGGTCATGTCTTGTTCTGCTGTTATTGACCTTTTGGTCAGGTTTATGACAAACGGGTGTGTATGTAATACACATTTTATCAGTAAGTATCAATGTTCAATTTTTTTTGAGCACTGTATACACTTTTCGGCAAACCTTTGCCAGAAGTATGGAGTGGCCATGAAGCCAGAACGCTATGATGTCATCTTTGAGCGTGCCTGTGAACGCAAGGGGGGAGAAGCAGCTGTTGAATCGTTGCTGGTAAAACCCCTTTCCAATGACCAATTAAGAAGTATTCCGGATGATCGCTATCTTGCAGAACTTACCCGCAAGGTTTTTCAGAGTGGATTTGTCTGGAGAGTTGTGGATCAGAAATGGCCTGACTTTGAGGAGGTATTCTGGGGTTTTGATATTGACAAGCTGCTGATGATGCCTGACGACATGCTGGAGCGAAAAGCCACTGACCCTAAAATTATTCGTCATCTCAAGAAAGTCTGGAGCATCCGGGAAAACGCCCTGATGATCCATGATGTACGACAGGGAGAAGGCAGCTTTGCACAGTTTGTCGCGCTCTGGCCTGAAGATAATATCATTGGGCTTTGGGCCTATCTGAAAAAACATGGCAGTCGTCTGGGCGGGAATACCGGCCCCTATGCCCTGAGGGCATTGGGCAAAGATACCTTCCTGATGACAAGGGATGTTGAAGGTTATTTCCGAGCTATGAAAATCATTGAGGGCAGTGCAACCAGCCAGAAAAGCCAGAAAGCTATCCAATTATTCTTCAATCAGCTTAGGGGGACCAGTGGTCGATCGTTGACCGAACTCAGCAGAATATTGGCTTTTGGTGTCGGTGATAACCATGTTCAGGCGTTGGCTGATATGGCTCACTGAATAAAATTTCATTGGACAGGAAAGTGTCATGATTAGCCGTCTGTCACCGGAGCCACGGCCTGAATGGCGCTTTTGACTCCGGTCATGAAAGGCATGTTCAGGCGGTTTTTTTCAGCTGACCCAGACGGTAGCTGACCAGATCTTCAATGGTCAGAACAGGAAGTTTTTGAGTTCTGGCAAATTCCACCAGACCAGGCAGGCGCATCATCTCCCCATCTTCACGGATGAGTACACAGAGAACGCCAGCAGGCTTGTATCCAGCTAGCATGGCAAGATCAACAGTGCCTTCAGTGTGCCCTCTTCTGTCCAGTACTCCGTTGGGTTGAGCTCTCAGGGGGAATACATGGCCTGGCCGGGCCAGTTCTTGAGGACGACAATCGTCTTTTATGGCGGTTTTGATAGTAGTGACACGATCTGCTGCAGAGACACCAGTGGTTACACCTTTTTTGGCTTCAATAGTCACTGTAAAAGCGGTGCCATAGCTGCTGGAATTGTCCTCAACCATCGCAGGCAGCTCGAGAGCTCGGAGTTTTTCATCGGTTAAGCACAGACAGACAATTCCACTGCATTCACGGATCAATAGGGCCATCTGTTTTACTGTGAGAGTTTCTGCAGCAAAAATCAGGTCCCCTTCGTTTTCCCGGTTTTCGTCATCTACAAGAATGACGCCTTCGCCTCTGCGAAGCGAGTCAATCGCTCTTTCTACACGTTGGAGTGGGTCACCAAAGGGTTCTAATAAAGACTGACTCATGGAAAAGCTCTTATATCGGGTTCACCAGAATCAGGGCACAGGAATGAACACTGGCAGGAGCAAGGCTCCTGTTTCAGGCAGATAGAGCCACCGGCACAAACCAAAGACGGGTTGCTCTTCATTCTCTTTCATCCGGACTATCACCATCGGCTCTGGATTTACATCAGATCTGCTGACCCTGTCCTACTGGACTACAGGCGCTCGCGGGCTCTTACCTGAGGTTCAGGCAATGACCGCCGGAGGGGAATTTCACCCGGCCTGAGAATAAGTCAGATATTACTGAGCAGGCCATGCTAAGCGGGCGCAGGTCAGTGAGCAAGTTTCTGCAGAGAATAATGTTTAAAAGCCCCTCGGGCTTCTTAAATCAGAACGCTAAATATCACCCATCATACTCTTGAGATGAAAGCGTCCGATGTCCAGCTCCGGTGTCCAGAAGTCTACTTCGTGCAGGTATTCCATCTTGGCGCTTAGCTTTTCCAGATCGGGTTTGATCGCTCTTGAACGAAACAGAGGATCATTCACCTGTCGGACAATACAATCAGCATAGGCCTGGTAGGTCTCTGACTTGTCTTCTTCAGGGAGTCTCAGGGCCTGCTCCAGGTCACGATAAGTTCCGATAAAATCACCATCCAGGAGCTTTTCTTTGGCTTGTTCACGAAAATAGGCTGTGGTCACTGGAATGGCAAACATAGCCAGATCTTTTGACCAGATGTGTTTCAGCCTGAGAGCTTCAAGCTGACGTATGATGTTTTTAAGCGGAACCTGATTTTCAAGTTCATGGTTCAGCAGGCCCAGCCAGGAGCTTATTTCAATTTTATCAATGGCCTCGGTAAATTCATGGGGGGCATCTCCCAGGGCATTGAAACGCTCTATGGCCTTAATAGCAGCAACAAAACTTCCGTTACCATAATGAATCATCACCGCGATAAAAGCGGCTTTGCCAGCAATCTTTAGCTTCTTTTTCCCCTTGGGCTCCTCACTCCAGCGAATGAGAGAGTCCTGAATGGCCGGATTATTGGCGCGAATATAATCCAACTCCTGATTAATTTGTTCGGGTGAGTATTCATTGACCAGCATGAAACAGAAAAGAGATTCCAGCAGCTCGATCTGATTCTGAGCAACGGCATCCTTGAGCTTCTGACTGAGCTCGGCTCGAGTCATTTTTTCTGATAGACCCGGGTAAGGGCTGTTGCTCTCTTCTGGCATAACGTTTTCAATGGGTTCAGCTGCTTTGTTCATGGTTCCTTCCGGTCTGTCACACCTTAAAAAACACTCTGTTTTGCAGGCGATGTGGCTTATATCGGCCATATTTCCGGTATCTGAGAGCAGCTTGTCGGTTTATGCCTGTGTTGATTCGGTGATTTATACCCATCGTGCTTTCTAACTCCTGTGTAATGCACATACATCGCCGTATGCCCATAAACCCGGAAAAATCAACTGATGAATGGGTAAATTGTCGATTTACTTCGCCCAGAGCCGATAAATCGGTCATTATTGTCAGACTCAGGAATAGGGATGAAAACAGGACCACGCTTGCCGAATGATAAGGTTCAATCTGATCAGGTGCCCCGGCAACAGGACTTGGATTCAGGGCGTTTTAAGCACTGGTTAGTCAAAAGTACAGTCGCTCAAACTTTTCTGCATACGCTGTCTGTAGCAATCACTAAATCCACAACTTTGCTCAGTCGGGTAACGCAAATTATATTATTGCCTTTGCTCCACCTGATTGGTCATGGAGAGCTTCTGTCAACCAGAGTGCAGAAAATTGAGCAATCGAAATCAGAGCCGCAGCAAAGATTACCGTTTTTGGTCACGAATCTGATGTCACTATCAACCCGGTTTGATGGTGAAGATAAGGCAAGACTTTATGATTTCAGTGACGGCTGTTGCTATGGTCTTGCCTCAAGCTACGTACTATACGAGCAGATGGGATGTACAGAGGAATATGATGAACTTTTGAGCACTGTAAGCCAGGATCCGGCACTGGGCTGGGTATTCTGGAATAACCACTATGATCATCTGGCGGATGCTATTCTGGATGCCCAGCAGATGTTTAAAGCCGATCCTGCCACGCAGGATCATCAGGCGCTCTTGTTATTAAAACTGCGGCCTTTTTGTGAATCGTTACTGGCTTTTCATGCACCGGCAACCACGACGTTGCAGGAAGAAGTGCCTGTGCAAAATACAGAGAAGACTGCACAATGGATTGTCTCAGCGGCTGGTGGCAGTACTCCGGTCTTACATTCAACTCCCTCGTACCCCATTGGGCTTACCAAATCCGGGTTGTGCTTATTATTAAACAAGATCGCAGAAACGACTCGGGAAGGCCAGGACAGCCGTCTTTTTCACCTCAATACCGGCAGACATATCCTATCTCTGAAGGTGACTCCCGAAGGATTTGAAATCAGGGATCAAAATATTCGTAACTATAAGCGGTTATTTAAAAAGGAACGGGACTTCTTCGCCGCTAGCTGCCTGGCCGATTCTTTAAACACCAGTCAAATCTTGTCATCCGGCTTAGCGATTCCAAACGAGTCAAAGGATACCGTATTTGCCATCAAGGAATTCACAAACGTTTCATCAGCCAGCAGCAACTCAGGGCACAGACGTCTTGAAACCCTGTTAGCGGAAATTCCGGAATCCGGGCTTTTACCCATAAATCATCGTAACCTTCATAATTTCAATCAGCTGCTACTGGCTGTTAGATGTGGAACCAGTGAAGTGGCTGAAACAGTGATGGTTAAAGCCACGGTGGTCGCAGACATAGAACCAGGCTTTTTCAATCAGCAAGATGATTTTGGCCAGACTGCCCTGACTTGGGCTGCACTCCAGAATTATACAAATGTCGTGGATAAGTTGTTAGATCAGCCGGGCATTCGTACCAATCTACCCAGACAAGATGGCGCAATACCATTACACTGTGCCTGTCATTATGGTCACGCCGAAATAGTGGAAAAGTTACTCGTCAGACCTGATGTCCAAATAAATCACAAAACGAATGAGGGCGAAACCCCGATACAGATTGCGATCAAAGCCGGGCATATTGAAATCGTTAAACGTCTTCTTGAAGAAGGTGCTGATATTGAAACATCTTCAGTAGCCTTAGCCCCTGAGGCATGTCGCGGTGAAATCAGGGAGCTGATAGAGACAGAGCTTAAGAAGCGGTAGCCAGTTTTCCTAAAGCCTGATACCACTCATCATTGTTGTTTTCCATTTCCAAAATATCCACAGCATTTTGCATTTCAGGCCACAGATCTACAGATGTAACCAGAGCAATAGCCAACCGCTTGGTCGTATAGGGTATCCGTTCGTTCACAAAAGCGGATAGGCGCTTTCTGGAAACATTCACGACCTGCCGTTTTTGTCTCCAGCTTATGAAATTTCGCCATCTCACTTGTTCCCATGAACTTTTTCTTTGTAAGTCTGTCGAAGCCCTTATGAACTTGACCAGTAATAGTGCCTGTCCTCGCTATGGGGTCGCCTGGACGGGGTCGCCAAGACGGGCGCAATTTTCGGTCAGGCGACTGGATAAATAACCAGCTTAAAGGAATAAGAGTATGCAGGGCATTCGCAACCTGTCGGAGAATACTGTCGGTGCAGCTTTCGAATTGAGGTTTTATGGCAATGAGCCCAGCAAGCCTGTTATTTTGTTACAGGCCCGCGAAGACGACAGCTATTACTTCTTTGTCGGCAGATCCGTTAAGGCTGTCAGAAAGGTTTCTGCCTTCTTTTCCAATGCTGACACCTGTTACATTCATACGCAGGACGGCATCTCCCGGTTCCATGCACGCCCTATCTCAGATATTAAGTCTCTGTATCCTCCTATGCCGGATGCTCAGACTTTAAGCTCGGACACCCATCTTGTTGGCCAGGCTCATGGCTCTATGACTCCAGTTGCCATGACCAATGATCCGGCAGAAAACGTCACCGACAACAGTGCCGCCATTGTTCCTGATCAGGACTTCTTTCCATTACTGGCTCTGCCAGAGGAGATTATATCCCGGATGCTGGATTATTTATCGCACAGAGATGTCATAGCAATAAAAGAAAGCTGTCTGCGGTTAAGGGAAATAGCTGCCTCGGTTCTGTGTGCCAGAAACATGGCCAGCAGCAGGCCATGGTTCAAACAGTTCTCGCCATCACAACAGCAGATATTCATACAGATCGCCAAGAATTTCAGTGAACCTCAACTCAGTGCCTGGTTGATGCAGTTTACCCGGGATAAAACGCTGGTCAGCCATCTCTGTCGGCAGTCAGGCAGGGAGGTGACAGACAACTCCGAGGCCCGGAGCCCGGAAAAGATACCATTGTTCCCTCAACTCCTGTTTTACCAGGTGAGTCAATTGATGATTGACAGTCCGGTTTTGCAGCCGGATTTGGTAGCAGAGATTCAGTGCAAGTCCTATTTAGTCGAAACAGCCATACTCAGCCATGATGCCAGCTACCTGGTGACCGATTGTTATGGCGCCGATGGCAGAGCAAAAATTCATGCTCTGGCAGCGAAGAACAGTGACTGTCAGCAGATCCACATTCCTCATGTTGGCAGGGTCAGGCAGGTCATCTGTAGCGCAGATAACCGCCATATACTGAGCTTCTGTACCCAATGTACGGTAAAAATCACCAGCCGTTCTGACGATAACCGCTGGGCAGAGCAACTTTGCATTGTCCATAAAAAAAAGATCAGATCAGCCAGCTTCAGCCCCGACAGTCGGCATGCGGTGACGGTCAGCGGCGATAAAAATGCCTACATCAGTTCAGTAGGCCAGGATGGCCGCTGGGCATTAACAGCGAGGATTGCCCATGAGGGGGATGTTCGTTCAGCAAACTTCAGCCCTGATAGCTGCTTGCTAGTGACCGCCAGTGAAGACCACACCGCCAAAATTCATGGGCTCGCAGCTAACGGCAAATGGTTGCCAATAGCCACTCTGCAACACAACAACAAAGTCATCTCGGCCAAGTTTAGCCCGGATAGCAAGCATATCATCACTGTCAGGGCTAGTCAGACTGATGAGTTTGGACAAACAGCAACGATTTACAGCCTTAACCCTGATGGTTACTGGACAGAAAAAGCCGACATTATCCACTCCGACAGGATCTGCTCAGCCAGCTTCAGCCCCGACAGCTGCCATGCACTGACGGCCAGTTGCGATCACACTGGTACCATCTTCAGTTTTGATACCGACAACAACTGGCAGAAAAATGCGGTCATTAACCATACAGGGAGGGTCAGCTCTGCCAGCTTTAGCCCCAATAGTCTGCTGATAATAACCAGCAGTGATGATCACTCGGCGAAAATTTACGGGTTTGATACAGATCAAAGGCGCTGGACAGAGCAAATGGCCATTAAGCATGGAGATAAAATTAATTCTGCCCTCTTCAGTGCTGATAGCCGCCATATTTTGACACTGTCGAGTAACAACACATCAGAGCCCAACAGCAATTGTAAAGCCTTAATTCATTCTCTCTGCGCCGATGGGAAGTGGCTGCCTGGCACCAATATTGAGCCAGAGGGCGGGGTCTGTTCAGGTCAGTTCAACCACGATGGCACCCATCTTGTCATCAACGACTTTTCAGGTGATGCCCAGATCCTTGGCTGTGGCAAAGATGGCAAATGGTCACGTAAAGCTCTCATCCGTCATCCATACTCACTAAAATCAACAGAATTCAGCGCCAACGGCAGCCATCTCGTGACCATTAGCAGCAGGGGGAAGCGGATTAAAGTCTGGCGCCTCTGTGGGGTGGAGGCAGCGCCAACATCCCACTCAAAAGGTAAACGTGCTGCAGCGTCATCGTTATTGTCGCCGCCTCCACGTAAAAAGGCTCGCAAGTGAATGGTTAGTGACTATCTTGGAATAGCCACCTATGGTCAAAAATTATTGCCATTTTTTCGCCATTTTCAGACGGTGTGCCATTGGCGTCTGGTTTGATTTTTAATTGGATTGAGTGCTTAACTGGCAGAAACGCCCAGTAAATACCTGTACATTGGAGGAGTGGAACCATGAGGTTTCAACCTGCTCCGATTAACTCCAAGGGAAAAAAGATGAAAAAAATTCTTTTATTTCTACTAGTGTTAACTGCTTGCGGACTCAGTAATGCGGCGCAATACGAACTAAACCGGGATATATCAAGAGTGTCATTCGCTACGGTGAAGTTAGAGTACGTTATTGAGCCAGCTTCAATATCCTCTCTAACGGGCAGTATTAATGAAACCGGTCTGTTAACTCTGGATATTCCAATCTCTGGCATTGACACCGGAATCGGAATCAGAAATGAACGCTTGAATAAGCTATTTTTTCAATCGGATTTATTTCCCAGTGCAAAGGTTTCTGCACAAATTTCCAAATCATTATTAGCCCTTGGTACAGTGGTTAAACAGCTAACTGTTCCGGCAAAAGTAACCCTCTATGGCCAAACACAAGAGCTGGAATTTCCAGTCAATGTGGTAAAGTGCGGAGATCTATTGTCGGTGGCCAGCACAGAGCCGGTTATCATTCGAGCTTCTCAATTTGGTGTTCCGGCTAAAAATCTGACAGAACTGGCAAAAACTGTGGGACAGATCCCGATTTCTGAGACCGTTCCTGTCAATTTTTCATTAGTATTCAGCAAATAAAATAGATGCATCTGGAAAGCAGGATGGCGGGGTCAGTTCTCTGTTCTTGCTTGATGGCGGCCAACCATTCAGTGCAGCCAAGTGGTATGGAATATACCTCCTGGCTGCTAGGAGCCTGACCGAGAATAGACTGCCCTACTGCGGCGGCAGCAAATTGGTCTGAAAATCCGCTTTTGTTCGTCAAATAGCTCGCTATTCTCCTTACAAAACCGAATTTTCATCCTCAATTTTCTGCCGTCCTCGCTACGGGCGCTATTCTCGGTCAGGCTCCTAGGTATTTTGCTTGGCCAGCTCTTGATATTTGGTGACAATTCTTTCCAGACTTTTCTTTTCTGTATCCATGATGGCCTGAACACTCTTTGGGACCTTGTTCATGTTTATCTGGCTCATTTCGCTTAACAGTCCTTTTGCCTGGTTGTTCAACTCTTCGAGCTGACCGGCTGTTAAATTTTGACCTTTATTTCCTCCGGCTGTTAAATTTTGATCATTATCTCCTTTGGTGTCCTTCAGGCGCAATTCGGCAAATTTTTCGGTGACGGGGTGAGCGGATTTTAGCCAGGGTGTGCAATGATCGAGGGTGTATTGAAAACTGTTTACCCGTGCTACCTTGAAGACACCTGTACCATGGGTTTTCTCGGTAATGCTTTCCAGAGGCACTTTACCGAAAGGCGTGTCATCCAAGCGTACTTTGTATTTACCTTCTGTTCTGTTCTTGAGGTCATCCAGCAGCGTCGTGTAATTCTGATATTCCTGCTGGGATATCGCATCCAGTTGTTGATTCAGCCATTGGGATACTTCTTTACCTGAGTTGGGTTCAAGGTCCTGCAGACTCATGGGGTCAAGATGGCCGTGCTCGGACAGGGGTAACATCATCTGACTGACTGCCGCCATTCTCACGTTTCTGCCGAGCTGATGTTGATCAAAGAAACGATAGAAGCCGGTAAGACTTTCACCTTTCTGGAAAGCAATATCTTCCAGTCTGTTCCTGAGTCCTTTCTGGGTATCCGAAGCACTGCTTTTGTTACTGAGGATTGAGGCGCCTGGTACTTCATGCTTGAACCATTTTTTATCGATACCCCCTTTTTCGGAAGCCCCCGTCAGAGCCATGGCTCTCAGATATCGGGTGAAAAATTTGGGCATCTGCTCTTTCCAGGGGGTGTCCTTGCGCTGAGCGAGACTTTTGGACATATATTTTGCCGGTGCATCCAGTGCCGCTTGTCTTTTTCTACGGTTTCTGGTCGGAAGAGAAATTTCAGTGATAGGAGTGGCCGACTCTGCCTCAACCTTCTCTGATGGTGTGACAGGCGTTTTCTGCACACTCGCAGGCTCTTTGCTTTTTGCAGTCGCAGCTGCATTATCGGGCAGTGAGCTGGTGCGGACTGGTGGTTTTGGAGGCACTTTTTTAACGGTTCTTTCCGGGGGAGCTTGCTTCAGAAGTTCTTTACCCTTTGTTTCCAGACGCCGATAAAAATGCTTTTGCAAGTCTTTTATCGCAGCGGGATCGTCTGCGAGTTCCGGGATTCCCAGTTTTTGGGCTGCACCCCTCAGGGCTTCCTGTACGTCAGAGAACGCATCATCTCCCTCAGCACAGGAGCCGGGTTTGAAGGTTGCAATCAGTTCCCGGTACTCTGCCTGCTTGTCCGATGCCCATGATATTTTGGCCAGGTGATGGTCCAGTAGATTGCTGGTCGCTTTTTGCATAGCGGCCGTCTGAAGCAATGTGTTCGTTGGAGGTGTCGCAGGCTTGCTAATGGATCGACTGGCAACTGATTTAGCTTCCTGGGGTCTTTCAGTCAGCACCTGGCTTCTGGGTCTGAGTGGGGTCTTCTGCTCAACAGAGGGTTGTTTCTGCGGCTTAAGATCGGTCGCCGACGGTGCCTGTCTGCGCGGCTGGGACGATGTCTTGTACATTTCTTTAGGCGTTGGAGGTATAACCCGGACGCCCCGTTTATAGATGGACTTTTTTTCAGGAGTCACCTGATCTCCAGGAGGGAGCATCTTACTGATGACATCACGCAACACCTTAACTTTGCCATCCTTGGAAACCCGATTGTCCTGCTCAGGCTGTATCCATTTTGGACCCTGACCTGAGGTTTTGTCGATCAAGCTCATACTGTCCCTGTATGCCGTTTTCTATCCGTTTCTTAAGAATAGTAGAGCATTAGTCGTTCTATTTATTATTGCCTCTGGTTTTTATTAGCTTTTGGCCGCATTTTTAATCCACTTCTTCAGCTGATTGGCGGGCAGGGCACCGGATATACGGTCGATTTCTTTCCCGCCTTTGAACACAATCAGGGTTGGGATAGAGCGAATATTCAATTGGGCAGCAATCTGCTGGTGCTTTTGGGTATCCAGTTTTGCCAGTCTTATGTTGGGTTCGAGCTCACCTGCTGCTTTGGAAAAGGCTGGAGCCATGGCATTACAGGGACCGCACCAGGGAGCCCAGAAATCCACCACAACCGGTATATCGGTCTGGGCCAGAAAACGTTTGAAATTACCGGAATTGAGTTCTGCGGGTTTGCCGTCAAAGAGTTTGCTCCTGCATTTGCCGCAAGAGCCCCCGTCTTCCAGGCGCTCTTTAGGGACCCGGTTGGGAGTACTGCATTTGGGGCAGACGATTTGCAAGGGCTGAGACATGTCATTACCTGAGGAAAATGAGTAACTGTACTTGATATATGTGGGCGATTATGACTTGTTTATAGAACAAAAGACCAGATGCATTAATGCAATCTCTGGGTTAACCGCTAATCTGAAAGTAGGGCAAATATTACAAGAAGGTTAAATCATGGACGTTTACCAAATCGTTGAGTCCGGTGTGCTGGATAACAAGAAAGTGCTGGTGGCTGAAGATAATCCTGCCAATCAACTGGTGCTGAAGAAGTTACTCAAGAAAGTCAATATTGAGCCGGTTTTTGCAGAAAACGGTCAGGAAGCCCTGGAGTACTGCAAGAGTGATCCGGAGAGCTGGGACCTGATTCTGATGGACTGTGAAATGCCCGTCATGGATGGTTACACTGCCACCGAAGCAATCCGGCAGTTTGAACAGGAGGCCGGAATAGAAGAGCATACCATTATCGGTCTCAGTGCTCATGCTATTGACGAGTTGAAAAACAAAGCCTTATCCAGAGGCATGGACGACTACTTAACCAAGCCTATTGAACGTGATTATTTATTTCAAACCCTGGTCGATTATCTCGGCTGAATGATGTCTCCCAGGAAAAAGGCCAGCAAAAATGCTGGCCTTTTTGACAAGGGGCCGACGTTAACCCATCAGTTGGCAACGATATTGACCAGTTTTCCGGGCACTACGATCACCTTGCGAACGGTCTTTCCTTCAGTGAACCTGGTTACATTTTCCTGCTCAAGCGCCAGCTTTTCAATCGCACTTCTATCCATGTCGGCTGGAACTTCCAACTTTGCACGAACTTTGCCATTGACCTGAACCACCATGGTGATGGCGTCTTTCTCCAGGGCGGACTCATCCACCGCAGGCCAGCCAGCCTGAACCACGGGCTCTGCATGACCCAGGGCATTCCAGACGCTGTGCATAGCGTGAGGAGCAATAGGTGCCAGCATCAGAGTGGAGGCTTCCAGAGCTTCACGAAGCACGGCACGAGCCTGATCACTGTTGTCCCTGAACCGGGCAATCGCGTTGTTCAATTCCATGATGGCAGCAATAGCGGTGTTAAAAGTCAGACGACGTTCGCAATCATCGGAAACCTTTTTGATGGTTTCGTGAGTTTTACGACGCAGGTCTTTCTGTTCCTTGCTCAAAGCCTTGCTGTCCAGAGCCGGTACATCTCCGGAAGCCAGATGTTCAGAAACCTGTTTCCAGAAACGACGCAGGAAGCGGTGAGCGCCTTCAACAGCGCTTTCGGACCACTCCAGGGTCTGCTCGGGAGGTGCAGCAAACATGGTGTACAGACGAATGGTGTCGGCACCATACTTATCGATCAGTTCCTGTGGATCAATACCGTTGTTTTTGGATTTGGACATTTTGCTCATGCCCGCATGCTCAACGGATTCACCGGTTTCCTTCAGGGTGGCTTTGATCAATCGACCTTTGTCGTCCAGTTCAAAGTCTACATCGTTTGGTGCAATCCAGTGCTTCAAGCCTTTATCGTCCAGCTTGTAGAAGGTATCAGCCAGAACCATGCCCTGACAGAGCAGTTTTTTGAAGGGTTCGTCGCTGTCAACCAGGTCGGCATCACGAAGCAGTTTGTGGAAAAAGCGGGAGTAAAGCAGGTGCATAACGGCATGTTCAATACCACCAATGTATTGATCGACGGGCAGCCAGTAGTTGGCAGCCGCCGGGTCCAGCATTTGCTCGTCAGTCTGAGGAGAGCAATAGCGAGCGTAGTACCAGCTGGATTCCATGAACGTATCGAAGGTATCGGTTTCACGGGTTGCTGTCTGGCCGTTATGGGTGGTTTTAGCCCACTCAGGATCGGCCTTGATGGGTGAGTGAACACCATCCATCTCAACATTTTCAGGCAGCAGCACCGGAAGATCTTCCAGAGGGACTGTGACTTCAGTACCGTCTTCCAGATAACGCATGGGAATCGGAGCTCCCCAGTAACGCTGACGACTGACTCCCCAGTCACGCAGACGGTAGTTAACCTGCTTTTCACCTTTGCCCAGAGAAATCAGCTTGTCGGCAATTGCATTGAATGCTTCCTGAGAACTCAGGCCGTCAAATTCCCCGGAGTTGATCAGCTTGCCTTTTTCAGTGAACGCTTCTTTGGACAGGTCACACGCTTCGCCGTTTGCAGGCTCGATGACTTGTTCGATAGCCAGTTCAAAGCGGGTAGCAAATTCGTAGTCACGCTGATCATGACCGGGTACCGCCATAACAGCGCCGGTGCCGTAATCCATCAATACGAAGTTGGCAGCCCAGACAGGTACTTCTTTGCCCGTCATTGGGTGAATGGCTCGAATACCGGTATCAACACCCACTTTTTCCATGGTGGCCATTTCTGCCTCAGTGACACCGTTGGACTTGCATTCTTCAATGAAAGCGGCCAGTTTCGGATTATTGGCAGCCGCTGCTTTGGCGATAGGGTGCTCTGCAGCAACGGCCACGTAAGTCACACCCATCAGCGTGTCCGGGCGTGTAGTGTAGATCTGGAATGCTTCTGGTGAGCCTGCAACCGGGTTAGCCACTTTGAAGGTCATCTGAACACCTTCGGAGCGGCCAATCCAGTTGCGCTGCATGGCTTTGACCTGCTCAGGCCAGTCTTCCAGCTGATCCAGGTCAGCCAGCAATTCGTCTGCGTAAGCCGTGATTTTCACAAACCACTGGGGCAGCTCTTTACGCTCCACCAGAGTGTCGCAACGCCAGCAACGGCCATCTTCTACCTGCTCGTTGGCCAGCACAGTGGCGTCGTTGGGGCACCAGTTCACAGAAGACATCTTCTTGTAGACCAGACCCTTGTCGTAAAGTTTGGTGAAGAACCACTGTTCCCACTTGTAGTAGTCCGGTTTGCAGGTGGCCAGCTCACGGTTCCAGTCATAACCGAAGCCAAGACGCTTGAGCTGACCTTTCATGTAGTCAATGTTTTCGTAAGTCCATGGGGCTGGAGCGGTTTTGTTTTTGATAGCGGCGTTTTCTGCCGGTAGACCGAAGGCATCCCAACCCATGGGTTGCAGGACGTTTTTACCCAGCATACGTTGATAACGGGATACCACGTCGCCAATGGTGTAGTTGCGAACGTGGCCCATATGCAGTCGGCCGCTGGGGTAAGGGAACATGGACAGGCAGTAGTACTTTTCCTTGCCGGCCTCTTCACTGACAGCAAAACTGTCGTTCTCTTCCCAGTATTTCTGGGCTTCTGTCTCAATCTTGTGCGGCTGGTAATGCTCTTCCATCATGGCTCTTTGCGAGAATCTGGATTTAAAGGGTTTCGAACTCTGCAATTAAAAATTTGCACAGATGTACAAATTTTTAATTGCAGAGCGGAGGAGAACACGGGTGTTCACTATAACCTGCGAAGCATACATGAGTGAGGGCAGTGGGGGTAGCGCTTCTGGAATTTTTTGTTATGGGGCTTGTAGAACAATGTACAACAGAGCAGGCAGGGCAACAAAATGTGAGTTTGATGATGTACTGGATGAAGTATTTGAGGTGGACCTGGTCGATGTATTGGATGAACTGGATGTATTGGGTGAAGTAGACGTATTGAGTAAAGTTGATGTATTGGATGAAGTGGGTGTACCGGATGTAGCTAACTTATTCCAGTTTTTTTTATTAAGTGAATGACCAGAAATAAACCAAGTGCCAGAATGTTCCTGATACACTTCTTCTAAAGCAATTGAGTCACCGATGAATTCGCGATTGAAAGATAAAGATACTTTATTCTGAATGAGTGCACTCGCTGAAAACGAGATGTAGAAAGATTTATGTATTCCTAATATATAAGTTTCGTTATTCTGAAAATAAAACAAAGGTCCTCCTGAGTCGCCTCCTTGCGATATACCTGCATACCAAAGTTTATACACGTCAGTTCGACATGTAGAGAGCCAATTTAAAGAAGCTGATCGTAATATTTTTCCAGCTGCATAACCAGCAGCCATTGGATGGGGCGCAACTTCCCGGAGATCAGGGCATGTTGCATTTAATTGCATTTTTGGAGGTTCTATGTTCACTGAATCCTCCAGTTCAATGATTGCAATGTCGTGTATTGTGTTTGGATGTCTGTAATCAGGGTGCTTGATATATCTAACAGCCTCTCTGACTGGAGCATGAGCTTCATTAAAGAAAAAAAGTCGTAGACGATCATTTTCGCTTAACGAACTTACACAATGGGCTGCAGTCAACAGATGAATGTCAGATATGAGTACTGCTGTACATAATGAGGAGGAGGAGGAAAAGGCAATCCATGGATATGTGCCAATGGGTACTACTGATGATGGCACATACCGTTCAACTCTATCCAATGATGCGGCAAAAACACCTCTGGACATAAAGGTATAAAAAAACAGAGTTAAGATTGCTTTTTTGTTTGCATGCACGGATTCAGCTCTCCTGAGTCTATGAAAGTTGCTTACGAAATTAGCATATTTTGGTTGTTCTGCACTTACCAAATAAGGCCTGCTTCAGCCTCACCAGCGATGGCAGCGTTGGCTGGAAGGCGAAGCCCGGGAAAGAACTGAAAGCATCTGGTTCACCCGGCGTGGGTATGAACTTACGGGCTTGAATTCTGTTGTGTTGACCCCCCTTGAAATGACCTTCTAACCACCGGTTTGAGATGATCCTTTTTCAGCTCGGGATTGGCCACCATGACCAGATGTAAAGTCACAAGGTGTCGTGTACTCCGTGGTAACTAAGGGTATCCGTGGTAATATGATCCTGTTCGTTAAAGTCGTCTTGTTAAAAAGGATATTGTGCAAAAATCCGGTTCATGAGTGACGATGAGTCTCTTGTTTTTTCTCTTGAAACAGATTTTGCATCAGGCATATGAGCACCCGTACTCCAACAAGAAGAGGCGCCAGCAAGGCCGCTTCGAAAAAGAAATCCAATCAACAGTCGAAACTGCCAGGCTGGATGTGGCTGGTGACAGGTTTTGCGGCTGGCTTTTTTGTGGCTTTCCTGATCAAGCTGACACCGGCTCCTGTTTCCGTTAATGCTTCTAAGGAGACAGCTGAAACGGCTCAGTCTAGTAAGAAAAGCCCGGAGCCGGTCTTCGATTTTTATACCGTGCTGCCTGAGCAGGAAGTGATTCTGCCTGAACCTGTTGAACGTCAGTCGCCACCTACAGTAACAGTCAGTGAAAAAACGGGCCCGAAATCCGTGCCTGAAGCGAAAACAGCCACTAAGCCCGGTGTGAAATATTTGTTACAGGCTGGTTCATTTCGAAGTGCCAAAGATGCCGAGCGTCTGAAGGCGCAGTTGCTCCTGGCAGGTCAGGAACCCAGGGTCGTCAAGGTAACCGTGGGTGCAGGGGAATCGTGGCACAGGGTTCAGCTGGGGCCTTTTGATACATCGGAAAGTATTGATCAGGCTAAGCAGGTGCTGGCTGATTTCAAGATTGATGGTTTGTTGTTGAGAATGAAATAATTGGATTCTTCTAGTTATATTCTCGAATAATAAAGTGCCATAAGCGAAGAAAAATGAATCAGGTGATAGATATGAAAGCACCGATAGCCCAAAAAATAGCCCACAAGATCGTTCAACATGGTACTAGCAGGGTTGATGACTATCACTGGCTGAGAGATAAAAATTGGCAGAAGTTTATTGCCGGTGATCTGGATTTTGATAATCCGGCAGTTCTTGAATACATTCAGTCTGAAAATGCCTACAGAGATGAGTTTATGAAAGGCTACAAGGGTGTTCAAGAAACTCTCTACGGTGAAGTTCTTTCCCGTATCAGGGAAGACGATGAATCCTGGCCGGTCAAAGAAGGTGGTTTTTTCTATTACTCAAGAGAAGAAAAAGGCAAAGATTATTCGATTCTCTGTCGCAAGCAAGGCTCAAGAGAAGCGCCTGAAGAAGTCTACTTTGACATAAACAGTGAAGCAGAAGGTAAAGAGCTTTATATTTTCGGTGCTTCAGGCACCAACCTTAGGCAGACTCATTTTGCCTACAGCTTTAATCTGACCGGTTCAATGGAGAGGACTATCCGGGTTCGAGATCTGGCGACTGGGCAGGATCTGGATTGGGAGTTTGCAAACAGTACCGGGTCTTTTCTCTGGCACGGCAATGAGCACCTCTACATTGTTGAGCGGGATGAGTCAGGTCGTGGTCGTGATGTCTACAAGGTCCATATCCATAAAGGTGTTGCTGAAAAAGAGTTAATCTTTTCCAAGCCTGAGGAATACGACAGCATGTTTTTGTCATTATCACGAACCAATGATCGTGAGTATTTCATGATTCATCTGGATAGTGGTTCGACTCATGTCGTGTATTTGGCCGGACGGGATTCAGATCAGTTTGAAAAGTTTGCTGTGGGCGAGAACGATGTCTCGTTCTCTCTGGAACATTACAGGGGCGACTTCTACATTCTGACCAATCAGGATGGAGCCAACGACTTCAAAGTTATGATGTGTCCGGCCGCTTCTGAAATGACGATTGCCCAGGAAAAGTGGCCCCAGGAAAACTGGCAGGAGTTTATCCCTGAGCAGAAGGACCTGTGCCTGAGTAGCATCCATTTCTACAGCCGCTTTCTGATTGTTGAGCGCAAGAATAACCAGAAAGTACTGGATGAAGTGGCTGTGATGGATATGGATTCCGGAACCTTCTCAACTATCTCAATGCCGGATGAGGCTTATTGTCTGGATTTTTATGGTGACTGGAATCATCAGGCAACCGTTGTCAGGCTAGACTACGATTCACCCGTATCGCCAAACACGGTGTTTGAGCTGGATCTGGAAAAGGGTGCTTTGACAGAGGTTTATCGCAAAGATGTTCCCAACTTTAATGCCTCGCTTTATGAAGTGAAGAGAGAGTTCGCCATGGCTCGAGATGGTGAGCAGGTGCCACTGACCATTATCCATAAGAAAGGAACGAGGCTGGATGGAAGCAACAAGGCCATGGTGTATGCCTATGGTTCGTACGGCTATGGCATGTCGGCAGGTTTTTCTTCGCCTAAATTCAGTCTGATTGATCGCGGTTTTGTCTATGCCATTGCACATGTCAGGGGCGGGGATGACAAGGGGTATAGCTGGTATCTCAATGGCAAAATGCAGCACAAAATGAATACCTTTAACGATTTCATTGATTGCTGTGAGTACCTGGTTCGTCGTGGCTATACGGCCCAGGGTCAAATCGCTATTAATGGTGGCAGTGCGGGCGGTCTGCTGATGGGTGCCGTGACCAATATGAGACCCGACCTGTTTGGTTGTGTTGTTGCCGATGTGGCTTTTGTCGATGTGATCAATACCATCAGCGATGCGTCTTTGCCCCTGACTGCGCCAGAATGGGAAGAGTGGGGCAACCCGATCACCAGTAAAGAAGACTTTGATTACATCTCAGCTTATTCGCCCTATGACAACATAGAAGCAAAGGACTATCCTCCTACGCTCTACAACTCGGGGATATCCGATGAGCAGGTCACTTATTGGGAACCGACCAAAATGGTGGCCAAACTCAGAGCGTTGAAAACCGATGACAACCCCCTGATCCTCAATATGAAAATGCATGCAGGTCATGCCGGTGCCAGCAAGCGTTACGAATGGATAGAGGAAATTGCATTTGATTACTCCTTTATCCTGAAATGCTTCGATAGGGTGTAACGGACTGTCAGGTGTGAAAACGCTGTTAAGTGTTACATTAGTGCTAACTTCGAAATTTTCTAATGCAAAAAATCAGGCGGATAACCAGCTGGTTAGGAACTCGTAATGCGGTATGGAAAGTTTTTCCCCGCCGCCCCCTTGATAATTCTCTCCCATCCCCAATATTAAGTGACGAATCAAGCAAAATGCCAAAAGGAGCCCACCTTGGAACAGTATCGTGGCACCACCATTCTGTCCGTTCGTCGAAACGACAGTGTGGTCGTAGGGGGTGATGGTCAGGTTTCACTGGGTAATGCCGTCATCAAGGGCAATGCCCATAAGGTGCGTCGCCTGTTCAAAGGCAAAGTTATAGCAGGCTTTGCTGGTGGTACAGCAGACGCATTTACTCTTTTCGAACGTTTTGAAGCCCAGTTGGAAAAGCATCATGGGCGTCTGGAAAAAGCAGCCGTTGAACTGGCGAAAGAATGGCGTACCGACAGAACCTTACAGCGTCTGGAGGCCATGTTGATTGTAGCAGATGCCAAAGCATCTCTGGTCATTACCGGCAATGGTGACGTAATGGTCACTGATGATGGCATTCTGGCCATTGGCTCGGGTGGATTCTTTGCTCAGTCTGCTGCCAAAGCGCTCTATCAGAATACTGACCTGGGTGCGAAAGATATCGTTGAGAAAAGTCTGGAAATAGCTGCAGATGTCTGTGTCTATACCAACCAGAACCGGGTTATCGAAGAAATCAAGATTGAGCAGTCCTGACCAAGAGGCCGAAAAACAGAAGCCGGTCACAATCCGGCTTCTCGCTGACAGCGTTTGTGAGTAGACTGATCTTTCGTTAACAGAGTCTGTGACATGTCAAATATGACCCCTCGTGAAATCGTTCACGAACTGAATAAACATATTATTGGCCAGGATGATGCCAAGCGTGCCGTAGCCATTGCTCTTCGCAATCGCTGGCGCCGCATGCAGTTGGATGAAGAGCTGCGAAATGAAATCACCCCCAAGAATATTCTTATGATTGGTCCTACCGGTGTCGGTAAGACTGAAGTGGCTCGTCGTCTGGCCAAACTGGCTAATGCACCTTTTATCAAGGTTGAGGCAACCAAATTTACAGAAGTGGGTTATGTTGGCCGTGATGTAGAATCCATTATCAGAGATCTGGTGGATGCAGCTACAAAAATGCTGCGTGAGCAGGAAGTTGAGAGAGTAAAAGATCGTGCTCTTGATGCCACAGAAGAGCGGATACTGGATGCCTTGTTGCCGCCTCCCCGTTCCTTCTCGGAAGAGTCCGAAAAGCCTCAGGATAATTCAACCCGTCAGGTGTTTCGCAAGAAGCTGCGTGAAGGCCAGCTGGATGAGAAAGAGATCGAGATCGATGTTCGCGAAGCGGCGATGGGGGTGGAAATTATGGCTCCTCCCGGCATGGAGGAAATGACCAGCCAACTGCAGAACATGTTCTCGAATCTGAATTCCGGTAAGCAGAAAAAGCGCAAGCTGAAAGTCAAAGACGCTTTGAAACTGGTTCAGGACGAAGAAGCTGCGAAACTGGTCAATGAAGACGAATTGAAAACCAGAGCGATTGAGTCTGTTGAACAGAATGGCATTGTCTTCATCGATGAAATTGATAAGGTGGCCAAGCGTTCTTCCGGCTCTAACGCGGATGTTTCCCGCGAAGGTGTTCAACGAGACTTGTTGCCACTGATCGAAGGCTGCACCGTTTCCACCAAGTACGGCATGATCAAAACGGATCACATTCTGTTCATGGCTTCAGGTGCATTTCACCTCGCCAAGCCATCTGATCTCATTCCAGAGCTGCAGGGTCGTCTGCCTATTCGTGTTGAGTTGAAGGCACTTACTACAAAAGACTTTGTTCGTATTCTGACTGAGCCTAATGCTTCCCTGACAAAGCAATATCAGGCTCTGATGAAGACAGAAGAACTCGATATTTCTTTTGCTGAAGACGGTATTGCCCGTATCGCTGAAGTGGCCTGGACAGTCAACGAGAACACTGAAAATATCGGGGCCCGTCGTCTGCACACTGTGATTGAGCGTTTGTTGGAAGAGATCTCCTTCAGTGCAGCAGACCTCTCCCTTAAGCACAGCGAATCACCGCTGTTGATCGATGCTGCCTATGTTAACGAGCATCTGGGCGAGTTGGTTCAGGACGAAGATCTGAGTCGCTATATTCTCTGATCTTCTGGGAGCCTGACCGAGAATAGCGCCCGTCTGGGGCAGTCTATTCTCGGTCAGGCTCCTGGCTGACCATACTCAGAGAGTTGTGGTCGGCAGCTCGCTTTTTCTCTTCTCTGTTTTTCAGCGCTATCCTGATCAGGGCAAGAAAGACGGCAGCCATCAGCCCTAACATAGCTCCCAAAACGACGATAAGCTTTTTGTTGGGTTTGGAGGGCGAAACTGGCACGGCTGCAGGTTGTTCTAAGTTGGCAGGAATCATGGTAGAAAAGTCCGGGTCCAGTTTTTCCAATTGTTCGAGTTGGTAAACACGACTGGATACACCTCTGATGTAGGGTTTTTCTGCGCTATCTTCTGCATTGGGCCTACTGTAAAAGCGATATTTCTCAATTCTGCTACTGACCGCATCAACCCTTGACTTCAGAAGCTTTTCACCCAGTAAGTAAGTAGCTCCATCAATAATGGTTGCATTCACTTGACTGGTCTGGAGTTCCGTAATTCCGGCGGCTTGAGCCTGGGCCAAGGCTTCCTTCAATTCTGTCAGGCGCAGTCTGTTATAAGATATGAAGTTTGATTCCAGACGGTCAATATGGCTTGTTATCTGCTTTTTTGTTATTTCAACCTGTGCATGAAAGTTCTCATGCATATTCTTTACGAACCGTTCCTGGGCGTAGGGCAAAAGAACTTCATTGATGATCGATGCTGATTCTTCAGGGTTTGAAGAGCTGTATCGAATGTTCGTCCGATTATCATTCTTGCCCGTTGTGATAGCTAAGTTATCAGAAAATGCTTTGTATTGTGCTGCGAGCATTTTTTGATCAGGCGTTGAGCTATGATCGGAAGCAGTGTTTGCAAAAGACGACTTCTGGAATGCATAACGCCTTGCGGCAGGGCTGGTTAAATACTTCAGATACAGCTGATAGGCTTCTTCAGTGGTCAGATGCTTGGAGTCCTTGCTTTCACCATTTGCGGCAATCAAGAAAACGTTGCTGTTCCAGGCGGCAATATTTGCTGGGGAAGAATCATTTAAGACTGCCTCGGTTGTATAGCTTACAGGAAGTTTGAAGGCAGCAATCACAGCAATAGCTGTTGCCAGAGTGGTAATCGCTATAATCAGCCATTTCTGGTCAAACAGTTTCTCTGCAAGTTCAAAAAGGTCAATTTCATCGTCAGGATAAGGATTATGGTACAACTGATTTGGGGTCTGTAGATTATTCATACCTGGGATAAAATCCTTAAGCGTACTTATTCGTTGTAAATTTAGTGCTGCAACATTATCCAGAATAAAAGAGTTAATGTCTCCTGTGATTTTATGCCGGTCTTCCAGAGGCTATTGTTGGTAAAACGAGATCAGCTGAAACCTGGTTTTGACTCGCGCCTTTGAGTGCAACAAAAGTCTTTTGAGGTCGTCAGTCAATACGCCTCCGACTCAGTCGGAGGCCATTGAACAATCCCTTCTTAGTTCAGTGATGGCAGTCACCGCACTGAAGAAGCGTAGTTGATCACTTCTCCATAGAAGTGTCTTCTTGTAAGGACCATAACCCTTGAGCATCCTTAGCGTAGGTTTTCGCCACTCCATCACTGGTGGTAATCACCGCCTGGGTGCCATCGGCACTTAAGTCGGCTGGAGTAATCGAATCCTCTAAGATCCAGAGCCCCTCAGTTTTATGAGAGAGGGAGTAGGCACGCGACACTCCATCGCGAGTGTTAATCATCGCTCGGGTGCCATCGGCACTTAACTCGGCTGAAGTGATCTGATCAGGTGTGTGAATGGTGGCTTTTATTTCACCTCTAGCATCATAGATTGACGCACTGTAATTAAAACTCTTAGCATCAACGACGATGACACTCCTCCCAAAAGAATTACCTGTTGGGGCGTTTTCCGGAGCTTCTGGAGCGGGTGGAAACCCAGCAGCGCCAGTAATGTTACTATTATTTACGTTCATATTATGTTCCTCGAATTAAATAAGTATTTTCCTTGATTGCAAGGATTTCGGTTTGCAGGGCATTCAACATTGATGTCCTACGCTAGTTAGAACGGGTTTCTGCCTGGAAGTTCATAACATTGCTGCAAGAATAACTAACAAGAAAACAGGACTCTGATGTCAGCTTTTTTGAGCCAGTGATATAACTATGAAGTAGAGACTTCCAGCAGGCAGCAAAAAATTCCCGAGGCCCTGAAGCAATCTCAACGACCGTTCATGCCGGTTGAGATGCTGCCATCTGCGGGATCGTAGGAGGCTGACCGAGAATAGTCTGCCCTCTGCGGCAACTGCTCCTGCGTTGCTCTAGCTCCTGCATCCATGCAGTCGTGCGGCGGCAGCAAATTGGTCTGAAAATCCGCTTTTGTTCGTCAAATAGCTCGCTATTCTCCTCACAAAACCGAATTTTCATCCTCAATTTTCTGCCGTCCTCACTACGGGGTCGCCTAGATGGGCGCTATTCTCTGTCAGCCTCCAAGGAAAATAACCAGTAGAGGGGGTCGCAAAACCTCTGGTTCCCATGCTTTTAAGCCCTGTGGCTCCCAGCGTGGGAACGAGTTGACTCCCGTCATTCCCAGCTTCATTCTCGTCATTCCCGCGAAGGCGGGAATCCACACTGACTCACCACCTGAACCATACTGCCCGCTACCCCCCCCCAGGCCTTGTCATCCCTGAGAAGGCAGAGATCCAACGTTGGCGCTGGATTCCCGCCTTCGCGGGAATGACGACCTCAGGGAGTTTTGCGACACCTTCTTTAGAGGCTGTCGCAAAACTCTCTCCAGCGTGGGAACGAGTTGACTCCCGTCATTCCCGGCTTCATTCTCGTCATTCTCGCGAAGGCGGGAATCCACACTGACTCACCACCAGAACCATACTGCCCGCGACCCCCCCCTGGCCCTGTCATCCCTGAGAAGGCAGAGATCCAACGTTGGCGCTGGATTCCCGCCTTCGCGGGAATGACGACCTCAGAGGATGGGAACGAGCTGTTGGTGTTTTGCGACACCCTCTTTACGGCGGGGAGGGTGTCAATAATCCGATTCACCGGGATACCAATACTGCGTCAGTCACCGAGGGAGAATATACGTCTGGCATTGTCGGTGGTTGCAGCGGCAATCTCTTCGCCATCCACACCCAGCACCTGGCTCAGCGCATGGATCACATAGGGCAGATTAGCCGGTTCATTATCATTTTCTCTTTTACCACGCCGACGATGTTCTAACCGTTCTGGCATAACCAGATAAGGCTTTAAAAACGGTGCATCGGTCTCAACCATGAGGCGCTCACGCAGAGTCTCCCAACCGACAGAGCGCAGTGCCTTAACCAGATCTTTGTTACGTTTGTCGCCGATATAACCGGTAATTCCGATGGAACAGCCCAGATCAAGATAGGCCTGCAGTTGCTCACTGTTACCCGTGAAGCAGTGAACGCAAGCCATGGCTGGTGAAGGCAACTGATTTATGTGGTCTTTCAGAATGCCGATGAAGTCATCATGGGCAAGTCGCTCATGCAAAAACAGTGGTTTTTTCAGCTCTGCAGCCAGCGCCAATTGTTTCCTGAACACGGTTCGTTGCACATCAGGAAACGACCATTCGCGATCGTAATCCAATCCACACTCACCCACCGCAATGCAGTGACGATCCCCCTGTTTAAGTATTTTTCTCAGTTCCCGTATGCCACCATCTCGGCGGAAATTCTTGGCATTGTGTGGATGGCATCCCACTGTATAGTACAAAGAGCATGGGGGGGAATCTGAAAACCCACAAGCTTCGGTGGCTTTCGCCGATGGCTCCGACCATTGAGCCACCAGTTTCTGAGCATCTTTCGACGCAGAAATGGAAGTGCCCGTTATCATGATGCTACCAACCCCTGCCCGGGAAGCTTCTGCAAGAACCTGGGGCAAGTCAAAGCGGTCTTTAACGAGATTGGCTCCAATATCAACCAGTGGCGTCATGTATTGAGGCCTGTATCTCGGGGGAGTCAGATTTACCTTGCCCGACTCTGGCCGGGTAGCTAGCTGGAAACCAGAAGATTCATCATCCCTGGCAGGCGCATCAGGTAATGCAGTGGCCCCGGTTGAGCGCTGGCAATATCGGGACTCCAGGCCCTGATCCATGACCTGCCGACCCTGAACGGCATGGTAGTTCGTGTTGCCAGAGTATCGGAATGCAATGGGACAAACGCCTGAAGAAGGCTTGTCAGTAGAACCTGAGGATCTCTTCTTTTTTTTCATTTTCCGTGGCTTTGAGCGGCCTTCTTGCCAGACTTTCAGATCCGCTTCGTCTGCGGCCCATTGCGTACCTTTGCTGCTAACGCCATGAGGGGACACTGAACTGGGTGACGTGATATTGGGAAGTATCGCTTTTTCATCATCAACTTTCACAAATCTGCCATCAGGGCTGGAGGTGGTTGATCTGCCCGTTTGAGAATGAGAAAAGTCGGGTGTTCTTACTGAAAGTATATTGTTGCTATCACCAGTACTGACAGTCCTACCAAAACGAGCACCTTCTCCAGCCTCTTGCAGTTGAGGTTGAACAGGTTGTGACGTGTTTGGGTTTGAACCTCCAACAGTACCGGTAGTGTTATTTGAGTTAATCATATTAAGCTCCTTCAATTAAATGAGTCTTCTCCCTGATTACAAGGATATCGGGCTGAAGGGCATTCAACAGCGATGTCCTCCAATAAAATCAGAGTGGTTCTCAGATTGAAAGTTCATGACATTGACGTAAGCATAACTAACAAGAAAACAGGACTCTGACGTAAACTGCGTTGAGCCAGTCATTTAACGATGCAGTAGTGACTTTAAGCATGCAGCAAAAAATCCCCGAAGCTTTGAAGCAATCTCAACCACTGTTCATGCCAGTTGAGATGCAGCTATCTGCGGGATCGTAAGGAAATAACCAGAAGAGGGTGTTAAAACTCTGGCTCCCATGCTTTTAGGTCCTGTGGGTCCCAGCGTGGGAACGAGTTGTTGGAGTTTAGATGCCTCCGACTCTGTCGGAGGCCATTGAACAATCCCTTCGTAGTGCAGAGATTTTCAACGTTTTATCGCTACTTGCAATCAACAGATGGTAGTCACCTGGTGCTGAAAGTAGCGGAGTTGATCACTTCTTCGCAGAAGTGTCTCGTTCTACCCATTGTCCATCGGTATTCTGAATGAAGGTTCGCACTTTATTGTCACTGAGAAATGACACGTGTCCGAAATTACCATATAACGCTGTTTTGCCATCAGGGCTGAAGCCGACTGATCCAAGAGGTCCTTCACAAATAACGGATTGTGTTTCTGTTAGAGGTGGAACTCTGCAATCAGCAGTCGTGACAGTCCTACCATAACAAGCACCTTCTTGTGCTTCTTGCGGTTGAGGTTGAACAGGTTGTGACGTAGTTGGGTTTGAACCTCCAACGGCGCCGATAGTGTGATCCGGGTTAATCATATTAAGCTCCTTTCTATTAAATGAGTATTATCCTTGATTACAAGGAGATCGGTTTGAAGGGCATTCAACAGCGATGTCCTTCAATAAATTAGAATGGTTCTCAGATCGAAAGTTCAGAACATTGACGTAAGCATAACTAACAAGAAAACAGGACTCTGATGTAAACTGCATTGAGCCAGTCATTTAACGATGCAGTAGAGACCTTTCAGCATGCAGCAAAAAATCCCCGAAGCTTTGAACTTTCACAGGCAATCCCAACGACTGGAGTTGAAATACAGCGCCGATGAGACTTATCAGCTCAGCAGTGAGATGCTTCGTGTCCACAGTCCTTCTGCCGAGGTCAGGGGACATGGTAATCCAGTGCTGCAAACCGGAAAAAAGCAGGTTCAGGTCACCAATATAGAAAAGGTGGGCCACTATGCGATTAAAATTCACTTTAATGATGGTCATGACAGCGGCATCTACGACTGGGGCTATCTCTACGATCTTTGTGTCAACCAGGAAGCGTACTGGGAGGCCTATCTGGAGAAGCTGCACCGGGCGGGTGAAAGCCGGGAGCCTGATGCTGATGTCGTCAAACTGATGATCAGTTAAATCCTTAACTAGCAGCCTGTCGGACTTAAGACTGTCCTACTGCGGTTGCAATAAATTGGTCTAAAAATCCCTGTTTCTTCGTCAAATAGCTCGCTATTCTCCTCAGAAACAGAGATTTTTATCCTCAATTTCTTGCAATCCTCGCTACGGACGCTTAAGTCCGACAGGCTGCTAGGATCCTGACCGAGAATAGACTGCCCTACGCGGCAACTGCTCCTGCGTTGCTCTAGCTCCTGCATCCATGCAGTCGTGCGGCGGCAGCAAATTGGTCTGAAAATCCGCTTTTGTTCGTCAAATAGCTCGCTACTCTCCTTACAAAACCGAATTTTCTGCCGTCCTCGCTACGGGCGCTATTCTCGGTCAGGCTCCTAGTCGAACAGTGTCCCCTTGGGTTTCCACAAATAGACCGCTGTACTCCAGGGGCATTCGTAGAGCTGCATCAGGGTTCTCTCATTGTGAGAGACGACGATCTGGTAAGTGACCGATTCTCTCTGAGGCCTGCTGGTCAGGATAACGGTGGCAGGTCTACTGATAAGAACTGGTGTTTCACCCAGGTTAAGGGTCTGTTGGTAAAGCCTGCTCATGATGGTTGAGATGCTGCCATCTTCGGGATCGTAGGAAAAATTTTCGGCAAATGAAACTCTGTAAGTGCGCTTGTCAGCAGGCAGGTCGCCAATGTTCTTGCTGATACTGCAGTTGTTGAGATCGAGATAGCCAGAAGGGGGGCGGTTACTTTTTATGGCGGAGAGTAGCCAGCGATGCCCCGTGATTTTAGCATTAGGGAGTGCCAGAGTCGTCACTGGCAGGGCCATAGCCATTAGGGTCATAGTTATTATGGACAGTATCTTTGCTCTATATGACCTTTTCATGTCTGCTTCTCTTCACAATGGCATTCTGGAGACTTTATCGGCCAAGGGATTAAGAAATTTCACAGGTGTGAGTTAATTCTGATTACCCGGGTGATGGGCACAGGGAGGGTTAGAATTTTCCTGTATCAACTTGTAACCCGGTGGCTCTGTGTATATCCTTTGTGCCTTTTAAAATCGTCGTGGCAATGCTCAAACACTGGGTCTTGTCAGACAGGAGCCTGTTCATGAGAGTGATTCTGTTGGGTGCCCCGGGTGCCGGTAAAGGTACGCAAGCCCAGTTCATCATGGAAGAGTTTGGTATCCCCCAGATCTCTACCGGCGATATGCTGCGCGCAGCGATCAAGGACGGTACCGAGCTGGGCCTTAAAGTAAAAGCGGTTATGGATTCCGGCGCCCTGGTTTCAGATGAAATCATCATTGAGCTGGTTAAAGAGCGTATTGCCAGGGATGACTGTGCCAGAGGATTCCTGTTTGATGGCTTTCCCAGAACCATTCCCCAGGCTGAAGCACTTCGTGATGCCGGTGTCGATATTGATCATGTGATCGAAATTGCCGTTGAAGACGAAGAGATTGTTCAACGCATGGCAGGAAGACGTGTTCACCCTGACAGCGGCCGAACCTATCACGTTGTCTATAACCCACCGAAGGTTGAAGGTAAAGATGATGTTACGGGTGAAGACCTGATTCAGCGTGATGACGATACGGAAGAGACCGTACGCAAGCGTCTGGGCGTTTACCATGACCAGACGGCCCCTCTGGTCAGCTTCTATAAGACTATTGAAGGTCAGACCCGCTACAGCCGTGTAGAGGGCGTAGGCAGTGTTGATGATATCAAGGCCAAAGTGATCTGTGCCCTGAAGCCTGCGGCTGCCTGATAAGCTCTGCTGTCTGGCATCTCATGATGCTGATCGTAGAAAAAAGGACGACTGTTCGTCCTTTTTTACGTTTTCAGGAGACTTTCTCATGAGCTGGCAACGATATAATACGCCGTTACGTGCATGAGTTATCCCTATTAGAGATACGCCGATGAAAATTCTGGCTCTAGATAGCGCTACAGAAGCCTGTTCAGTGGCATTGAATCTGGATGGTGAGATTGTTGAGCATTTTGAGTTGTTACCCAGAAGGCACAGCCGTGAGCTTTTGGGAATGGTCGACAAGCTACTGAAAAAACAGGCAGTCAGCCTGTCTGATCTGGACGCTTTGGCTTTTGGTTGCGGGCCAGGTGCTTTCACAGGTCTCAGAATAGCGGCTGCCATGGTGCAGGGGCTGGCGTTTGCCATCGATAAGCCGGTTGTTGCCGTGTCAACTCTGAGAGCACTGGCGCAGGAAGGCTTCAGAGTGCATCAGTCAAACGCTGTACTGGCTGCTATTGATGCCCGTATGGGTGAGGTTTATTGGGGTGCTTTCAAGGAAGAGAATGGACTGATGCAACCGGTGATTGAAGAAAGTGTTATCACCCCCGAAAAAGTTGTCCTGCCCGACGGCAAAGAGAACTGGCTGGGAATCGGGACGGGTTGGCAGTTCCGGGAACAGCTGGCAGCAAAAGTGGTGAAATGTTTCCCCGAAGCTTATCCCAGGGCGGCAGATATCGCTATTCTGGCTGCGGCTGATTTCAACGAAGGACTCAGTGTACCTGCTGAACAAGCCAGACCTGTCTATCTGAGGGATAAGGTGGCTCTCAAGAAAAGTGAACGATAATACTCGTTTTTCCTTTAACAATAATGGCCTGATGTGAAGTGATTTCTTACTTTGTGAGATGTCATTGAAATCGGCATGGGTGATATACCCGTCAGGGGAGGGAAGCTATCATGGATAGCCTTCAGGTAATCATTCTCGCTCTGCTTCAGGGCTTGACAGAGTTTCTGCCGATTTCCAGTTCTGCTCATTTGATATTGCCTGCGCAGTTGTTGGGCTGGAAGGATCAGGGGCTGGCATTTGATGTGGCGGTTCATATTGGCACATTGATCGCGGTTGTGGGGTATTTTCGTAAGGACTTGATCAGAATTACTCAGGACTGGCTGGGCTCCCTGATGGGGAAAGGCGCATCGGTCAACAGTCGTCTGGGTTGGTACCTGATTTTTGCTACCTTACCAGCGGTTGTGTTTGGTTTTGTTCTGAAGTCCATGGGCCTGGATGAAGCTATGCGCAGTATTGCCGTCATTGCCGGGACAACCATGATATTTGGTGCGCTTCTCGGTTGGGCTGATTACAAGGGGAAAAAAATACAGCCTATCGAAAAGTTAAACTTCCGTCAGGCCATGTTGATTGGCTTTGCCCAGGCTATCGCCCTGATTCCGGGAACCTCTCGCTCAGGCATAACCATGACCGCTGGCCTAATGCTCGGTTTGACCCGGGAGGCAGCAGCCCGCTTTTCGTTTTTGCTTTCTATTCCGGTCATATTGGGGGCAGGGCTGCTTCTGGCACTGGACCTTGTTAAGGCAACAGAGCCGGTGGATTGGAGCGTACTCTTCTCTGGTGCCCTGTTGGCAGGCGTCAGTGCTTGGGTTTGTATATACTTCTTCCTGTCGTTTATCAATCGAATCGGATTGATGCCCTTTGTGATCTATCGCTTTATTCTCGGCGCAGTATTGATTGCCGTGATGGTGTTCTAACCATCAGCATGTTGTGCGCTTAAAGCATCGCCACCTATCCTTGGATGGGTGACTTTATCTTATAAATACTCACATTTTTATTATTAAAAATGTGACCTCATTCTCAGCCTGTAAATTCCTGTTGATCATTTGCATAAACAGGCTTTACTTCTCATAGGTTGTAATTCGGGACTGATCGGGCAAGACTTTATCTGTTTCAGACTGATCGTAATGAGAACACTTTTTCATAGACTGTGCTGAGATATTGGCTTTTGACCCGAGATTGACCCCTGAGGAATTGACATGACTCTGAGAATTAATGACGTTGCCCCTGATTTCACGGCTCAAACCACCCAAGGTTCTATTCAGTTTCATGACTGGATAGGTGATTCCTGGGCTATTTTATTCTCCCACCCGAAAGACTTTACACCCGTCTGTACGACAGAGCTTGGCTATATGGCCCGGCTGCAACCAGAGTTTGAACAACGCAACTGTAAGCTCATTGGTTTGAGTGTGGACCCTGTAGATGATCATGAACGCTGGGCCAGAGACATTGAGGAGACCCAGGGGCACCTGCCCCTGTACCCCATGATTGGTGATACGGACCTCAACGTAGCGAAGCTGTATAACATGCTGCCTGCCGACGCGGGTGATAGCTCAGAAGGGAGAACCGCTGCCACCAATGCTACGGTCAGAACCGTGTTTATCATCGGCCCTGACAAACAGGTCAAATTGATGATGACCTATCCAATGACCACCGGCAGGAATTTTGACGAGATCCTTCGTTCTCTGGACTCTATTCAGCTGACCAGCCGATGCACGGTGGCAACTCCGGTGAACTGGCAGCCTGGTGAGGATGTGATTATTCCACCTGCGGTTTCAGAAGAAGAAGCTAAAAAGAAATTCCCGCAGGGTTGGAAGACTCTGAAGCCTTACCTTAGGATGGTCGCTCAGCCTGATTAATGCTCGAACTGATAGCTAAAACTTCTCCCATTGACAGAAACAGCAGGCCAAACGTCTGCTGTTTCTTTTATGGTTTGAGGTTCCAAACAGCCCCCCAGTGATAAAATCCGATCTAACGAAATATGTTGTGAGCAATAGCTGAATGATCAGTTCTGTCGTAATTCAAATTCATCCGGATCCTGATAAGCAAGCCTATCTTGATACGCTGCTGAGTTCCATGGATGGAGCCACTTACATTGAGAATCCGGCTGGCTGCCGGGAAAATCAACTTATTCTGGGTTTTGAAGATGATCGTCTTTCCCTGACACGGGCTTGTGGAAAAGAAAATCCCATCAGTGTTGATTTTGTGGGAGGCAAGGCAGGCCACAGAAGAAAGTTCGGTGGCGGCAAAGGTCAGGACATAGCCAAAGCCGTGGGTTTGAATAAAGGTGTCAAACCTCATGTTCTGGATGCCACGGGTGGACTTGGTCGAGATGCCTTCGTGCTGGCCTCTCTTGGCTGCAAGGTGACAGTCATTGAGCGCTCTCCCGTCATCGCCGCTTTGCTGGAAGACGGCATCAGAAGAGCGATAGCAGATCCGGAGGTCTCAGAGATTGCCGGACGTATGCAGCTGATTAAAGAAGACAGTCGTCGTGCTATGGAGTCGAGTCTGTCCCTTGGAAAACAGTTCGATGTCGTTTATCTCGATCCCATGTTTCCCCAAAAAGAGAAGTCTGCAGAGGTCAAAAAGGAAATGAAAATCTTTCAGGCACTATTATCAGGTGATCCCGATGCCGATGAGTTGCTTGAGCCTGCCCTGAAACTGGCCCAATACCGGGTGGTGATTAAAAGACCCCGGTTATCCCCGGAGTTGGGCAATACCTCACCTACCTACAAACTGAAAGGAAAGGCATGCAGGTATGATATCCACGCTCTTCAAGCGTTTGAGTGAAAGGTTGAGGGCTAACGGACCCTCTTTCATCATCCAATAATCTGATGATGAAAGAGGGTTCCCGAACCGAAAGCGAATTAATGCTCTTCGATCGGAGCGGGTTGAGTTTTGGTGGTTTGCAGTATGCTGTGACGGACTTCGCTGGTCAGGACCTTAAAGGCTTCGTCCGCGACCATTTTGACTTCATCGCCGTAATTGAGCTTGTTGGTCTGGGTAATCTCCACGACGTTATTGAGTCTTAACTGCTCGATAAAGTTTTTGAACAGCGCCTTGTCAAAGAACTCGGGGGCATTCAACCCGTGGATAATGGACAGTCTTTGAGCCAGTACACGACTCTGGTTTTCCAGAGTTTCCTGTTTAATGTTACCGCTGTGATTACTGATCAGCAGACTGATGACCATAAAGAAGCGCTCAAGGGTCTGGGCAATGGCACGGGAAAGCACCGTCAGAGTGACAAACTGTACTGAGCTGTAATCAGGTCGGCGATAATAGCCATCATGGTCACTGATGATAAGCCCTTCACTAGCCAATGTTTCCAGCCACTGGGTGACCACTTTCAGAAATCCTCTTTTACTCCATCTGAGAAAGAGCTCGGATTGAAGATAAGGGTATAAAATGGAACAGACCCGGAAAATTTCTCTCTGTGTCATGGCATTGTTGTTAATAAACAGACAGCTGAGCAGGGAAGGTACGGCAAACATATGCAGTACGTTATTCCGGTAATAGGTCATCATTACCGCTGTCTTTTCGTCCAGACTGTAGACCTCACCCAGAGAATCACTGAATTTATTGAGTAAATCCAGCTTCTTTGCATAGCGGATGATGCTGTGGCCATCCATGTCAGTAATAACTGTTTTGTTGCTGTAGGGAGATTTTCTGAGCAGTCGCTGATAAATCTCTATCAGTAATACCAGCTCCTGTTCACCCAAAGCATGACGTGGCGATGAAAGCAGGGCCATGGCAATCAGGTTAATCGGGTTGATGACCGCCGCTGAGTTAATCCCACTGGCAATTTTGAAAGCAAGTGTATTGGTTGCTTTCTTTAGCCACTCTTGTTTATAGCCTTCAGACTGATCTTGCTGCCATTGAGGTACTTCCTTATCCAGGAATTCACCCATGCGGACCGGGTTACCAAAGTTAATCCAGGCTTTGCCAAACTGATCCCTCAGGGCTGCCAGTGTGCGCACAACGTCAAGAGGGGACTCTTTTTTCTTGCTCTTGCCTCGCAGCTCACTCATGTAAGTGCTGACTTCCAGTAACTTCTCATAACCGATATAAACCGGCACAAACAGTATGGGTCGTCGGCTATCTCTCAGATAGCTTTTAAGGCTGATAGAGAGCATGCCGGTTTTCGGGTTCAGGGTTCGACCGGTTCTGGAACGGCCGCCCTCAACAAAATATTCAATGGGGAATCCACGACTGGACAGGGTATGCATGTATTCATGAAAGACTGCACTATAAAGAGGGTTGCCTCTGAAGGTTCTTCTCATAAAGAAAGCGCCGCCTTTACGGAGAATGGTGCCAACGACAGGCATATTCAGGTTGATACCGGCAGCAATATGGGGAGGTGTCAGCCCTTCATAGTACAGGGCATAGGAAAGCAAGAGATAGTCAATATGGCTGCGGTGACAGGGCACGTAAACAACGCTGTACTTCTGGGAAAGTGCTTTGATCGGTTCTATGTTATTGATCGACAGGCCGTCGTAGAGCTTGTTCCAGAACCAGGTCAAGACAATGTCCAGAAACCTGAGGACCGGATAAGAGTAGTCAGAGGCGATTTCATTGGCGTACTGTCGAGCCTTGTTCTCGGCCTCGATCAGGGTGATTTCACGGGCAGCGGCTTCAGCTTCTATGGCTTTGCGAATCTGTGGTGTATGGATCAGGCCATTGACCAGTATTCTTCGGTGAGAGAGATCCGGGCCAATGACAGACTCTCTGAGCTGACGAAAGTGCACCCTGAGAATACGACCCACCTTTCGGAGAGTGCGGCAGTGTTCCTGGCCTTCATCCACCACTTCTCTCAGGGACATGGCTGGATTAAAGTGAACCATTGTCTGTCTGCCATGAAGCAGAATGGCCATAAATTTCCTGAATCGTCCTCCCAGGCTGAAGTTCCAGTCAAAAAGGAGCTTCAGGGCGGACTGCTCTTTATCCGGGGCCCGTCCCCAGAAAATACTGACAGGAACCAGCTGAACGTCGCGGTCAGGATGCTCCTCGGTTTCCCTGAGAAGGTTTGCCAGTGTATCTGCCGTTTCCGGATGCTCTCTTTGAAGCAGAACGCCTCGCTGCTGAGTCAGATAAAAATAGGCCTGATCACCATTCTTGCGACCACTGTGAATAAACGCATAGGGTCTTGGCAGACCCGCTTTTCGACACTCATGCTCAACCACCATCAGATCGGACAGGGAACGGTTACGAAGTACGTAGCAGACAGGCTTGTCTGGCTGAATCCCAAGGCTTTGTGCAGTGTTGTTATGAACCGTTGTTCTAACCCAGGTGAATAAAAGCTTTCTCAAGCTATGAAACAAAAAGCGACTGAGAGTATTGGGTCTGTGCATGGAATTGGCCGCGGCCTGAAATCAAGAGGGTGAATGGCTATCGGTGGATTCTAGCTTGAATAGATGCCATGGCGCAAAGAGGAAAGTGACTATTTCCCGGATTGAAAGCACGCCAGTAAGGGTTTTGTTCTTTCCTGGCGAGCAAAAGTAATGGGGAAAAGCCAGAAGCGCTCAATAGCTTCTCTGGCAGCAATAAGTTTTCAAAGAGCATTAGGCCAGGAGACCGTGCTTTCTTCGCCTGTTTCCGTCATCTGCCACCATTCATCCATATCTTCACCGTCTGACCAGGGAGCTGCATTGGCTCTCACCCGGCATCTGGCAAACTGGTTCAGGCTTTTGGCACAGGCCATATCATCACTCCAGGGGGTTTTATTGGCTTTGAACCAAATGCTGGTCCAGGCTTTGCCAACCGCACCCTCAACAATCATCACCGGGGCTGAGTCTTCCTCGCTGTGCAGCAGAAAGTCGTGAACTTTCTTGCCGCTACTAAGAACTTCAACGCTGTCAAAATGAGCCGTGAGCCATTTCTGGATCATCTCCAGGCTCAGGTCTTTGACATAAATTTCTAGATCTTCAACCTTATTCATAGGGTCTGTATCATCTGAAAATAAAGGATGAATTCAAGTCAACAGTCGCTTCAGGACGCCCTGATATATCCGGCCCAGATCATCCAGGTCGCTGGCTTTGATGCATTCATTCACTTTATGGATGGTTTTATTGACCGGGCCCAGCTCAAGCACCTGGGCGCCGGTTGGCGCTATAAACCGGCCGTCGGAGGTGCCACCAGAGGTCGACAGCTCTGAATCTATGCCGGTTTCAGCCTTGATGGATGCCTTGGCAGCATTAACCAGCGCACCGGGGCGGGTAAGGAATGGCTGGCCGCTGACATGCCATTCAATATCGTATTCGAGGTTATGTCGATCCAGAATGGCCAGCACTCTCTCCTGCAGTGCCTTGTCAGTGACTTCAGGGGAGAAACGGAAGTTAAAGTTGACTTCGCACTTTCCTGGAATGACATTGCTGGCACCTTCTCCGGCATGAATATGCCAGATCTGGAAGCTGGTGGGTGGGAAGAAGTCATTGCCCTGATCCCATTCTTCGCCGGTCAACTCTGATAAGGCCAGTGCCACTTCATGAACCGGATTTCTGGCCAGATGCGGATAGGCGACGTGCCCTTGAATCCCATGAATCAGCAAGTGACCGTGCATAGAGCCCCGGCGTCCATTCTTGATGACATCGCCCACTCGGTGAGTACTGGATGGCTCCCCTACGATGCACCAGTCTATCTTTTCGTGACGGGCTTCCAGGTGCTCAATGACTTTAACGGTTCCATGCTGGGCCGGACCTTCTTCATCGCTGGTGATCAGGAAAGCAATGGAGCCTTTATGGTCAGGGTTCGCGGCCAGAAAGGTTTCGCAAGCCGTCACCATGGCAGCCAGACTGCCTTTCATATCCGCCGCACCGCGGCCCTGTAACATACCATTCTCATCGACAAAAGGAGAAAAAGGAGGGTTATCCCACTTTTCTACGGGACCTGTGGGTACAACGTCGGTATGACCGGCAAATGCCAGAACCGGTGCAGAGTCTCCCCTGCGAAGCCAGATGTTTTCCACTTCACCAAACCGCAGTCTCTCTACTTTGAAGCCCAGGGGTTCCAGACGGCTGATCATCAGATCCTGGCAGCCCTCATCTTCAGGAGTGACTGAGGGACGCTGAATCAGATCTATGGCAAGTTCAATCGTAGGGGTCATGTGCAGTTTATCTGTTCTATGGTTTACAGTTTTTCACTTTGAAAAGTGATTGTACCACGTGATGTACTTGCCAGCCGAGCCAACAAAGTCTTCAGAATACGAGAGTTTTCTGTCTTGTTGGCTTGACTGTCAATGATAAATTCACTCAGCCCAGGATCAAGACCAAAGGCTTAATCGGTCTTGATCTTGGCAGGCTCGGTCAGATCCGATAACGCTTTTAGCGTCATTGATTTCTGTAATTCATCGGTTGCAGACTGCTTCAGTTTTTCACAGGCATTCTCGAAAGCCTTTGGCTCAAGGTAACACCCCTTAAAAATTGTTTTCAGCCTCTGTGCCAGTCCAATTTTTTCTCCACGAACACAAAAATCAATGAGCGGGTTGAGCAGGAACAGTTTGTCTTCGACCGGTCCGGAAAGCTGGCAGATATAAGACCGGATAAAACTCTCGAAATTTCCAATTTCGTGAGGTTGCATGCGATCAACATCGACCAGAGTTTGTTGCAAAATATCCAGAACAGTGTCTTTGGTTATCTTTTGGGCAGCAGCCCCGGGATTTGCCAGCCCTACCAGTTCCTTGACAGAACCTCGGTGAAATCGATCCCTGAGGGCTTTGCAAAGGTCCTCGTCGGTAATGCGGATACTGGCCGATGCAATTGTCCCCGCCCGCGTGTAATCACCCCTGGCAACGAAGAGATTCAGGAAGGAGTAGGCCAGCTCCGCATCCTTGATGCCGAAATTGAAAAATTCCTGAAAACACCTCTGTATCTCAGTAAAATCTTTTGGAGGCAAATCTCGCACCCATTGGGTGTCTCTCAAACATTTTTCCAGCCCGTCAGCGAGCGTTTTCCTGGCAATCTCCATGGTTTGATGATCTTGCCGATTCGCCAGGGCCAGTATCGCTTTGCTGTGGCCATGAAGGAAGCGCGGGTAAGAGTCGTCGTCATGTTTAACGTATGGCGCGTATTTCTGGACCACCTTATCGAGGGCTACCTGAAGATGATCTGCTTCCAGAATTGCCTGATGTTTATCTTTAACAGACAGGGCATGTGGAAAATCTCCCCGGACGACAAAAAGGTTCAGAGCCGAATTCGCCAGTGCATTACCACCATTGCCACAGTAGGCCAGCAAACAGTCGATAAGCTTTTTCAGCTTTACGTATTCATTTTCGGGTATTTTACGAGTAGATGGAAAATTATCCTGCAAAATGGTTTTAAGGTTATCCTCGGCTACTCGCGCAGCTTGATTCGGGGATGTCAGTTTCAGTGATGTCAGCAGTGATTTTACCCGGGCGGCATCTTTTGCACCTACGGCCTCTGCCAGAGCAGGTAAAACCTCTGTGAGTTCCATCGGACTTGCTGGTTGTGGATCGGCTGCCTGAATGGAACCTGAGTGTGCAGAACTGCCGGAGACAGAAGCAGCGATTGTCCTGTCGGAAAGTGCTGAAGCAGTGACTGTACCGGTTTCTCCGTAGCCAATAGCGCGGAAGAAACCGCTATAGATAGCGCCAAACCAGCTGTTTACTGCCCTTCCGTTTTCAGCCCTTCCTGAGGTTTCTGTTGACTGGACAGATTGCTCCTGCCTGATTGAGCTGTCCAGTGGCAGTGATGATGTGGGATGTACTGGTTGCATAATTAGTTACCTCTCTGAATTTAATTGTCGGTATCTATTTGGACAACAGAAAGTGCAACTGGTTCCAGACAGTCAAAAAAGAAGAGTCAAAAAAGAAGAGTCAGCACTGTTTTCTCTTTCAATTGTTGCAGGGACCTTATGGCCTTAAATTCAGACCCGCTGCGCTTTAGTGCAGAATAAACAAGCTGATTCTGAGCAGACCCACGGCGATTCTGCTAACAAAAGTGTCTATTTCACTAACCCGTACGGGAACTCTTCGGAGCCATCTGTCATCTAATTAATAGCGGGTTGTATCGCAATACCACGAGCTGATTAAGGTGCTTTTTTGAGGAGTCGAAGTACTATGGACCGCTTACACCCTTTATTACTGACGAGTTTGCTATTTTTTTCTGTCCAGGTTTTAGGCGGGGTATTTTCACCCGGCTATCCATCGGCCTACCGCTACTTCCCAGAGCTGGCAGGCGCCCTTGATAAAGACTTTGATGGCCTGCTCTCCTACGATGAGCTGATTGAGGGCTACCATGCCCCTTATCTGAACAAAGACCTTTACCAAACCATCAGACTCTATCTCGTTAATTTCGAGTCATGGCAAAACCCTATCACTGCCTCATTAAGCAGAGAAAGCATTGAGCTGGCTGAACTGTCGGGGCGAGTCGCAAAGTATCACCACGAGCAGGACAACACCTTCTGGGAAGCCTGGCTTGCAAAACCTGAGCGGCAAGCGTTTGCCGACGGCTATAGACGACTTTTTCCCCAGGGTCTGACGAGTATTACTCCGGATAATCTCCTGCAGGGATATTTTCCAGATTGTGTTCTGATCGCTTGGCTGGCCTCAATAGTCAGCTCAGAAACGGGAAAAAGGCTCGCATTCAATTACTTTTATCCCTTCGATGAACAGACGTTTGAAATTGTTTTTCCCGGGATTGCTAAAGGCGAAGTGATTCAATTCAGAGAAGTTGAGCGTTACTCACACTTTGCCGAAACACGGGATGGCGGTATCTGGCTGGCGATGCTGGAAGCCGCTTATGCTCATCTATCGAAAAAATATTATAACGTACGGGGACGAAATGATCGGGCGCGATTCGAGTATCATCAATATTCCGAGCTGGTCAAAGTGCTCCCATCAATAGCCAATAAGGTACTCATGAATTCACCTTCCGGGCACATCAACCCGCAGTTTGAAACTCGGGCTCGGTTAAAGATACTACTCAACTTTTTTGTGGATGATGAAAAAGCAGCAACTTTTTTTATTACCTCAGCGTTGTCAGCCCCCTTGAAGCTAAGGCCATTCGAGGGAATCGAACCCCTGCACGCCTATAGTCTGATCGGTTATGACAAAGAAAAAGAGATTGTTTATATTCGTGACCCTCATGGTCATTCTGGTGCGGTTGAAAATCTCCTTACCATTAATAGACATATTCAACCTACTTCTTCAGAAAATAAAGTAATATATGAATACATGGCGAGCAATCCCAGTTCCCCTGACTATGGTTTCGCTTTAGGCCTGACAGAGTCTCTAATTACCGTTGTTCTTAATCAAACTTTTCCGAAGGCATTGGCTGCAGGGCAGGGCGTCATTCCTTCAAATATTGCAAGATCGAAGCCTACAGCAGAGAGAAGCCCTGCCAGGACCGGCATCATTGAAATGACTATACAACAGGTGATTGATACCTTTAATTTCATGTTCATCAGCATGTGCGGACCTTACCAATGCCCAAATGACGAGTGAGAATAAACCGATAAAAAAATACATCGCATAAATACCGTCTATACTTTCTTGCCCTATCTACCAGTAAACATAGAGTTGTTATGACTACGTTAATGCCGACTTTATTCAGCTGCCCGAAATGGATTTTCAAAGAGTATTGGCAGTCTCTCAGGTCTAATGCAGGACATGGTTTCTTTAAAAAAATCTATCGCTCCACATGTTTTGCTCTGGCGCTGATCTTTCTCAGTCCCGTTGTTTTATCAGACACGCTGAGAATAGCGGTTGCATCCAACTTTTACCCGACGGCTGTTGAGTTGCGAAAAGCCTTTAACAAACTCCATTCGGACATTGAGCTTACGCTTGTAAAAGGCGCAAGTGACGACTTGTTTGACAGTATTGTGGGTGGTGCGTCCTTCGACGTCTTTCTCAGTGCAGATGAAACCCACACGGCTACGCTGGTGAAGCTGAAAAAAGCCAAGCCGACGTCACGGAAAACCTATGCGTTTGGTCGGCTTGCGTTCTTGCACAAGATGGGTAACCAGACCGAAGATCATGGTCACGGCCATGGAAAAGAGACCATAACGGTGAAGGAGTTGGGTGACTTTATCGCCAAGCATCGCAATCAGACAGTCTATATTCCGGATCCTCAGGATTCTCCCTATGGCAAGAGGGCGGAGGACCTGCTTGAGGCTGCAGGGCTGTACTATCCCCTGAATGCAGCGGGAAATATCAAGATCGAAGACAGTGCCCATGATGTCTGGAACAACAATATGAACAAAACAGAGTTATTTGCCCTGCTCCCGGCCTCATTAGTGTTTCATGAAGACGATGATCACTCCAGGGATTCGCATCACGTAAAGCACAATTATCCCAAAGATGACGAGGTGTCGCTGTTAAAAGACAATGATTTTCACCGTCTCAGGCAGGAGATGGTAATACTGGAAGGTTCTGCCAGCACCAAAGCTGCTGAAACCTTTGCAAGGTTTATGCTATCACCTACCACTCAAGCCTATATTGGAGATCATGGTTACTACCCTGCGAGTTACTCAGAGGTTTGCGATCCGGCTAACACTTCGTCCGCAGTCAGTTATTTTTCAGCGATTCCTTATGCTGGTATTCTGTCTGCTGTTGCTTCCGCAGCTGTTGCCGCCTGGATTAACAGAGGATACTGCCGTTTCTGAAGCACCATACCCCATACGGTTCGTCCGGAGCTTGTCGAAATGTGCTGCCATCATTCTTCGACAAGCTCAGGACGGACGGATTCTGAGTGCCTGGTCAGGTACTAATAGGTCAGGAAGTCTTTTTCCTGAATTCACACAAATCTTCAATAATGCAGCTGCCACACTGAGGTTTTCTGGCCTTGCAAACGTAGCGACCATGAAGAATCAGCCAGTGGTGAGCGTCCAGAAGAAACTCTTTGGGAATCAGTTTGACCAGTTTTTTTTCCACTTCCAGAACATTCTTGCCCGGAGCAATTCCGGTCCGGTTGGAAACCCTGAATATATGAGTGTCTACAGCCATAGCAGGTTGCTTGAAAGCGGTGTTCAGCACAACGTTTGCAGTTTTTCTGCCCACACCGGGTAGCGCTTCGAGGGCTTCGCGGGTATCAGGGACTTCGCCGCCATGGTGTTCGAGCAGCATTCTGCAGGTCTTGATGACATTCTCGGCTTTGGCATTGAACAGGCCAATGGTTTTGATGAACTCCTTCAGACCTTCAAGGCCCAGATCCAAAATGCCCCGGGGTGTATTGGCCACCGGGAATAATTTATCCGTTGCTTTGTTAACGCCAACATCCGTTGCCTGAGCTGAAAGAATCACGGCGATCAAAAGCTCAAAGGAGGAGGAGTAATTGAGCTCTGTCGTCGGGTTAGGGTTCTGGTCCCGTAACCGGGTAAAAATTTGGGTTCTTTTTTCCTTATTCATTAGATATTTCCAGTCACTCGAACACGTTTACTGCCCAACTCTGATAACGGTTCCTGAGCCTTTCTGGCTTCTTCCTGTTTTTTGTCGATGACATTCTTGATGGCAATGAGAAAGCCCATGAACACGAAGGCCCCGGGAGGGAGAATGGCGAACAGAAACTGTTTGTAATCCTGAAAAACGACAATTGTCCAGTTTTGTGCGACAGGGCCCAGCAGCAGGTCCATGCTCGAGAACAGTGTTCCCTGACCGATCAGTTCCCGAAGTGCTCCCAGCAGAACCAGAATGGCAGCAAAGCCTGCTCCCATCATAAACCCATCAAAAGCGGCGGGAATCACGGGTTGCCTGGAGGCGTAGGCATCTGCACGACCCAAAATAATGCAGTTGGTGACAATCAGCGGAATGAAGATACCCAGAATCCTGTAAAGTTCATAGGTGTAGGCCTGCATCAAAAGCTCTATGCAGGTGGTAAAGGAGGCGATGACCATAACAAAAACGGGGAGGCGAATCGCGTCAGTCACCTGATGTCGAATCAGGGAAACAACGATGTTTGAGCCCATGACAACGAGCATGGTCGCAACTCCAAGTCCCAGAGCGTTAACCACACTGTTGGATACACCCAGCAAGGGGCAAAGACCCAGCAGTTGGACCAGGGCCGGGTTATTTTTCCAGAGTCCGTCCCAGGCAATCCTGACGGCAGATTGATCGGCAAATAATGATTTTTTCTGCAGCTCAGAATCAGTAGCAACGTCATTGGTCATTTTTTTGCACCTCTTTCTTTGCGTAAGACTGTCTCTCCTTTCAAGTCAGTCTCTCGGCTTAGAGCAGTTTCTCCGTTCATGGCTGCCTCGCCCTCTTTAAAGAGTGCTTCTCTGTGAGCGTCAAAATAGTTCAGGGTTCGATAAACGGAACCGACAACAGCCCTGGGGGTTATAGTAGCTCCGGTGAACTGATCAAACTGGCCGCCATCTTTCTTGACGCCCCAATCTTCAGGGGCGGGGTCCAGCAGCGATTTACCCTGGAACTGCAAAATCCAGTCAGACACTTTGGTGTCTATTTTATCACCGAGTCCGGGTGTTTCCTTATGTTGGGTAGCTCTAACACCAGCCAGGGTTCCGTCGGCATAAATACCCACCAGTAGATCGATTTTTCCAGCATAGCCGTCGGGGGCTATGGCGGGGAGAATAACTGCCACAGGCTTGTCATTTTTGAAAGCTACGTAGCCATACTTTTCGGTAGAGGTTGCCAGTAAATCATTGGCCGGGATGGTAATTCGGGCATCCAGAATGTTGTTGTCGTGTGTTTTATCCGGAAGAATTTCTTTCAGGGCCCTGGCTTCAAAGGCACGAACCTGAGCATGAATCTTCTTTTCTGTCAAAACAAAAGTCAGAGCTATAAGGCCAACGGTCAGAATGGCAAACAGACCCAATGTCAGACTGTTGCGGACGATGCTACCGGTCAGAGTGCCAGAAAGTGTCTTCTGCTGAGAGGTCGCCTCTGGCTCATTTTGACTTTCTTTATCTGTAGGTATTCGTGAGTCACTCATTTCGCATTCATTCACTCAGGGCTGCTTGGGCAAACCCTTGTTGGGCTTCTTATGACCGTAGGTTCTGGGCTGGGTGTAGTAATCAATCATGGGTGCAGTCATATTCATTAACAGTGTGGCAAAGGCAACACCGTCCGGATAACCGCCCCAGACCCGGATAACGTAAACAAGAATCCCGATGCCAGCGCCAAAGATCAGCCTGCCTTTGTTACTGGTAGCACTGCTGACGGGGTCGGTAATGATGAAAAAGGCGCCCAGCATGGTGCCACCACTGAATAAATGGAACAGCGGTGAGCCGTGGCTGCCAGATCCGGTTCCGCCCCAGAACAGGGTAGACATCACCAGCAGGGCTGCCAGCATTCCTATTGGTGCGTGCCAGGTGAAAACCTTTTTGTAGAGCAGGAAAAGTCCACCCGAAAGATAAGCAAGGTTGATCCAGAGCCAACCTCTGCCAGCAAAATAGTGTAAGGCTGTATTCTCTGACCAGAGTTCATTCATGGTCAGAGATGTATTCTCCCGAACAATATCCAGAGGCGTTGCCATACTGATGGCATCAACATTAACGGGTTGGCCGAACAATGGAAAAATGGTGAAAAGCGCATCACTGAAACTTTTCACTGCAGCCTGACCCTCTGCACCTGTTTCAGAGCCCAGTGGAGGTAACCACTGTGTCATTTCCTGAGGGAAAGATATCAGTAGCAGCACATAGCCTAACATGGCCGGGTTAAATGGATTGTTGCCCAACCCCCCATAGAGCTGCTTGCCAATGATAATAGCGAAAGAGGTCCCGATCAGGGTTAGCCACCATGGAGAGAGAGATGGCAGTGCCAGAGCCAGCAACACGGCAGTGACAATGGCTGAACCATCAGAAAGATAAAAGCCGATAGGGCGTTGTCGTATTTTCAGCACCAATGCTTCCGAACCCAGCGCAATGAATACGCACCAGACGAGATTGATCAGCGTTCCCCAGCCAAAAAAGACTGTCTGCATGGCCAGACCCGGCATTGCTGCCAGTAGGACCCATTTCATTACCTGCTGCGTGCTGTTCGGGCTGCGAGCATGGGGGGATGTCTGCCTTACCAGGGTCATCGTAAATTCCGACTGTTTATTAAATGAGATTTAACCTGCTGCGGTCAGAGCATTTTCAGCTTCAGCTGCTTTGGTTTGTGCTTCCATCAGTGCGGCTTCCAGGGCATGAGTATCGCCCTCGGCGTTATCCAGTGCCCTCTGGGCTTTCTTGACTGCGGCTTTGGCCATAGCGTTCTCAATTTTCAATTTCTTAAGGTTGTCGCTGGTTTCTACTTTTGCCGGGGATGACGGTCTGTCCGCTTCGGATTCGGTATCAGCAACGGATGGTCTTCCAGATTCCAGCTGTTCAAGCTTTTGACGACATTCGTCTATTTTTTCCTGAAGGGGCACTGTGTCACTGGACCCCGATTCCCGGGCTTTTGCCATTTCGCGCTCCGCCTTCTTCAAAGCCGCGTTGGCCATTGCACGCTCAACTTTCAGTTTTTTGTCATCCACTGCGGGTTTTGCAGGCTTTTCTATGTGGGCGTTAGTTAATTCTTTGGCCAGGCGGTTTGCTTTCTGGCGGCACTCTTCAACAGTTTCCCTGAGTGCTTCCGTCTCAGAGCTGCCTTCTCCGAGTGCTGTGGCCAAAGCCCTTTCCGCTTTTTTCAGGGCCGCTTTAGCCATAGCGGATTCTATTTTCAGCTTTTTGGTGACTTCTTCATCAAGGGCTTTTTCAGGTTTCGCCGACTGTTTTATAGCTGAAGGCTGCTTTATAGCTGAGGGCTGCTTTATAATAGCTGAAGGCTCTGAAACGGCTGCAGCTTCGAAATCTTTCTGCAGTTTTGCCACCTGGTTCTCCAGCATGCTGACGTCAGCACTTAGCTTGTCAACGTCGCCTTCTCCTTTCTCTTGAGCCTGAATCAGGGCTCTGCGGGTTTTCTTCAGCTGGGCGTTGGCCAGTGACAATTGGATCCTGAGCTCTTTCTGATCGGCAGACAGTGTCGCTTTTGCTGCTTTGCTGGTAGCTGAGCCAGTGGCTGCTTTTTTAGCCCTGGCCCTTTCGATGGCGGCCTGCACAGGGTCCGGGGCTGCTGATGAATCTTTATTGCCTGACGCAGCCTTCTCCGCTTTCAACCTGGCAGCGCGTTCAGCATTAGCCTTGCGCCTGGCTTCTTTTTCAGCCTGCTCTCTTTCCAGACGGGCCTGGCGATTTTCATAACGAACTTTGGAGCGCTCTGCTTTGGCATGTCTGGCTTCCTGAGTCCGAATTTCACCTTTTGAGGCGCGGTAGTATTGAACCAGTGGAATACTGCTCGGGCAAACATAGGAACAGGCGCCGCATTCGATGCAATCAAAGAGGTTATGATGCTTCAACTGCTCGTGATTTTCTGATTTCGCATGCCAGTAAAGCTGCTGAGGCAGCAAAGAGGAAGGACAGGCTTCTGCGCACATACCACAGCGAATACAGGCCTGAGCAGGCATAGCCGGAGGGAATTCTTCCCGGGTTCCGGCAATCAGGCAGTTGCTGGTTTTGGTGACAGGGACATCCTGCTCATTGAGCGTGAAACCCATCATAGGGCCACCCATAATCAATGTTTCCAGCTCCTGATCATTGATACCTGCACAGGAGAGAAGGTGTCTGGCGGGTGTGCCCAGAAGCACTTCGAGATTACCCGGGCTTGAGAGAGCTTCGCCGGTCAGGGTGGTGATTCTGGAAATCAGGGGCTTTCCATGATGGACAGCCTCATAGACGGCCACTGCCGTGCCGACGTTCTGAACAGCAATACCCAGATCAGAAGGCAGTTTGCCTGAGGGTACCTCAAGACCTGTCAGTATTTGAATCAGCTGCTTTTCACCACCGGAAGGGTATTTGGTTGGGAAGACAACCACTTTCATCCTATGGCCGTTGTCGCACTGAGCGACGGCTTTTTTGACGGCATCAATCGCTTCTGGCTTGTTGTCTTCAATGCCGATCAGGCAGCGTTCTGCATTGAGAATGTATTGCAAAATATTTGCACCGGCGACAATGCCGTCGGCACGTTCCCTCATGAGCATGTCATCAGCTGTGATATACGGCTCACATTCCGTGCCATTGAGGATCAGGGTGTTTACCGGGCTTCTTGGCGACAGCTTGACCGCCGTCGGGAAGCCGGCTCCGCCCATACCAGCAATACCTGACTGGCGGATGAGTTCAACCAGGGTGGCTGGCTCAACAGAAGTATAATCGCTGACAGGCTTTAGCTCACACCATTGATCTTTTCCATCCGGGATCAATGTAATGCACTCGTCGTGCATACCGGAGGGATGGGGAATGGCTTGAGAACTTATGGCAGCTACAGTGCCTGAGGTAGGTGCGTGAACGGGCACACTGACAAAGCCGGTCGCTTTGGCAATCATCTGTCCCTTCAACACGGTGTCGCCAACAGAAACAATGGGTTGTGCAGGAGATCCCGCATGCTGTGACAACGGGAGAATCAACTTCTCCGGCACGGGTGCCAGCCTGATTGGCGTGCGGTTGGACGGGGACTTGTTTTCTTCAGGATGAACACCACCCGTCAGAGGCCAAACTCTGACTTTGGCTTTGGACAAGTGCCCGGATTCAGTAATGTCCCTGAGAGGCAGATTCATAGGGCTTGCCCTCTCATGTCAGTAGCTATCAGGTCGGGTTCTGCTCTGGAGGGCAGGTGCCAGCTCCAGGTACGGGTGGTTGTTTCGATGGTTACCATGTCTATGCAATCAACAGGACAGGGTTCAACACAGAGATCACAGCCGGTGCACTCATCTTTCATAACCGTGTGCATCTGCCTGGCAGCGCCGAGAATCGCGTCAACCGGGCAAGCCTGTAGACATTTGGTGCAACCAATACATTCATCTTCCCGGATGTAGGCGACCATGGGTGGCTTTTCGGCGCCGTGCTCTTTGTCCAGTGGCTCTGGCTCTAAATCCAGAAGGTCAGCCAGTGCATTGATAGTGGACTGGCCACCGGGAGGGCAACGATTAATGGATTCACCGCTGACAATTGCTTCTGCGTAGGGACGACAGCCCGGAAAACCACATTGAC